>NZ_JBVVQT010000002.1:433747-644716 GCF_055811595.1 Mesorhizobium sp. WSM4814
AGAGAAGCTGCGCTTCGCCATCCGTGAAGGCGGCCGCACCGTCGGTGCCGGCATCGTCGTCACCATCAAAGAGTAATCGATACCGGCATCCGCCGGATCGACAGGGAAGGGCGGTCTTCGGGCCGCCCTTCTTCGTTTACTGGCTCCACGCAGAACAATTTTGCGCGGTCGTTTCAAAGCTATTGCAAGCACCACCGCCGCCACTATTATAGGTTGCATCGAGGGGGCTTTTGCCAAGCGTGGTCTGGGGACGCCGTTTAAGCAGTATGGCCGGGTGGTGGCGCGGGCTGGTTCGCCTGGCGCCGGTAGTCGCAATCGTGATGGCTGCCTTTGCCGCGAAAGCCGAGGATGTGTCCGATCCTAGGACATGGGATCCGAAGTCATGGTACCTTCCGGGCAGTTCGTCCGATGGTTTTTCGGAGATGCGGTTCATCATTGCCCGCAGCAGTGCAGTCGGCTGTAAGCCCAACTGTCCGGAATGGATTTCAGCAGAAGGCGCCATCGCAGCCGGCACGCCGGCTCTACTAAAGCGGGTACTGAAAAAGCTCGGCACTCGCAAACTGCCGATTATCGTCAATTCCCCTGGCGGTGATGTCGACGCTGCGCTCCAGCTCGGTCGCATAATACGCAAGAACAGGCTCGACATCGCCATCGGTAAGACCGAGTTTTCCGATTGCTGGCCGGGGATGGAGGGTTGCGGGGCCAGCTACGGCAAAGGCGTAGCCTATTTCGGCGTCGCGTCCGACGGTGGCGCCATGTGCAATTCCGCCTGTCCGCTGATGTTTGCCGGAGGCGTCCGCCGCGTGGCGGGCAGCTGGGCCTATCTGGGTGTTCATCAGATCACCACCACGTATTTCCCCTCAACACGGCATTTTCGAACCACCTATCAAACCATCCGTGGCAAAAAATATCGGGTCACCACGGAGACCATCACTCAAGGCGAGAGCTACAAGACCTATAAAATGAGCAAGGCGTTTTCGAGAAAGATCTCGGCCTATCTCAGGGAGATGGGGGTCGGGCGGGGCGTGCTCGACACAATGAAGGCCACGCCTGCCAGTGATATCCGGCAGATCGCCCTCGACGACATGCTGACGATGAAGCTGGTCACCAGCAGGGACACCCTCGACATACTTGCGCTGGCGGGCATATGCCGGCGGAGCCCGGCGCCGGCAAACTGCAGGGAGGTCCCTGCGAATGCCAAGCCGGCCAAGACGGCAGTGGTGGCCGTCCGAGGGGCCGTTCCAGCCACTCCGTCGGCCCGTCCAGCGCCGGTCGACAATTCGATGCGTTTCGTCCTGGTCCGGAGCAGCGATCCGAAATGCGGTCTCGATTGTCCCGAATGGATTGCAGCGCAAGGCACGATCACGCCCGATTCGCAGAAGATATTTCGCCAATTGCTCGATACCGTCGGCGGCCGGCGTCTGCCGTTGATCGTGAGTTCGCCGGGAGGCGATTTGCTCAGCGCCTTGCCATGGGAAGATTGATCCGCGACCGCAAACTTGACGTCGCGATTGCGCGCACCGATTTTACCGGGTGCAAGCCGCAGGACAAAGGGTGCGCGCCACCGGATGGGTTCTATCCTGGTGTCGCGACCGATTTAGGTGCGGGGTGCGATGCCGCCTGTCCGATCATGCTTGCTGGGGGCGTCAGACGTTTCGTGGGCCCCAAGGTGCCAGTCAGCGTTCAATCACTGGCATTCGCGGAGCGGATACGCTCTTATCTTGCGGAAATGTCGGTCAGGCAGCATCTGTTTCCGCCGATGCCGCTCGACCGCTTCGATTATAAGCGCAACCGGCTCCGGCTCGAACCCGGCACAATGTTGACGATGAGACTGACGACGGGACCTGAATCGGCGAACCATTTGGTGGGGCCAACTGTCTGTAAAACCGAACCGAGGCCGCAAAATTGCCCGGCGGTATCGGCGCTCAAGGTTGACGCACAATTCACACCAAAGCCGTAGCCGTTGAAATACCCAAAGCCCTACCTCGAAGGGCGGTCTTCGGGCCGCCCGTCTCGCTTTTGGATACGGCCGGCATACTTTTTTGGGTACGGCCGGCGCTTGCGCCATCGTCGCAAAACGCTGTTGCAAGCCGGCAAAGCTGAACTAGTATAGATTGCATTGCGGGGGACTTGCCCGAATGGTTCCATGGCACCGTCTGAATGGCCAGGCATGGTGGATGCTTGGGATGATCTTGCTGGCGTCGTTCCTGGTCATGGGACACGCTGCCTTCGCGGCGAACACCAAAAAATCCGCGCCGGATCTTGGTCCGACGATGCGGTTTGTCGTCGTCCGCAGCAGCGCGCCTGGTTGCGAACCGACCTGCCCGGAATGGATATCGGCTGAAGGCTCGATAGAGGCCGGCACGCCGGCCCTGTTCAAACGCACGCTCAAGGGGCTTGGTGGCCGAAAACTGCCCGTTGTCGTGGATTCTCCCGGCGGCAACGTCGAAGCGGCGCTGGCGCTTGGCCGGCTGCTCCGCAAGAACAAGCTCGATATCGCGGTCGGCAAAACCCGGTTCACCGGCTGCCAGCCCGATGCCAAGGGCTGCAAGGAAAACGACGGCAAGGGCGCTCGCTATTTCGGCAATGCCTATGCCAGCAGCGCCATCTGCAATTCAGCCTGTCCGCTGATGCTTGCCGGCGGCATCAAGCGCGTCGTCGGGCAATGGGCCTTTCTCGGCGTACATCAGATCACCACGACCTACATCCGCACGAAATTGCAGTACCGGACCACCTATCGCGTGGTCGGGGGCAAGAAGAAGATCCTCAGCAAGAAGATCGTCGGCCGCAAGAACGCCGGCAGCTACAAGACCTACGAGATGAGCAAGTCGGTGGAGAAAAGACTGGCTGCCTATCTGAACGAAATGGGCGTCGGCCAGGCCGTGCTCGAGACGATGAAGAACACGCCGGCCAGCAGCATCCAGCAACTGGCTCCCTACGACATGCTGCAGGCGAAGCTGGTGACCAGCCTGGATGCCGTCGACCTGCTGACCGCGCCAACCCTGTGCAACACCGAT
Source organism: Mesorhizobium sp. WSM4814 (assembly GCF_055811595.1). Classification (NCBI taxonomy): domain Bacteria; kingdom Pseudomonadati; phylum Pseudomonadota; class Alphaproteobacteria; order Hyphomicrobiales; family Phyllobacteriaceae; genus Mesorhizobium; species Mesorhizobium sp. WSM4814. Next base: position 436,765 of record NZ_JBVVQT010000002.1, read on the forward strand.
CCGGTGGCCGCGAACTGCAGGGAAATACCGGCGCCGGCCGGCGACGTGGTGGCGTACGCCAAGCCCGCTCCCGCCGCGCCGGTCGAACCTGAAACCGGGCAGCGGGCCGATGTTGGCGATATGCGCTTCGTCCTGGTTCGCGGCAGAAGTTTTCTCTGCGATCCCAATTGTCCCGAATGGATCTCGGCGGAAGGCACGATCAGCGCTCAAACGCCGGAACGGCTGCGCCAACTGCTGGACACGATCGGTGACCGGCGACTGCCCGTGGTGATCAACTCGCCGGGAGGCGACGTGCTCGGCGCTCTGGCCGCCGGAAGGTTGATCCGAGAACGCAAGCTCGACGTGGCGGTTGCGCGGACGGACTTCATTGGATGCGAGCCGGACAAGGCGGATTGCACCGCCAGGGATGGCGTCCATGTCGGGCTGACGATCGATGCGAGCGGCGCGTGTGGCGCGGCCTGTCCGATCATGCTTGCCGGCGGTGTCAGACGCCTTGTCGGTCCTCGCGCGCAGTTGACCGTGCACCCGATCGGGTTGGAGCAGCGGGTCAAAACCTTTCTCAGGGATATGGCGGTCGGACCCGGTCTGCTGGCGGCGATGCGGTCGGTGCCGGCCTCGCGCCATCGGCAGCTCGAACCCGAGATGATGCTGAAAGTCGGGCTGACGACCGGACTTGGTTCGGCCGATGAATTTACCGGCCCGACCATCTGCAAGTCGCAGCCAATGCCACAGAATTGCCGCGTCGTGTCGACGTCCGAGGTTCAGGCCGAGGCGGCCGTCAAGCTGTAAGGCGCAGTCACGCCCCGGCCCAGCGCGATAGGGCGAGGCGGGGTAGTCCTTCCTGAATGCGCCACAATCCGCCGCGACGTTCGATCGATTCGGCAATGAACAAGGTTTGACGATGCTGATCGCTCATCTTTCGGCTGGCTACATACTCGGTACTTTCGTGGGAAATCGTTGGCCCGGCAGATCGGGGATCATGGCGGCGGCAATGCTCGGCAGCGTCGTCCCGGACCTCGACATGGTCTATTTCCATTTTGTCGATGGCGGACGAACCCATCACCACGCCTACGTCACGCACTGGCCGCTCTTCTGGGCAGCGGTTGGCCTTGTGGCAGTGTCGGTCACGAAATGGCGGGATCCGCGATATCTGGCCCCCGTCGGCGCCTTCTTTGCCGCCGCAATGATACACATGATCCTGGACTCGGTGGCGTCGCCTATCATGTGGCTAATGCCGTTCGACCGGCGCGCGCTCGAACTCGTCACGGTCCCGGCGATGTATCGCAACTGGGTCATGAGCTTCATGTTGCATTGGACTTTTGCCCTCGAACTTCTGATATGCGTCTGGGCGCTGGTCCTCGGATTTCGACGATTGCAGCCCGGCGCGGCCACGCCTGAAAACTCGACTTGAGTTCTTGTCCGCTTTATGAAATAGCAGCGCGCGATACGGGCATAGCTCAGTTGGTAGAGCGGCGGTCTCCAAAACCGCAGGTCGTAGGTTCGAGCCCTGCTGCCCGTGCCATTTTTCGAAATGGCCAATTCATGAAAAATTTCTGGTCTTCCGCGCATCGACCTTTTGAAAATCGCGCGGTGGCTTGCCATATAAGCTGTCTTGAGGCATAAGAGCGCCATAGCCGGAACGGGACGACTGGATGGTTCCGAGGCGGCGTTTGGCATAAAGCGGACACTTGCCACTTGCGTGGATCAAGAATCGGTTTTATGTAGACGAAACAGACACGCGACGCGTGGAGCTGGGAAGCCGGCTTTACGCGTCCGATTTGCATGGGCGAAATGATTGCGCTGATTCGGCGCGAACACAGGCTCAGGCGGCACATCCCGGCCAGCGGGATCATCCAGGAGATCCGGTCAACGGGTCTTGCAGACAGAGCGGCACATGGCTTCGAAAACCACAAATCCATTCGTCTTTCTCCAGCAGGTTCGCGCGGAGACCGCCAAGGTGACTTGGCCGTCGCGTCGCGAAACGATGATCTCGACGGTGATGGTTCTGGCGTTCGCTGTGATCGCGATGATCTTTTTCTTTACTGCCGATCAGCTCATGGGCCTCGCGGTCGAGCAGATTCTGGGCATTGGACGCTGAGTCCGGCGATTACGGAGAAGCCTTGAAATGACTGCGCGGTGGTACATCGTCCACGCCTATTCGAACTTTGAAAAAAAGGTCGCTGAGGACATCGAGAACAAGGCCAAGCAGAAAGGCCTGTCCGCTGACATCGAGCAGATCGTGGTGCCTACCGAGAAGGTCGTCGAGATACGCCGCGGCCGCAAGGTCGATGCCGAGCGCAAGTTCTTCCCGGGCTACGTGCTGCTGAAGGCCAACCTGACCGACGCAGTGTTCTCGCTCGTGAAGAACACGCCGAAGGTCACCGGCTTCCTGGGTGATTCGAAGCCGGTTCCGATCACCGAGGCCGAGGCCCAGCGCATCCTGAACCAGGTGCAGGAAGGCGTCGAGCGGCCGAAGCCGTCGGTCACTTTCGAGATCGGCGAGGCGATCCGCGTCTCGGACGGTCCGTTCGCCTCGTTCAACGGTTTCGTCCAGGAAGTGGACGAGGAGCGGGCGCGGCTCAAGGTGGAAGTTTCGATCTTCGGGCGCGCCGTGCCGGTCGATCTCGAATTCGGACAGGTCGAAAAGGGCTGATCCGAAATCCTTGTCGCCAATTCGGCGGTGAGGGAGGCGGCGTGGAAATCGCCGCCAAAACGGGTGGGAGGCGAATGCGGCTTTAGCCCGCTGCAGGAACCGCACCACCAGACTGCAACCGCCGGTGTTGCCCAGATTTGGGGCCGGCATGAGATAAAGGCAGGAAGAGATGGCTAAGAAAATTGCAGGCCAGCTCAAGCTCCAGGTTTCCGCGGGCTCGGCGACGCCGTCGCCCCCGATCGGACCGGCGCTTGGTCAGCGCGGCATCAACATCATGGAGTTCTGCAAGGCGTTCAACGCGCAGACCCAGGAAATGGAAAAGGGATCGCCGGTTCCGGTCGTGATCACCTACTACCAGGACAAGTCGTTCACCTTCGTCATGAAGACGCCGCCGGTGAGCTACTTCCTGAAGAAGGCCGCAAACCTGAAGTCGGGCTCGAAGGAGCCGGGCAAGGTCAAGGCCGGCACGATCGGCCGCGACAAGGTGCGCGCCATCGCCGAGCAGAAGATGAAGGATCTGAACGCGACCGATATCGAGGGGGCCATGCGCATGGTCGAGGGCTCCGCCCGCTCGATGGGTCTGGAAGTGGTGGGCTGAGATCATGGCAAAGATTGCAAAGCGTGTATCGAAGACCCGCGAAGGCATCGATCCCAACAAGGCCTATGCCTTGGGTGATGCGCTGAAGCTGCTCAAGGACCGGTCCTCGGTGAAGTTCGACGAGACCGTTGAAATCGCGATGAACCTGGGTGTCGATCCGCGCCATGCCGACCAGATGGTCCGTGGCGTGGTCAACCTGCCGAACGGCACCGGCCGTACCGTCCGCGTCGCGGTTTTCGCGCGTGGCGACAAGGCCGAGGAAGCCAAGGCGGCCGGCGCCGATATCGTTGGCGCCGAGGATCTGGTCGACATCGTCCAGAAGGGCACGATCGACTTCGATCGCTGCATCGCCACGCCGGACATGATGCCGCTGGTCGGCCGTCTGGGCAAGGTGCTCGGCCCGCGTGGCATGATGCCGAACCCGAAGGTCGGCACTGTCACCACCGACGTTACCGCCGCCGTCAAGGCGTCGAAAGGTGGCGCGGTCGAGTTCCGCGTCGAGAAGGCCGGCATCGTTCATGGCGGCGTCGGCAAGATCTCGTTCGACGTCAAGGCGCTGGAAGAGAACGTCCGCGCCTTCGCTGACGCCGTGACCAAGGCGAAGCCGGCTGGCGCCAAGGGCAACTACGTCAAGAAGGTGTCGGTCACCTCGACCATGGGCCCGGGCCTCAAGCTCGACGTCTCGACGCTGGCAGCGTCCTGATACGAACCATTCGGATCTGCCGCTAAAGGGCTGATCCGCAAACAGAATTCCGGGCCTCCGATTTATCTTGGCGGCCCGGTACCGGAAGTCGGAAGGCTTCCGGACATCCTGTCCGAGATTGCGGGCGGCCCCAGGCCTTGGTTCAAGGGGGCCTTAATTCATGTGGGCCTGCATGAGACGGGTGAAGACCGGACAACGGAGCGACTGCTCCAATGAAAGGTTCGAACCGTGTTTGCCTTTTGTCTGCGCACCATTCGGCTTGCCGGCTGGTGTGGCGAAAGGGGGCAGGATCCTCGAGCGTCGTTCGGGAGATCCGTTACTGGATGGCCCGGCCGGCAAAAGGCAACCCGACACCTGTCCTCGTAATGGGAATGTTCCCGTTAACAGGATTGGGGTCAACTGGAGATAGGCAGTGGACAGAGCGGAAAAACGCGAACTCGTCACGGGCCTGAATGAAGCGTTTTCGGGCGCTGGTTCAGTCGTCGTGGCCCACTACGCCGGTATTACCGTCGCGCAAATGAACGACCTTCGGTCGAAAATGCGTGTCGCCGGTGGCACCGTCAAAGTCGCGAAGAACCGTCTCGCCAAAATCGCTCTTCAGGGCACGGACTCCGCATCGATCATCGACCTGTTCAAGGGACAGACGCTGATCGCCTATTCGGAGGATCCGATTGCGGCGCCGAAGGTCGCGTCCGATTTCGCCAAGGGAAATGACAAGCTCGTCATTCTCGGCGGCGCAATGGGCACCACCTCGCTCAACGCCGACGGTGTGAAGGCACTCGCCACACTTCCGTCGCTCGATGAGCTGCGCGCCAGGCTGGTTGGCATGATCGCCACGCCGGCAACCCGGATCGCCCAGATCGTCAATGCGCCTGCGGCTTCGGTCGCGCGTGTCATCGGCGCTTACGCCCGGAAGGACGAGGCGGCATGAGGCCGTTCCTCGCTATCACAAACACACGTTCGAACCTCATGAAGGAATATTGCAATGGCTGATCTGGCAAAGATCGTAGACGACCTTTCGAAGCTGACCGTCCTCGAGGCGGCCGAGCTGTCGAAGCTTCTGGAAGAAAAGTGGGGCGTTTCCGCTGCTGCTCCGGTGGCGGTTGCTGCCGCCGGCGGTGCTGCGGCTGCTGCTGCTCCGGTCGAGGAAAAGACGGAATTCGACGTCGTTCTCACCGAGGCGGGCGCTCAGAAGATCAACGTCATCAAGGAAGTTCGCGCCATCACCGGTCTTGGCCTCAAGGAAGCCAAGGACCTGGTCGAGGCGGCTCCGAAGCCGGTCAAGGAAGCTGTTTCCAAGGCCGACGCGGACAAGTTCAAGGCCCAGCTGGAAGCAGCCGGCGCCAAGGTCGAACTGAAGTAAGCGTTTGATATCGGCGGGCGGCTTCGCGCCGTCCGCCGCTCCCTTGGCGCGAAGGGAGGCTGCGTAACGCGAAGAGTACGAAAACCTCTTTCCTGAGGGCCGTAAGCCGGCCTTCAGGAAACGGGTTTTCTCCCGTTTTGGCCGGCCACCGACAGGTGGCGGGTGAACAAATAAAGGCCGCCGCCGAAGGTGGCCGAGAATGCAAGGCGAGCCGCGGCGAGGCTCGCCCCGAGAATCGAGCTAAGGAGCGACGATGGCCCAGACACAAACTTTCAATGGCCGCAGACGCGTACGCAAATTCTTCGGAAAGATTCCGGAAGTTGCGGAGATGCCGAACCTGATCGAGGTTCAGAAGGCATCCTATGACCAGTTCCTGATGGTCGAGGAGCCCAAGGGCGGGCGTCCTGACGAGGGACTGCAGGCGGTTTTCAAATCGGTGTTCCCGATTTCCGACTTTTCCGGCTCCTCGATGCTGGAATTCGTGAAGTACGAGTTCGAAGCACCGAAATTCGACGTTGACGAATGCCGTCAGCGCGACCTGACCTATGCCGCGCCACTCAAGGTGACGCTGCGCCTCATCGTGTTCGATATCGACGAGGATACCGGCGCAAAGTCGATCAAGGACATCAAGGAGCAGGACGTCTATATGGGCGACATGCCGCTCATGACCTTGAACGGCACCTTCATCGTCAATGGCACCGAGCGCGTCATCGTCTCGCAGATGCACCGTTCGCCGGGCGTCTTCTTCGACCATGACAAGGGCAAGTCGCACTCGTCGGGCAAGCTGCTGTTTGCCGCGCGCGTCATCCCCTATCGCGGATCGTGGCTCGACATCGAGTTCGACTCGAAGGACGTCGTGCACGCCCGCATCGACCGCCGCCGCAAGATTCCGGTGACGTCGCTGCTGATGGCGCTCGGCATGGATGCCGAGGAGATCCTGTCGACCTTCTACAACAAGATCACCTACAAGCGCGCCGGCGACCACTGGCGCATCCCGTTCAACGTCGAGCGTTTCCGCGGCCTCAAGGCTGTCGGCGACCTGATCGATGCAGACACCAACGAGGTCGTCGTCGAGGCCGGCAAGAAGATCACCGCACGCCAGGCCCGTCAGCTCGGCGAAAAGGGTCTCAAGGCGATCAAGGCGACCGACGAGGATCTGCTTGGCAACTACCTTGCCGAGGACATCGTCAACTATGCGACCGGCGAGATTTTCCTCGAGGCCGGCGACGAGATCGACGAAAAGACGCTAAAAGTGCTTCTCGCCGCCGGCGACGACGAGATCAAGGTTCTCGACATCGACCACGTCAATGTCGGCGCCTATATCCGCAACACGCTCAACGTCGACAAGAACGAGAGCCGCCAGGACGCGCTGTTCGACATCTACCGTGTCATGCGCCCCGGCGAGCCGCCGACGCTGGAAACCGCCGAAGCCATGTTCAACTCGCTGTTCTTCGACAGCGAGCGCTATGACCTGTCGGCCGTCGGCCGCGTCAAGATGAACATGCGCCTCGAACTCAAGGCCGAGGACACCGTGCGCGTGCTGCGCAAGGACGACATTCTGGCCGTGGTCAAGACGCTGGTCGAACTGCGTGATGGCAAGGGCGAGATCGACGACATCGACAATCTCGGCAATCGCCGCGTGCGCTCGGTCGGCGAGCTGATGGAGAACCAGTACCGCGTCGGCCTGTTGCGCATGGAGCGCGCGATCAAGGAACGCATGTCCTCGATCGAGATCGATACGGTGATGCCGCAGGACCTGATCAACGCCAAGCCAGCGGCTGCCGCCGTGCGCGAGTTCTTCGGTTCCTCGCAGCTGTCGCAGTTCATGGACCAGACCAACCCGCTGTCGGAGATCACCCACAAGCGCCGTCTCTCGGCGCTTGGACCCGGTGGTCTGACCCGCGAGCGCGCCGGCTTCGAGGTGCGCGACGTGCATCCGACGCATTACGGCCGCATCTGCCCGATCGAGACGCCGGAAGGCCCGAACATCGGTCTGATCAACTCGCTGGCCACATTTGCGCGCGTCAACAAGTATGGCTTCATCGAGAGCCCGTACCGCAAGATCGTCAACGGCAAGCTGACCAATGAGGTCGTCTATCTCTCCGCGATGGAAGAGGCCAAGCACCACGTCGCCCAGGCCAATGCCGAGCTCGACAAGAATGGTGGTTTCGTCGACGAATTCGTCATTTGCCGCAATGCCGGCGAAGTGATGATGGCGCCGCGCGAAAACGTCGATCTGATGGACGTGTCGCCCAAGCAGATGGTGTCGGTGGCCGCGGCCCTGATCCCGTTCCTCGAGAACGACGACGCCAACCGCGCGCTGATGGGCTCGAACATGCAGCGTCAGGCCGTGCCGCTGGTGCGCGCCGAAGCGCCGTTCGTCGGCACCGGCATGGAGCCGATCGTCGCCCGTGACTCCGGCGCCGCCATCGGCGCCCGCCGCGGCGGCATCGTCGACCAGGTCGACGCGACGCGTATCGTCATCCGCGCCACCGAAGATCTCGATCCCGGCAAGTCGGGCGTCGACATCTACCGGCTGATGAAGTTCCAGCGTTCGAACCAGAACACCTGCATCAACCAGCGTCCGCTGGTGCGCATGGGCGACCTGGTCAACAAGGGCGACATCATCGCCGACGGTCCGTCGACCGAGCTTGGCGATCTGGCGCTCGGCCGCAATGTGCTGGTCGCGTTCATGCCGTGGAACGGTTACAACTACGAGGACTCGATCCTCTTGTCCGAGCGCATCGTCGCCGACGACGTCTTCACCTCGATCCACATCGAGGAGTTCGAGGTCATGGCGCGCGATACCAAGCTCGGGCCGGAGGAAATCACCCGCGACATTCCCAATGTCTCGGAAGAAGCGCTGAAGAACCTCGACGAGGCTGGCATCGTCTATATCGGTGCCGAAGTGCAGCCGGGCGACATCCTGGTTGGCAAGATCACGCCGAAGGGCGAAAGCCCGATGACGCCGGAAGAAAAGCTTCTGCGCGCCATTTTTGGCGAAAAGGCATCGGACGTGCGTGACACCTCCATGCGCATGCCGCCCGGAACCTTCGGCACCGTCGTCGAAGTGCGCGTCTTCAACCGCCACGGCGTGGAGAAGGACGAGCGCGCCATGGCGATCGAACGCGAGGAGATCGAACGCCTCGCCAAGGACCGCGACGACGAGCAGGCGATTCTCGACCGCAACGTCTATTCGCGCCTGTCCGACGTTCTCGTCGGCAAGGATGCGATTGCCGGGCCGAAGGGTTTCAAGAAGGGCTCGAAGCTGTCGAAGGACACGCTCGACGAGTATCCGCGTTCGCAGTGGTGGCAGTTTGCGGTGGAGAACGAAAAGCTCCAGAGCGAACTGGAAGCCCTGCGTGGCCAGTACGACGATTCCAAGAAGGCGCTCGAACAGCGCTTCATGGACAAGGTCGAGAAGGTGCAGCGCGGCGACGAGATGCCTCCCGGCGTCATGAAGATGGTCAAGGTCTTCGTGGCCGTGAAGCGCAAGATGCAGCCCGGCGACAAGATGGCCGGCCGGCACGGCAACAAGGGTGTCGTGTCGCGGATCGTTCCGGTCGAGGACATGCCGTTCCTCGAGGACGGCACGCATGCCGATATCGTGCTCAACCCGCTGGGTGTGCCGAGCCGCATGAATGTCGGCCAGATCCTGGAGACGCATCTGGGCTGGGCTTGCGCCGGAATGGGCAGGAAGATCGGCGAGTTGATCGACGCCTACAAGACAGGCGGCGACATCAAGCCGCTGCGCAAGACGCTCGAGAGCTTCATGCCAGCCAACGACCGCAACGAGCCGGTCCGTGACTATGACGACGAGAGCGTCGTTCGCCTCAGCGAGCAGATGCGCCGCGGCGTCTCTATCGCGACACCGGTGTTCGACGGCGCGCACGAGGCCGACATCAACATCATGCTGGAGCAGGCGGGCCTGCACACCAGCGGTCAGTCGCAGCTCTATGACGGCCGCACCGGCGAGCCGTTCGATCGCAAAGTGACGATGGGCTACATATATATGCTCAAGCTTCACCATCTTGTGGACGACAAGATCCACGCGCGTTCGATCGGGCCGTACTCGCTCGTTACCCAGCAGCCGCTGGGCGGCAAGGCGCAGTTCGGTGGCCAGCGCTTCGGCGAGATGGAGGTCTGGGCGCTCGAAGCGTACGGCGCCGCCTACACGCTGCAGGAGATGCTGACGGTGAAGTCGGACGACGTCGCCGGCCGCACCAAGGTCTACGAGGCGATCGTCAGAGGCGACGACACCTTCGAGGCCGGCATCCCCGAGAGCTTCAACGTTCTCGTCAAGGAAATGCGGTCTCTGGGCCTCAATGTCGAGCTGGAGAACACCAAGCTCGACGACAATCCGATCCGGCTGCCCGACGCGGCCGAATAAGCAAGACGTCCGGTCGCGGTTCCCCGCGGCCGGACGCCGAGCATGATCCCGAAAAGTGGTTACCGGTTTTCGGCCAAGATCATGCTCAAACAAGAGTTTTTCGACCGATGGTCGACCAAGTCGGCGGGCGTTTGGCCCGCGCTAGATGCAAGGGGTTTTCGATGACCCCGAAAAGGAGAACGGCATGAACCAAGAGGTCATGAATCTCTTCAATCCCCAGGCGCCTGCACAGGTGTTCGATTCCATCCGGATTTCGCTCGCCAGCCCTGAGAAGATTCTGTCCTGGTCGTTCGGCGAGATCAAGAAGCCGGAGACCATCAACTACCGCACCTTCAAGCCGGAGCGCGACGGCCTGTTCTGCGCGCGCATTTTCGGTCCGATCAAGGACTACGAATGCCTGTGCGGCAAGTACAAGCGCATGAAGTACAAGGGCGTCATCTGCGAGAAGTGCGGCGTCGAAGTCACGCTGTCGCGCGTCCGTCGCGAGCGCATGGGCCATATCGAGCTGGCCGCGCCGGTCGCCCATATCTGGTTCCTGAAGTCGCTGCCGTCGCGTATCGGCACGCTGCTCGACATGACGCTGAAGGACATCGAGCGCGTTCTCTACTTCGAGAACTACATCGTCACCGAGCCCGGCCTCACCGCGCTGAAGGAGCACCAGCTCCTCAGCGAGGAAGAGTACATGATGGCCGTCGACGAATATGGCGAGGATTCGTTCACCGCCATGATCGGCGCCGAGGCCATCCACGACCTTCTGGCCGGCATGGACCTGGAGAAGATCGCCGGCGACCTGCGTTCGGAGCTGGCTTCGACCACGTCCGAGCTCAAGCAGAAGAAGTATCTGAAGCGGCTCAAGGTCGTCGAGAACTTCATGGAGTCCGGCAACCGTCCGGAATGGATGATCATGAAGGTGGTCCCGGTGATCCCGCCGGACCTGCGCCCGTTGGTTCCCCTGGACGGCGGCCGCTTCGCCACGTCCGATCTCAATGATCTCTATCGCCGCGTCATCAACCGCAACAACCGCCTGAAGCGGCTGATCGAGCTGCGCGCGCCCGGCATCATCGTGCGCAATGAAAAGCGCATGCTGCAGGAAGCCGTCGACGCGCTGTTCGACAACGGCCGTCGCGGCCGCGTCATCACCGGCGCCAACAAGCGTCCGCTGAAGTCGCTGTCCGACATGCTGAAGGGCAAGCAGGGCCGGTTCCGCCAGAACCTGCTCGGCAAGCGCGTTGATTATTCCGGCCGCTCGGTCATCGTGACCGGTCCGGAGCTCAAGCTGCACCAGTGCGGCTTGCCGAAGAAGATGGCGCTCGAACTGTTCAAGCCCTTCATCTATGCCCGTCTCGACGCCAAGGGTTATTCCTCGACCGTCAAGCAGGCGAAGAAGCTGGTCGAGAAGGAGCGTCCGGAGGTCTGGGATATCCTCGACGAGGTCATCCGCGAGCATCCGGTGCTCCTGAACCGTGCGCCGACGCTGCACCGCCTCGGCATCCAGGCGTTCGAGCCGATCCTGATCGAAGGCAAGGCGATCCAGCTTCACCCGCTGGTCTGCACGGCCTTCAACGCCGACTTCGACGGCGACCAGATGGCGGTTCACGTGCCGCTGTCGCTGGAAGCGCAGCTTGAAGCCCGCGTGCTGATGATGTCGACCAACAACATCCTGCACCCGGCTTCCGGCGCGCCGATCATCGTGCCGTCGCAGGACATGGTTCTGGGTCTCTACTATCTCTCGATCGTCAACCAGAACGAGCCGGGCGAGGGCATGGTGTTTGCCGACATGGGCGAACTCCAGCACGCGCTCGAGACCAAGGCGGTGACGCTGCACTCCAAGATCAAGGGCCGCTTCCGCTCGGTCGATGCGGACGGCAAGGTCGTGTCGAAGATCTACGACACCACGCCCGGCCGCATGATCATCGGCGAGCTTCTGCCGAAGAACGTCAATGTGCCGTACGAGACCGCCAACCAGGAGATGACCAAGAAGAACATCTCCAAGATGATCGACACCGTCTACCGCCATTGCGGTCAGAAGGAGACGGTCATTTTCTGCGATCGCATCATGGCCCTCGGCTTCAGCCACGCCTGCCGCGCCGGCATTTCGTTCGGCAAGGACGACATGCTGATCCCGGATGCCAAGATCAAGCTGGTTTCCGACACCGAGGCCTTGGCCAAGGAATACGAGCAGCAGTACAATGACGGCCTGATCACCCAGGGCGAGAAGTACAACAAGGTCGTCGACGCCTGGGCCAAGTGCTCGGAAAAGGTCGCCGACGAGATGATGGCCCGCATCAAGGCGGTCGAGTTCGAGGACAATGGCCGCCAAAAGCCGATGAACTCGATCTACATGATGTCGCACTCCGGTGCGCGCGGCTCGCCCACCCAGATGCGCCAGCTTGCCGGTATGCGCGGCCTGATGGCCAAGCCGAGCGGCGAGATCATCGAAACGCCGATCATCTCGAACTTCAAGGAAGGCCTGACCGTGCTCGAGTACTTCAACTCGACCCACGGCGCCCGCAAGGGTCTGGCCGACACCGCCTTGAAGACGGCGAACTCGGGTTACCTCACCCGTCGTCTGGTCGACGTGGCGCAGGACTGCATCGTCAACTCCGTCGACTGCGGCACCGACAAGGGCCTCACCATGCAGCCGATCGTCGATGCCGGCCAGGTCGTCGCTTCCGTCGGCCAGCGGGTTCTCGGCCGCACGGCGCTCGACGACATCACGCATCCGGTCAGCGGTGAGGTTCTGGTCAAGGCCGGAACCCTGATGGACGAACGCGACGTCGAGCAGATCGAAAAGGCCGGCGTCCAGTCGGTCCGCATCCGCTCGGCGCTGACCTGCGACGTCAGGGTCGGTGTCTGCGCGGTCTGCTACGGACGCGATCTGGCCCGCGGCACCCCGGTCAACCAGGGCGAGGCTGTCGGCGTCATCGCGGCGCAGTCGATCGGCGAGCCGGGCACCCAGCTCACCATGCGTACCTTCCACATGGGCGGTACGGCGCAGGTGGTGGACTCGTCGTTCCTTGAAGCCTCGTATGAGGGCAAGGTCGAGATCCGCAACCGCAACGTGGTGCGCAACTCCGACGGCCAGCAGATGGTCATGGGCCGCAACATGGCCGTGCTGATCCTCGACGAGGCCGGCAAGGAGCGCGCCACGCACCGCCTTACCTATGGTTCGCGCATCTTCGTGGACGATGGCGACAAGGTGAAGCGCGGCCAGCGCATCGCCGAGTGGGATCCCTATACCCGCCCGGTCCTCACCGAAATCGAGGGCAAGGTGGCGTTCGAGGATCTGGTCGACGGCATTTCCGTCCAGGAAACGGCCGACGAATCGACCGGCATCACCAAGCGCGAGGTCATCGACTGGCGTTCGACGCCACGCGGCAACGACCTCAAGCCGGCGATCGTCGTCCAGGACGCCAAGGGCAAGGTCGGCAAACTGTCGAAGGGCGGCGACGCTCGTTTCCTGCTCTCGGTCGAGGCCATTCTTTCGGTCGAGCCGGGTGCACAGGTTCGCCCCGGCGACGTGCTGGCGCGTATCCCGATGGAAAGCGCCAAGACCAAGGACATCACCGGTGGTCTGCCGCGTGTTGCCGAATTGTTCGAGGCACGCCGTCCGAAGGATCACGCCATCATCGCCGAGATCGATGGCACGATCCGCTTCGGCCGCGACTACAAGAACAAGCGCCGCATCATCATCGAGCCGCATGACTCGACGCTTGAGCCGGTCGAATACCTGATCCCGAAGGGCAAGCCGTTCCATCTCCAGGACGGCGACGTCATCGAGAAGGGCGACTACATCCTCGACGGCAATCCGGCGCCGCATGACATCCTGGCGATCAAGGGCGTGGAGGCGCTTGCGTCCTACCTCGTCAACGAGATCCAGGAGGTCTACCGTCTGCAGGGTGTGTCGATCAACGACAAGCACATCGAGGTGATCGTTCGCCAGATGCTGCAGAAGGTCGAGATCACCGCGCAGGGCGACTCGACCTACATTCCGGGCGACCACGTCGACGTGATCGAGCTGGAAGAGGTCAACGAGCGCCTGGTCGAAGACGGCAAGAAGCCGGCCGAAGGCCAGCCGGTGCTGTTGGGCATCACCAAGGCCTCGCTGCAGACGCCGTCCTTCATCTCGGCCGCCTCCTTCCAGGAGACGACCAGGGTACTGACCGAAGCGGCGGTTGCCGGCAAGACCGACATGCTGCAGGGGCTGAAGGAAAACGTCATCGTCGGCCGTCTGATCCCGGCCGGCACCGGCGGCACGATGAGCCAGATCCGGCGCATCGCCACCTCGCGCGACGAGCTGATCATCGACGAGCGCCGCAAGGCGTCGGGCGTCGAGGTCGCCGATCCGATGCTGACCGACATGGCTTCCGCCGCGCAGTAAGCGCGGCGGGTACAGATCTCAGGCAACGAAGCCGTCGGGGCAACCCGGCGGCTTTTTTGCGTGTTGAGGTTGGCGACGGACTGGAGGAGGCGTCGTCGAGTGTTGCGACTTGTTTCGATCGTCCGGCGCCGCCCCTCATTGCCCTGCCGGGCATTTCTCCCCGTAAACGGGGAGAATGAACTGGCTGGAGGGACGCTGGAGTACGACGAAATCATTGATGAAGGCGTCCTTCTCCCCGTTCACGGGGAGAAGATGGCGGCAGCCAGATGAGGGGCAGCGCGACGCTTGCAAGATGGTCAGGGCCGGAGCGAAGGCCACTCCTTGCAGCGCCGCGGCGTCAATCGAAAAACGCTTCCACCACATTGCGCTTGCCGAGCATGAAAGCGTCGGCGACATGCTGCAACGGAGCGAGATCGACGTCGGAAACGCCGGCGCGCACGATCTCGGCGAAGCGCTTGTAGAGCATCGGATATTCGGCTTCCGGCTCGTCGTGAACGACGCGGCCGTCGACCGCGAGTTTTGCGCCGCCGCCAGAAAGCACCATCGCGCCCTTGTCCGTCTCGGCCAGGATGTCCCAGCTTTGCGGGCCGGTCTGGCGCCAGTCGAGCTCCATCGCCACCGGCAAGCCGTTCGAGGTGCGGAAGGCGATGTGCGCGGCGATCGGGGCGGCGCGGTTCTCGGGAAAATCGAGGATCGCCGAGCTGATGAACATCGCCGGCAGTATGTGGGTCGCGATCGACAGCGCGTTGATGCCGGGATCGAACACGCCGAAGCCGCCCGGCGCCCAGATCCAGTCCTGGTTGGGGTGCCAGCGGCGCACGTCCTCCTTCCAGTTGATGGCAGCCGACCTGATCGTGGTCGAGCCTAAAAATGCGCGCGCCGCTTCAACCGCCGGCGCATAGCGCGAATGCCAGCTGGCAAACAGCGAGACGCCGTTTGCCGCCGCCAGTGCTTTCAAATCCTCGACCTCGCTGACCGTGGCGCCGGGTGGCTTTTCCAGAAAAACATGCTTCTTCGCCGCCAGCGCCGTCCGCGCGGCGTCGTAGCGGAACTGCGGCGGCATGCAGAGCGATACGGCCTCGAGCTCCGGCACGGCGTCGAGCATCGCCTCGATATCAGGAAAATTCGCGATGCCGTCGACCTTGCCGTGCCGGCTGGCGGCGGCGGTGAGCAGGTAGTCGCGGTCCTTGGCCAGGGCCGGCAGGTGCTGGTCGCGAACGATCTTTCCCACGCCGACGATGCCGAGCTTGATGGGACCGCTATTCAGGGACATGGGAACTCCGCAGGTTGATATTGCGCTTGGTTCTTAGCAGAGAACTGATGCCGGGCAAGCAGTGCCAGACCGCGACGGCCCCAACCGCGACGGCCAGGGACATGGCTGGTCACAGCGGCACGTCGAAGGTGATGATCGACACTTCGCCTTCGAGCGCGCCCTGATAGGCCGACAAATGCGGCTCTTCATCGGGCACGCCGTCCAGGTCGCCGATCTGGTCGAGCTCCGCCTCGGCGTAGCCTTCGGCCGCGAGTGATTCGAGCGCCCGGCGCACCGCCGAATCGTCGTCGGGCGCGACCAGCATGAGGTGGACGCCTTCCGGCTTGCCGCCCTTTCTTTTCCACGCCCGGCCGGTGATGATGGTGACCGGGCGCTCATCATTGTCGTTCACGGGCCGATTCCTCCGGGCGAGGGGATTTGCGCTGTTCATGTCGCTTTTTCGCATGAAGCGTGGCTATGCAACAGCCGAGGGCCGGTCACTTTCTTCCTTGCTCTTGCAAAATGGCGAAAGAAAATTACATGCGCTTTTCGCATGGCTGCCAAGCCTCGGTTTCAGCGTAATATTTGGTGCTCCGGGGTTGACGGGCAACAGGCTTGCGAGTAGAAGCCGGCCAGTCAGAACCGATGTGAGGCTCTCCCTTCCGAAGCGACACGCTTTGGAGTTTGCCTCAAACAGGGTTCGTTTTACGAGCGAAAAGACATTTCCGGCGTGCATGAAGCGGTTTCCGCTTCCTCTGCCATTTGTTCGGGCAAGACCGCGAGGCGCGGTTTGTGGCCCGACTTTGCGTATGGAAATGACGCTTTGAGCGGCCCTGACCGGGCGAGACACGGAATTGAGAGACAAGAGGGTTTAATGCCTACCGTCAACCAGCTGATCCGCAAGCCGCGCATTGCGCCGGTGAAGCGCAACAAGGTCCCGGCCATGCAGCAGAACCCGCAGAAGCGGGGCGTCTGCACGCGCGTCTACACAACGACGCCGAAGAAGCCTAACTCGGCGCTGCGCAAGGTGGCCAAGATCCGCCTGACCAATGGTTTTGAAGTGATCGGCTACATCCCCGGCGAAGGCCACAACCTTCAGGAGCACTCGGTGGTGATGATCCGCGGCGGCCGCGTCAAGGATCTTCCGGGCGTCCGCTACCATATCATCCGCGGCGTGCTCGACACGCAGGGTGTGAAGAACCGCAAGCAGCGCCGTTCGAAATACGGCGCCAAGCGGCCGAAGTGACCGAAGCGTAGCCAAGGTCATCCCGGACGGCGCCAGGCGACGATCCGGGATCCAGGCCACCACGCAGAATTGAGGCAGAGAAAAAATGTCCCGTCGTCACAGTGCAGAAAAGCGTGAGATCAACCCGGACCCGAAGTTCGGCGATCTGATCGTCACCAAATTCATGAACGCCGTCATGTATGACGGCAAGAAGTCGGTTGCCGAGACCATCGTCTACGGCGCGCTCGACCAGGTCCAGTCCAAGACCAAGCAGGAGCCGGTCACCGTCTTCCATCAGGCGCTCGACAATGTCGCGCCGCATGTGGAAGTGCGTTCGCGCCGCGTCGGCGGCGCCACCTACCAGGTTCCGGTCGACGTGCGCCCCGAGCGCCGTCAGGCGCTGGCCATCCGCTGGTTGATCGCCGCCGCCCGCAACCGCAACGAGACCACGATGGTCGACCGCCTCTCCGGCGAGCTGATGGACGCGGCCAACAACCGCGGCACCGCCGTCAAGAAGCGTGAAGACACCCACAAGATGGCAGAAGCCAACCGCGCCTTCGCGCACTACCGCTGGTAAAGCGCGAACGAGACTGAAGAGGCACCTCCCATGGCCCGCGAATATAAAATCGAAGACTACCGCAATTTCGGTATCATGGCGCACATCGACGCCGGCAAGACGACGACCACCGAGCGCGTCCTCTACTACACGGGCAAGTCGCACAAGATCGGCGAAGTCCATGACGGCGCTGCGACCATGGACTGGATGGAGCAGGAGCAGGAACGCGGCATCACCATCACGTCCGCCGCGACCACGACCTTCTGGAAGGCTCGTGACGGCAAGATGCACCGCTTCAACATCATCGACACTCCCGGCCACGTCGATTTCACCATCGAGGTCGAGCGTTCGCTGCGCGTGCTCGACGGCGCCATTGCGCTGCTCGACGCCAACGCCGGTGTCGAGCCGCAGACGGAGACCGTCTGGCGCCAGGCCGACAAGTACCGCGTGCCGCGCATGATCTTCTGCAACAAGATGGACAAGATCGGCGCGGATTTCTATCGCTCGGTCGAAATGATCGGCTCGCGCCTCGGTGCGCAGGCTGTCGTCATGCAGCTGCCGATCGGCGCCGAGACCGAGTTCAAGGGTGTCGTCGATCTCGTCGAGATGAACGCGCTGGTCTGGCGCGACGAAACGCTGGGCGCCGCCTGGGACGTCGTCGAGATCCCGGACGACCTCAAGGCACGTGCCGAAGAATATCGCGAGAAGATGATCGAGGCCGCCGTCGAAATGGACGAGACGGCGCTCGAGAATTACCTCGAAGGCAAGATGCCCAGCAATGACGAGATCCGCGCCCTGATCCGCAAGGGCACCATCGCGGTGAAGTTCTACCCGATGTTCTGCGGCTCGGCCTTCAAGAACAAGGGCGTGCAGCCGTTGCTTGACGCAGTCGTCGAATATCTGCCGTCGCCGGCCGACGTTCCGGCCATCAAGGGCGTCGATGCCAAGACTGACGCCGAGATCGAGCGTCACGCCGACGACAGCGAGCCGCTGTCGATGCTCGCCTTCAAGATCATGAACGACCCGTTCGTCGGCTCGCTCACCTTTGCCCGCATCTATTCGGGCAAGCTCACGAAGGGCATTTCGGTCGACAATACGGTGAAGGGCAAGAAGGAGCGCATCGGCCGCATGCTGCAGATGCATGCGAATTCGCGCGCTGACGTCGAAGAGGCTTTCGCCGGCGACATCGTCGCTTTGGCCGGCCTCAAGGACACGACGACTGGCGACACGCTCTGCGATCCGCTGCATCCGGTCATCCTCGAGCGCATGGAATTCCCCGATCCGGTCATCCAGATCGCGATCGAGCCGAAGACCAAGAACGACCAGGAAAAGATGGGCCTTGCGCTGCATCGCCTGGCCGCCGAGGACCCGTCCTTCCGCGTTAAGACCGACGAGGAAAGCGGCCAGACCATCATCTCCGGCATGGGCGAACTCCACCTCGACATCATCGTCGACCGCATGCGTCGCGAGTTCAAGGTCGAGGCCAATGTTGGCGCGCCGCAGGTGGCCTATCGCGAGACGATCACCCGCAGGCACGAGCAGGACTACACCCACAAGAAGCAGACCGGCGGCACCGGCCAGTTCGCCCGTGTCAAGATCCTGTTCGAACCGAATCCGGAAAGCAGCGAATTCCTGTTCGAATCCAAGATCGTCGGCGGCGCTGTGCCGAAGGAATACATCCCCGGTGTCGAAAAGGGCATCAACAGCGTCATGACCTCTGGCCCGTTCGCTGGCTTCCCGATGATCGGCGTCAAGGCGACGCTGATCGACGGCGCCTACCATGATGTCGACTCCTCGGTGCTCGCCTTCGAAATCGCCGGCCGTGCCTGCTTCCGTGAAGCGGCGCCCAAGCTTGGCGTGCAACTGCTCGAGCCGATCATGAAGGTCGAAGTGGTGACGCCGGAAGATTATGTCGGCAGCGTCATCGGTGATCTGAACGGCCGTCGCGGCCAGATTCAGGGCCAGGAATCGCGTGGCGTGGCGGTTGTTGTCAACGCCATGGTGCCGCTCGCCAACATGTTCAAATACGTCGACAATTTGCGCTCGATGAGCCAGGGCCGCGCGGCCTACACGATGCAGTTCGATCACTACGAGCCGGTCCCCACCGCGGTCGCTCAGGAAGTCCAGAAGAAATACGCGTAACCCCAACGGGTTGCAGCGCTAACTTAATTCAAAGCCCGCACGGGCGAGCAGGAATGGAGAGATCACATGGCAAAAGGTAAATTCGAGCGTACAAAGCCTCATGTGAACATCGGCACGATTGGCCATGTCGATCATGGCAAGACGTCGCTGACGGCGGCGATCACCAAGTATTTTGGCGAATACAAGCGCTACGACCAGATCGATGCGGCGCCCGAGGAGAAGGCGCGCGGCATCACCATCTCGACGGCGCATGTCGAATACGAGACGGCCAACCGCCACTACGCCCATGTCGACTGCCCCGGCCACGCCGACTACGTCAAGAACATGATCACCGGTGCCGCGCAGATGGACGGCGCGATCCTGGTTGTGTCGGCCGCCGACGGCCCGATGCCGCAGACCCGCGAGCACATCCTGCTGGCCCGCCAGGTCGGCGTGCCCTCGATCGTGGTGTTCTTGAACAAGGTCGACCAGGTCGACGACGCCGAGCTTCTCGAGCTGGTCGAGCTCGAGGTGCGCGAGCTCCTGACCAAGAACGAGTTCCCCGGCGACGACATTCCGATCGTCAAGGGTTCGGCGCTTGCGGCTTTGGAAGATTCCGACAAGAAGATCGGCGAGGATTCGATCCGCGAGCTGATGGCTGCGGTCGACGACTACATCCCGACGCCGGTTCGTCCGCTCGACAAGCCGTTCCTGATGCCGATCGAGGACGTGTTCTCGATCTCTGGCCGCGGCACGGTGGTGACCGGCCGCGTCGAGCGCGGCGTGGTCAAGGTCGGCGAGGAGCTTGAGATCGTCGGCATCCGTCCGACCACCAAGACGACCTGCACCGGCGTCGAGATGTTCCGCAAGCTGCTCGACCAGGGCCAGGCCGGCGACAACATCGGCGCGCTGCTGCGCGGTGTCGACCGTGAAGGTGTCGAGCGCGGCCAGGTTCTGGCCAAGCCGGGCACGGTCAAGCCGCACAAGAAGTTCGTCGCTGAAGCCTACATCCTGACCAAGGACGAGGGTGGCCGTCACACGCCGTTCTTCACCAACTACCGGCCGCAGTTCTACTTCCGCACGACCGACGTGACCGGCATCGTGTCGCTGCCGGAAGGCACCGAGATGGTGATGCCGGGCGACAACATCACCGTCGATGTCGAGCTGATCGTGCCGATCGCCATGGAAGAGAAGCTGCGCTTCGCCATCCGTGAAGGCGGCCGCACCGTCGGTGCCGGCATCGTCGTCACCATCAAAGAGTAATTTGGACTTAAACCGATCTGTCGCGGGCGCTGCCCGCGCCGCGCCAGAACAAGGAAGTGACGCATGAACGGACAGAATATCCGCATCCGCCTGAAGGCGTTTGATCACCGGGTGCTTGACGCCTCGACGCGGGAAATCGTGTCGACGGCCAAGCGCACCGGCGCCAACGTCCGCGGCCCCATTCCGCTGCCGACGCGGATCGAAAAGTTCACGGTCAACCGGTCGCCTCACGTCGACAAGAAGAGCCGCGAGCAGTTCGAGATGCGCACGCACAAGCGTCTGCTCGACATTGTCGATCCGACCCCGCAGACGGTCGACGCTTTGATGAAGCTCGATCTTGCCGCCGGTGTCGACGTCGAGATCAAGCTCTAAGGAACCAGAGCGGCGGGGCGACCCGGAACTCTGAAGGAACAAGAGGCGTGGAGGGGCGAAAGCCCCGACAGGGAACTCTAAAGGAATGAACCGATGCGTTCAGGTGTGATTGCAAAGAAGGTGGGAATGACCCGCATCTACAACGATGCCGGGGAACATGTTCCCGTCACCGTTCTCCAGATGGAGAACTGCCAGGTCGTGGCGCAGCGCACGCAGGAGAAGAACGGCTATACCGCCGTCCAGCTCGGCGTTGGCCTTGCCAAGGTGAAGAACACGTCGAAGGCGATGCGCGGCCATTTCGCGACCGCTTCCGTCGAGCCGAAGGCCAAGGTTGCCGAGTTCCGCGTCTCCGCCGACAACATGATCGATGTCGGCGCCGAGATTACCGTCGATCATTTCGTCGTCGGCCAGAAGGTCGATGTGACGGGAACCACGATCGGCAAGGGTTTCCAGGGCGTCATCAAGCGGCACCACATGGGCGGCGGCCGCGCGACCCACGGCAACTCGGTCTCGCACCGTACGCACGGCTCGACCGGCCAGCGCCAGGACCCGGGCAAGGTGTTCAAGGGCAAGCATATGGCCGGCCACATGGGTGACACCCGCGTCACCACGCAGAATGTCGAGGTCGTCTCGACCGATGCCGATCGCGGTCTGATCCTGATCCGCGGCGCGGTTCCCGGTTCGAAGGGCGCCTGGATCCTGGTCCGTGACGCAGCCAAGGTTGCGCTGCCGGCCAATGCGCCGAAGCCCGCCGCAATCCGCGCCATTGCAACCAATGATGGCGCCAAGAACGATGCCCCGGCCACAGTAGATGCCCCGGCCACAGAGGGAGCGGAATAATGGACCTCAAGATCACAACGCTTGGCGGCAAGGACGCCGGCAAGGTGAAACTCTCCGAGGAGATTTTCGGCCTTGATCCGCGCGAGGACATCCTGCAGCGCGTCGTGCGCTGGCAGCTTGCCAAGAAGCAGCAGGGCACGCACAAGACCAAGGGTCGCGCCGAGATCGCCCGCACCGGCGCCAAGATGTACAAGCAGAAGGGTACGGGCCGCGCCCGTCACCATTCGGCACGCGCTCCGCAGTTCCGCGGCGGCGGCAAGGCCCACGGCCCGGTCGTCCGCAGCCACGAGCACGATTTGCCGAAGAAGGTGCGTGCGCTGGGCCTCAAGCATGCTCTCTCGGCCAAGGCCAAGAGCGCCTCGCTCATCATCATCGATGAGCTGATGCTGACCGAGGCCAAGACCAAGGCGCTGATCGCGAATTTCGCGACGCTGGGCCTGTCCAACGCCCTGCTGATCGGCGGCGCCGAGCTCGACAAGAATTTTAAGCTGGCGGCGACGAACATCCCGAACATCGACGTGCTGCCCATCCAGGGCATCAACGTCTACGACATTCTGCGCCGCGGCACGCTGGTCCTTTCGAAGGCCGCCGTCGAGGCTCTCGAGGAGCGCTTCAAATGACCGACCTTCGTCACTACGACGTGATCGTCTCGCCGGCGATCACCGAAAAGTCGACCATGGCTTCCGAGCAGAACCAGGTCGTCTTCAACGTCGCCAAGAAGGCGTCGAAGCCGGAAATCAAGGCTGCCGTCGAAGCGCTGTTCGGCGTCAAGGTGATGGCCGTGAACACGCTTGTCCGCAAGGGCAAGATCAAGCGCTTCCGCGGCACGATCGGCCGCCAGAGCGACGTCAAGAAGGCGATTGTGACGCTGGCCGACGGCCAGTCGATCGACGTCGCGACGGGTCTCTGAGCAAGACCGCGAGGACAACAGACATGGCACTGAAAAAATTCAACCCGATAACGCCGAGCACCCGCCAGCTGGTCATCGTCGACCGCTCGGGCCTCTACAAGGGCAAGCCCGTCAAGGGCCTGACCCAGGGCCTGACCAAATCGGGCGGCCGCAACAATTACGGCCGCATCACCGCCCGCTTCATCGGGGGCGGTCACAAGCGTACGTACCGCATCATCGACTTCAAGCGCCGCAAGTTCGACATTGTCGGCACGGTCGAGCGTATCGAATACGATCCGAACCGCAGCGCCTTCATCGCGCTGATCAAGTATGATGATGGCGAGCTGTCCTACATCATCGCTCCGCAGCGCCTTGCTGCCGGCGACAAGATCGTGGCCGGCGAAGCGGTCGACGTGAAGCCGGGCAATGCAATGCCGCTGGCCTCGATGCCGGTCGGCACGATCGTCCACAACATCGAGCTGAAGCCGGGCAAGGGCGCCCAGGTTGCCCGTTCGGCTGGCGGTTATGCCCAGCTCGTCGGCCGCGACCAGGGCATGGCGATCCTGCGCCTGAACTCCGGCGAGCAGCGTGTCGTCCACGGCTCGTGCATGGCCACTGTCGGCGCCGTGTCCAACCCGGACCACGGCAACATCAATGACGGCAAGGCAGGCCGCACGGTATGGCGGGGAAAACGTCCGCACAACCGCGGCGTGACCATGAACCCGGTCGACCATCCGCACGGCGGCGGCGAAGGCCGCACCTCGGGTGGCCGCCATCCGGTTTCGCCTTGGGGCAAGCCGACCAAGGGCAAGAAGACGCGGTCCAATAAGGCGACCGACAAGTTCATCCTGCGCTCGCGCCATCAGCGCAAGAGCTAAGAAGAGGTAACGCCAAGTGACTCGTTCGATTTGGAAAGGCCCCTTCATTGACGGCTACCTTCTCAAGAAGGTGGACAAGGTTCGTGAAGGTGGTCGCAATGAGGTGATCAAGATGTGGAGCCGTCGCTCCACCATCCTGCCGCAGTTCGTCGGCTTCACCTTCGGTGTCTACAACGGCCAGAAGCACGTTCCCGTTTCGGTGAACGAGGACATGGTCGGTCACAAGTTCGGTGAATTCGCTCCGACCCGGACCTATTACGGTCACGGCGCGGATAAGAAGGCGAAGAGGAAATAATCATGGGCAAGGCCAAAGCTCCGCGCAGGCTTGCTGACAACGAAGCGCGCGCCGTGTTGCGCACGATCCGTATCAGCCCGCAGAAGCTGAACCTGGTTGCCGCGCTGATCCGCGGCAAGAAGGTCGCGACAGCGCTTTCCGATCTCGAATTCTCGGCCAAGCGGATTTCCGGCACGGTCAAGAAGACGCTGGAATCGGCGATCGCCAACGCGGAAAACAACCACGACCTCGACGTCGATGCGCTGATCGTGGCGGAAGCCTATGTCGGCAAGTCGATCGTCATGAAGCGGTTCCATGCCCGTGGCCGTGGCCGCGCCAGCCGTATCGAGAAGCCGTTCTCGCACCTCACGATCGTCGTTCGTGAAGTCGAAGAAAAAGTGGAGGCCGCATAATGGGCCAGAAAATCAATCCGATCGGTCTGCGTCTCGGCATCAACCGCACCTGGGATTCGCGCTGGTTCGCCAACACCGGCGAGTACGGCAAGCTGCTGCATGAGGACATCAAGATCCGCAAGTATCTTGAGAAGGAACTCAAGCAGGCTGCGATCTCGAAGGTCGTGATCGAGCGTCCGCACAAGAAGTGCCGCGTCACCATCCATGCGGCGCGTCCGGGCCTGATCATCGGCAAGAAGGGCGCCGACATCGAGAAGCTTCGCAGGAAGCTGATGGAGATGACGAAGTCCGAGACGCATTTGAACATCGTCGAAGTGCGTAAGCCCGAGATCGACGCGACGCTGGTCGCCCAGTCGATCGCCCAGCAGCTCGAGCGGCGTATCGCGTTCCGCCGCGCCATGAAGCGCGCCGTGCAGTCGGCGATGCGCCTTGGTGCCGAAGGCATCCGCATCAACTGCGCCGGCCGTCTCGGCGGCGCCGAGATCGCGCGCATGGAATGGTATCGCGAAGGTCGCGTGCCGCTGCATACGCTGCGCGCCGACGTCGACTACGGCACGGCCGAAGCACACACCGCCTACGGCATCTGCGGTGTCAAGGTCTGGGTGTTCAAGGGCGAAATCCTCGAGCACGACCCGATGGCTTCGGAGCGCCGCGCCACCGAGGGCGATCATGCGCATGGCGGTGGTGGTGAGCGCGAACGCGGTCGCCGTCGCGAAAACGCCTGAGACAGTTGAGAATTTGGAGTTAGAACGATGCTGCAGCCAAAGCGCACAAAGTTCCGCAAGCAGTTCAAGGGTCGTATCCACGGTGCCGCCAAGGGTGGCACCAATCTGGATTTCGGCGGTTTCGGGCTGAAGGCGCTTGAGCCGAACCGCGTCACCGCGCGTGAGATCGAGGCGGCCCGCCGCGCGATCACCCGCGAGATGAAGCGCGCCGGCCGCGTCTGGATCCGTATCTTCCCGGACGTGCCGGTGACGTCGAAGCCGACCGAAGTCCGCATGGGCAAGGGCAAGGGCGCGGTCGATTACTGGGCGGCGCGCGTCAAGCCCGGCCGCATCATGTTCGAGATCGACGGCGTCAATGAGGAAACCGCCCGTGAGGCGCTGCGTCTCGGCGCGGCCAAGCTCTCGGTCAGGACGCGCTTCGTACAGCGCATCGCAGAATAAGGACGGGCTGATCATGAAAGCCGAAGACATCCGGACCAAGACCCAGGACCAGCTGACCGACGAATTGGCCAGCCTGAAGAAGGAGCAGTTCAACCTGCGCTTCCAGAAGGCCACCGGCCAGCTCGAGAAGACCGCGCGCGTGAGGCAGGTCCGCAAGGACATTGCGCGTATCAAGACCATCGCTGCGGAAAAATCCGCGGCTAAGAAGGCTTAAGGACGAAAACCATGCCAAAGCGCATTCTGCAGGGCACCGTCGTCAGCGACAAAAACGAGAAGACGGTTGTCGTCAAGGTCGAACGGCGCT
Source organism: Mesorhizobium sp. WSM4814 (assembly GCF_055811595.1). Lineage (NCBI taxonomy): Bacteria > Pseudomonadati > Pseudomonadota > Alphaproteobacteria > Hyphomicrobiales > Phyllobacteriaceae > Mesorhizobium > Mesorhizobium sp. WSM4814. Next base: position 462,406 of record NZ_JBVVQT010000002.1, read on the forward strand.
TCACGCATCCCGTGATGAAGAAGACCGTGCGCATGACCAAGAAGTACAAGGCGCACGACGAGAACAACGCCCACAAGGTCGGCGATCAGGTGTTCATCCAGGAATCGAAGCCGATTTCCAAGGACAAGCGCTGGACCGTCGTGTCTTCGGACCAGGCGTAAAACAACGAATTTTGGACAGACCGGGGAGGGGCTTTGAGCCCGTCCCGTTAGAAGAGAAGAAGGCGGCCAGTCATGATTCAGATGCAAACAAACCTCGACGTCGCGGATAATTCCGGCGCCCGTCGTGTCATGTGCATCAAGGTGCTGGGCGGCTCGAAGCGGAAATACGCTTCCGTGGGCGACATCATCGTGGTGTCGATCAAGGAAGCCATCCCGCGCGGCCGCGTCAAGAAGGGCGATGTGATGAAGGCGGTCGTGGTTCGCACGGCCAAGGACATCCGCCGCCCGGACGGCAGCGTGATCCGTTTCGACAAGAACGCGGCCGTTCTCGTCGACAACAAGAAAGAGCCGATCGGCACGCGTATCTTCGGACCGGTTCCGCGCGAACTCCGCGCCAAGAACCACATGAAGATCATCTCGCTCGCGCCTGAAGTGCTGTAAGGAGCCGGACCAATGCAGAAGATTAGAAAAGGCGACAAGGTCGTCGTGCTGGCCGGCAAGGACAAGGGCCGTTCGGGCGAAGTCCTCTCGGTACAGCCGAAGGAAGACACCGCGCTGGTGCGCGGCGTCAACATGATCCGTCGTCACCAGAAGCAGTCCCAGTCCCAAGAGGGCGGGATCATCACCAAGGAAGCGCCGATTCAGCTGTCGAACATCGCGCTGGCCGACCCCAAGGATGGCAAGCCGACCCGTGTCGGCTTCATCTTCCAGAAGGACGGCAAGAAGGTGCGCGTCGCCAAGCGCTCGGGAGAAGTCATCAATGGCTAAGGCTCAAACCAAGCAGGCGACTGCCCAGAACACGCCGCGCCTCAAGCAGGTCTACAACGAGACCATCCGCAAGGCGCTGCAGGAGCAGTTCGGCTACGAGAACGAGATGCAGGTTCCGCGCATCGACAAGATCGTGCTGAACATGGGCGTCGGCGAGGCGACCGGCGACTCGAAGAAGCCTTCGATCGCAGCGGAAGATCTTGCGCTGATCGCCGGCCAGAAGGCCGTCGTCACCCATGCGCGCAACTCGATCGCCGGCTTCAAGGTCCGCGAAAAGATGCCGATCGGCGCCAAGGTCACGCTGCGCAAGGAACGCATGTACGAGTTCCTCGACCGCCTCGTGAACATCGCGCTGCCGCGCGTCCGCGACTTCCGCGGGCTCAATCCGAAGAGCTTCGATGGCCGTGGCAACTATGCCATGGGCATCAAGGAACACATCGTGTTCCCGGAGATCAACTACGACAAGGTTGATCAGATCTGGGGCATGGACGTCATCGTTTGTACGACTGCGAAGACGGACGACGAAGCCAGGGCATTGCTCAAAGCCTTCAACTTCCCCTTCCGCCAGTAACGGCAGCGAGAAAAGGAAAAATCTGAAATGGCAAAGACCAGCTCAGTCGAGAAGAACAACAGGCGCCGCAAGCTTGTGGACCAGTACGCTGCCAAGCGTAAGGTCCTCAAGGCGATCATCATGGATCAGTCCAAGCCGATGGAAGAGCGCTTCCGCGCTCAGCTGAAGCTTGCGGCACTGCCGCGCAACTCGGCCAAGATCCGCATCCGCAACCGCTGCGAAGTCACCGGACGTCCGCGTGCCTATTATCGCAAGCTCAAAGTATCGCGCATCGCGCTTCGTGATCTCGGCAATAACGGCCAGATCCCGGGCCTGGTCAAGTCGAGCTGGTAAGGAGGACATAACATGTCATTGAGCGATCCTCTCGGCGATATGCTGACCCGCATCCGCAACGCCTATGGCCGCAAGAAGTCGAGCGTTTCGACGCCGGCCTCGCGCCTGCGCACCCGCGTCCTCGACGTGCTGAAGGCGGAAGGCTATATCCGCGACTACAGCCAGACCGACTTCGACAACGGCAAGTCCGAAATCGAGATCGAGCTGAAGTATTTCGACGGTGCGCCGGTGGTGCGCGAAATCGCCCGCGTCTCGAAGCCGGGCCGTCGCGTTTACGTTTCGGCGAAGTCGATCCCGCACGTCGCCAACGGCCTCGGCATCGCCATCCTTTCGACGCCGAAGGGCGTGATGGCCGACCACGAAGCGCGTGAACAGAATGTCGGCGGGGAAATCCTCTGCCAGATATTCTAAGGGTGAATGGTCAATGGTGAATAGTGAATGGTGAGACTGCACGAGACTTTGATCGCGCTATTCACCATTTCACCATTCACCATTCACAGCAGTTAAGGAAAGAGGAGACAACAATGTCTCGTATTGGAAAGAAACCCGTTTCGCTGCCGCAGGGCGTGACCGCGACCGTCGACGGCCAGACCGTCACGGCGAAGGGCCCCAAGGGTGAGCTGAAGTTCGTGGTCAACGACGAAGTGCTGGTCAAGATGGAAGGCAGCGAGATCGCTGTCCAGCCACGCGACCAGACCAAGACCGCCCGTTCCAAATGGGGCATGTCGCGCACGCAGATCGTCAACATCCTGCAGGGCGTCAAGGACGGTTTCGAAAAGAAGCTCGAGATCACCGGCGTCGGCTATCGCGCCGCCATGCAGGGCAAGAACCTGCAGCTGGCGCTCGGCTTCAGCCATGACGTCGTCTACGAAACGCCGCAGGACATCACCATCACCGTGCCGAAGCCGACGGAAATCACCGTGACCGGCATCGACAAGCAGAAGGTCGGTCAGGTCGCTGCCGAGATCCGCGAATATCGCGGTCCTGAGCCGTACAAGGGCAAGGGCGTTCGTTACGCTGGCGAGAAGATCGTCCGCAAGGAAGGCAAGAAGAAGTAATTTCGTCAATGGTGAATGGTGAATGGTAAAATGGCAGTAGGATGGGCAGGAGCCGGGGGCACCTAGTTTCTACCTTTCACCATTTTTCCATTCACCATTCACTGCAAATCAACGCCGCGGGGAGCGGTCGCGGGAGGCTTGTCCTACCGCACAGGATTGCCCCCGTTTTTTGAAGGCAAGGAACTGATATCATGGGCTCGAAAGACTCCACCCAACGCCGCGCTCAGCGCGTCCGCCGCCAGATCAAGAAGGTCGCCGGCGAGCGTCCGCGTCTGTCGGTCCACCGCACGTCGAAGAACATCTACGTCCAGGTCATCGACGACGCCAAGGGCCACACCATCGCTGCCGCCTCGACGCTGGAGAAGGACCTCAAGGGTTCGCTCAAGACCGGTGCCGACACTGCCGCCGCTGTGGCAATCGGCAAGCTGATTGCCGAGCGCGCTTCGAAGGCCGGCGTCAAGGAAGTCGTCTTCGACCGCGGACCGTACATCTATCACGGCCGCGTCAAGGCGCTGGCCGAGGCCGCCCGTGAAGGTGGCTTGAGCTTCTAAAGCATGATCACGAACCGGAGGTCAGCGCAGCAATAAGTTGCAGACTTTTCGGATAAGATCATGCGAAGGGAAAAATGAGTTTCGCTCCCGGCAACCCACAGAGGGAACCGGATATCATCATCAACCGTGCTTCCGGAAAAAAACAAGGAACAGGATATGGCACAGGAACGTAGGGATGGCGGCCGCGGCCGTGATCGCGAAGAGCGCGACGACGGCATGGTGGACAAGCTCGTCCACATCAACCGCGTCGCCAAGGTCGTCAAGGGCGGCCGGCGCTTCGGCTTTGCAGCACTTGTCGTTGTCGGCGACCAGAAGGGCCGCGTCGGCTTCGGTCACGGCAAGGCGCGCGAAGTGCCAGAGGCGATCCGCAAGGCGACCGAATCGGCCAAGCGCGACATGATCTTCGTGCCGCTGCGCTCGGGCCGTACGCTGCATCACGACGTCGAAGGACGCTGGGGTGCCGGACGCGTTCTGCTGCGCGCTGCCAAGCAGGGTACCGGCATCATCGCCGGCGGCCCGATGCGCGCCGTCTTCGAGACGCTCGGCATGCATGACGTGGTCGCCAAGTCGATGGGTTCGTCTAACCCCTACAACATGGTTCGCGCCACCTTCGACGCGCTGAAGAGCCAGATGCATCCCAAGGATGTGGCTGCCGCGCGCGGCATCAAGTATTCGACCCTTCAGGCCCGCCGCGGCACCGCCGTTGCGGCCGAAGAATAGTCGACGCTGACCAGGGATATTGACCATGGCCAAGAAAGCAACCAAGACCATCACCGTCGAGCAGATCGGTTCGCCGATCCGCCGGCCGAAGGAGCAGCGCGCGACGCTGGTCGGCCTCGGCCTCAACAAGATGCACAAGCAGCGCACGCTGGAGGACACCCCCTCCGTGCGCGGCATGATCGCTGCCGTCCAGCATCTCGTCCGCGTCGTGGACGAGGGCTGAACCAGAGCGCAGGAGAACTCAGATGAAACTCAACGATCTGCGTGACAAGGACGGCGCGACGCATTCCAGGAAGCGTCTCGGCCGCGGCATCGGTTCCGGCTCGGGCAAGACCGCCGGTCGCGGCGTCAAGGGCCAGAAGGCGCGCTCCGGCGTCGCCGTCAACGGCTTCGAGGGTGGCCAGATGCCGCTCTACCGGCGTCTGCCGAAGCGCGGCTTCAACAACATCTTCGCCAAGAGCTTTGCCGTCGTGTCGCTGGCCCGCATCCAGGCCGCGCTCGATGCCAAGAAGCTCGACGCCAAGACGACCGTGACCGCCGAAGCGCTGGTCGCGGCCGGCGTCATCCGCCGCGTCAAGGACGGCGTGCGCATCCTCTCCGACGGCGAGATCAAGTCGAAGCTTGCCTTCGACGTGGCTGGCGCCTCCAAGGCTGCCATCGAGAAGATCGAAAAGGCCGGCGGTTCGGTGAAGCTGCCGGAAAAGGCAGCAGCCGAGTAACGGCGATTTGAAGCGCGATCGGCAGAGCGGGACACGTTTCGCTTTTGATTGCGCTTTGATCTGCTCAATATGGCGGCCGCGTCAACGCGGCCGCTTGCATGTTTGCAGTCCGGAGCTTATCTCGTGAGCTTCGGTGACACGCGCCGCCTGAGTTGCGGGCCATCGAGCGTGACCAAGCGGAGAATCAGGCATGGCTTCGGCTGCTGAACAACTAGCCTCGAATCTGAATTTCTCGGCCTTCGCCAAGGCGGAGGATCTGAAGAAGCGCATCTGGTTCACCGTTGGTGCGTTGCTGGTCTACCGCCTCGGCACCTATATCCCGCTGCCCGGCATCAATCCCGACGCTTTCGCCCAGGCCTTCTCGTCGCAGAGCAAGGGCGTGCTTGGCATGTTCAACATGTTCGCCGGTGGCGCCGTCGAGCGCATGGCGATCTTTGCCCTCGGCATCATGCCCTATATTTCCGCTTCCATCATCATGCAGCTGATGACCTCCGTCATCCCGTCACTGGAGGCGCTGAAGAAGGAAGGCGAGCAGGGCCGCAAGGTCATCAACCAGTATACCCGCTACGGCACCGTGCTCTTGGCGCTGGTCCAGGCCTACGGCATTGCGGTCGGGCTGGAAGGCGGCAGCGGCATCGTCAGCGATCCCGGCATGTTCTTCCGCATCTCGACCGTCATCACGCTGGTCGGCGGCACCATGTTCCTGATGTGGCTCGGCGAGCAGATCACCGCCCGCGGCATTGGCAACGGCATTTCGCTGATCATCTTTGCCGGCATCGTCGCCGGCCTGCCGCAAGCCATTTCCGGTACGCTGGAACTTGGCCGCACCGGCGCGCTGTCGACCGGCCTGATCCTGGCGATCATCGTTCTGGCCGTCGTCGTCATCGCGCTGATCGTGTTCTTCGAGCGCGCCCAGCGGCGCTTGCTGATCCAGTATCCCAAGCGCCAGGTCGGCAACCGCATGTTCCAGGGCGACACCTCGCACCTGCCGCTCAAGCTCAACACGGCCGGCGTCATTCCGCCGATCTTCGCCTCTTCGCTGCTGTTGCTGCCGGCGACGGTCGCCGGCTTCTCGCAGACGACCAACATGCCAGCCTGGGCCAGCACCGTCCTGGCGGCACTCGGTCATGGCCAGCCGCTCTACATGGCGTTCTATGCGGCGATGATCGTGTTTTTCGCCTTCTTCTATACGGCGATCGTCTTCAACCCGAAGGACACCGCCGACCAGCTCAAGAAGCATTCGGGTTTCATTCCGGGCTACCGTCCGGGCGAGCGCACCGCGGATTACATCGACTATGTCCTTACCCGCATAACTGTCGTTGGCGCCATTTATCTGGTGCTGGTGTGTCTGCTGCCCGAGTTCCTGATTTCAGCGACTGGCGTACCATTCTACCTCGGTGGCACATCGCTTCTGATCGTGGTCAGTGTAACGCTCGACACGGTGGCGCAAATTCAGGGTCACCTGATCGCGCACCAGTATGAGGGCCTGATCAAGAAGTCGAAGCTGCGCGGGGGGAAGAAAGCCAGATGAGGTTGATATTGCTTGGGCCGCCAGGGGCGGGCAAGGGGACGCAAGCACAAAGACTGGTAGAAAAATACGGCATTCCCCAACTCTCGACGGGCGATATGCTGCGCGCTGCTGTCCAGGCCGGCACCGAAGTCGGCAAACGGGCCAAGGCGGTGATGGACGCTGGCGAACTGGTTTCCGACGCCATCGTCAACGCTATCGTCGCCGAGCGTATCGATCAGGCCGATTGCGCAAGGGGATTCATCCTTGACGGATATCCGCGAACCCTGGTGCAGGCGGACGCGGTTGAATCGATGCTCTCGGCTCGCCGCCTGACTCTCGACGCCGTCATCGAACTTGTCGTCGACGACAAGGCGCTGGTTGGCCGAATCGGCAAGCGCGCCGAAGAGGCCAAGGCCGCGGGTCTGCCGGTGCGCAAGGACGACAATCCGGCGGTGTTCGAAGAGCGCCTGAAGGAGTACTACAAGAAGACGTCGCCGCTGATCGGCTATTACTATGCCAAGGGCAAGCTGAGAGGTGTCGACGGCATGGCCGATATCGATGCGGTGACGCGGCAGATCGAAGCGGTGCTCACGGCTGCGACCCCAGCGGCGGCGCAACGGTCTGCGAACGGAAAATAAACGATTGCGCTTGACTGGAGCTGTTCGCTGGGGTATGGCGGCCCGTCTTCCTATCAGGCATGAGGCTTGCTTGCCCGCAAGGGCAAGGCAGCCGCTTTGAACTGGAAACTCCCGCATGGGCCGGCCTCCACCGGACGCGGGGCAACTTTGACAGCGCCGGCTTGTCCGGCCCACATGGAGAAGAGAAGAACATGGCTCGTATAGCCGGCGTCAACATTCCGACCAACAAGCGCGTCGTCATTGCGCTTCAGTACATTCACGGCATTGGCAAGAGCTTCGCCCAGGAGATCGTCGACAAGGTCGGCATCCCGGCCGAGCGTCGCGTCAACCAGTTGACCGACGCGGAAGTGCTGCAGATCCGCGAGACGATCGACCGTGACTACCAGGTCGAGGGCGATCTGCGCCGCGAAGTGTCGATGAACATCAAGCGGCTCATGGACCTCGGCTGCTACCGCGGCCTGCGTCATCGCCGCTCGCTGCCGGTTCGCGGCCAGCGCACGCATACCAATGCGCGCACCCGCAAGGGCCCGGCCAAGTCGATCGCCGGCAAGAAGAAGTAATTTAGGGGAATAAGGGAGTAGGGCAGTAGGGCAGTATGTTTGGTCGCGGACGACCGCGCCGTACTAACATACTCCCTTACTGCCCTATTCCCCTACTCCCTTACGAAGGTGGAGCCGCTGGCATTACGGCGGTGTAGAGATCAACTGAAAGGACCATCATGGCCAAGGAAGCCACACGTGTTCGCCGTCGCGAACGCAAGAATATCTCGTCGGGCGTTGCCCACGTCAACTCGACCTTCAACAACACGATGATCACCATCACCGACGCGCAGGGCAATTCGATTGCCTGGTCGTCGGCGGGAGCCCAGGGCTTCAAGGGATCTCGCAAGTCGACCCCGTTCGCTGCCCAGATGGCTGCCGAGGACGTTGCCAAGAAGGCCCAGGAACACGGCATGCGCATGCTTGAGGTCGAGGTCTGCGGACCGGGCTCGGGTCGTGAATCGGCGCTGCGCGCATTGCAGGCAGCCGGCTTCACCATCACCTCGATCCGTGATGTGACGCCGATCCCGCACAATGGCTGCCGCCCGCGCAAGAAGCGCCGCGTCTAAAGATTGTCGCCCAAGCATTGCCTCGGGCCTGAACCGAGAGCGCAGCGGTTTTGGGGCAACGACAGGCATAAGAACAGAGACCTGAAGCGCTACGCGCTTTAGGGAAAAATTACCGAACGCCGCGCGAACGCCAGGAGCGTTCCTCCACGGCATTCCAGGTCGCCCGCCACGATTGGATGGTGGCGGGTCAACGGAAGGAAAGCATCATGATCCAGAAAAATTGGCAGGAACTGATCAAGCCGAACAAGATCGAGTTCTCTTCGAAGAAGAAGACGCTGACCACGCTGGTCGCCGAGCCGCTCGAGCGCGGCTTTGGTCTGACCCTCGGCAACGCGCTGCGTCGCGTGCTTCTGTCTTCGCTGCGTGGCGCGGCGGTGACCGCCGTGCAGATCGACGGCGTTCTGCATGAATTCTCGTCCATCGCCGGCGTGCGTGAGGACGTGACCGATATCGTCTTGAATATCAAGGAAATCGCCATCCGCATGGAAGGCGACGGCCCCAAGCGCATGGTCGTGCGCAAGCAGGGACCGGGCGCTGTTCTGGCCGGCGACATCCAGACGGTCGGCGACGTCGAGATCCTCAATCCCGACCACGTCATCTGCACGCTGGACGAGGGCGCTGAAATCCGCATGGAGTTCACCGTCGATACCGGCAAGGGCTACGTGCCGGCCGACCGCAATCGCGCCGAAGACGCGCCGATCGGCCTCATCCCGGTCGACAGCCTCTACTCGCCGGTCAAGAAGGTCTCCTACAAGGTCGAGAACACCCGCGAGGGCCAGGTTCTCGACTACGACAAGCTGACCATGACGATCGACACTGACGGTTCGATCTCGGGCGAGGACGCGGTGGCTTTCGCCGCCCGCATCCTGCAGGACCAGCTTGGCCTGTTCGTCAATTTCGACGAGCCGCAGAAGGAAGTCGCCGCCGAGCAGGTGACCGAGCTTGCCTTCAATCCGGCGCTGCTCAAGAAGGTCGACGAGCTCGAGCTTTCGGTGCGTTCGGCCAACTGCCTGAAGAACGACAACATCGTCTATATCGGCGACTTGATCCAGAAGACCGAAGCCGAGATGCTGCGCACCCCGAACTTCGGCCGCAAGTCGCTGAACGAGATCAAGGAAGTGTTGGCGGCGATGGGCCTGCACCTCGGCATGGAAGTGCCGGATTGGCCGCCGGAAAACATTGAAGACCTCGCCAAGCGTTACGAAGATCAATACTGACCGGTGAATTGAGAATGGTGAATGGTCGCCGGTCGGCGACTTCCGAGAGGTAGAGCCCTTCCATTCACCATTCACTATTGACCATTCACAAAACGAAACAGCCGGGCCAACCGCCCACAACACCAGGAGAAGAGCCATGCGCCACGGATTTAAAGGCCGCCGGTTCGCCCGCAGCATAAGCCATCGCAAGTCGATGTTTGCCAACCTTGCCGTATCGCTCATCGAGCATGAGCAGATCCTCACCACCTTGCCGAAGGCGAAGGATCTGCGTCCGATCGTCGAGAAGCTGGTGACGCTCGGCAAGCGCGGCGACCTCCACGCCCGCCGCCAGGTGATTGCCCAGATCGGCAATGAAGGCGTCGTCAAGCGCCTGTTCGACACGATCGCGCCGCGCTACGCCACCCGCAACGGCGGCTATCTGCGCATCATGAAGGCGGGCTTCCGCCACGGCGACAATGCCGCCATGGCGGTCATCGAGTTCGTCGATCGCGACACCTCGGCCAAGGGCGCCGGCGACCGTGCCCGCATCGAGGCAGAAGGCACCGACGAAGAAGCCGCAGCCGCATAAGCTTCGGTTTTTCTAAGAGAGTTCAAAGGGGCCTGTGGGCCCCTTTCGTCTGCCGATCTTTGCCGCCTATCGAAGAATGGTCAGGTAGTCGCGCCCGCTTAGCAGCTTCCAATTGAAAGCACCCGGTATCTCTTCGACCTTCGGGTAGGGATAGGAATAGATACTGTCGAGGGTGGCTCGGGAATCGATATCGCTGACCAATTGCGACATCTCGAAATTGTTCAAGTACCTTTGTGCGTTTTGATCCTCGATGAAGTCGGTATTCACCCGGAAATGTATCTGAATCTGGCCGGCGCAGATGTTGAGCAGGATGTCGTCGCTCACAGCGGCATAGAACACTTTGGCGTCTTCTGAAGCCCACAGGCCTGCAGCCAGGAACTTCGAGGGCTGCGTACCCCCGCTCAACCCATCCAGTGACAGCACAAGGTGATCGGTGAGAACTTCGAAGTCGCCTTCGAGATAACCGGCTTCTTCGATCTGGAACCAGTTCATCTGGTGAGGCGCTTCGTCATCAAAGGAGATTTCGAGCTTTCCGAAAGTCCAATAGACCGGATCGGCGTGCTCAGGTGTGCCGAGTGCGCTGGCAACGTCGGTCATTCTCATAGAAGGGGAAACCGGCCCCAAAGTGCCGGTCTTCAAAAAATCACGGAATGAAACGAGTTGTTTTTTCATGAGGGCCGACGAGGCTTTCCGGTTTCAAACTGACCTATAGCTGCTTTGCTACCCAAAAATAATTCGATTACATCGACTTAGCCTTTCATTTTGCACAATCGTCGGGACAATGGCGCCCGACCCGGAGGATTCGGAATGCGCGTAAAACGGCTGTCCCTTGTTCTACTCTGCGCCTTGACGGCGGCGGCAGTCGTGCCGGCCGCCAGGCAGGCGCTGGCTCAGGACACCAAGGCCGATCCCGGTCTGTCCGACGTGCTGACCGACATGTTGCGCGGCGCCGAAGGCGAAAATGCCACCTCCGGTCCAGACAAGCGCGTGCCGTTCGGCCGCGAGGAGATGCAACTGTCGTTTGCGCCGCTGGTCAAGCAGACGGCGCCGGCTGTGGTCAATGTCTATGCCTCGCAAACGGCCAGGCTGAGGTCGCCCTTCGACGGCGATCCGTTCTTCGAAGAGTTCTTCGGCCGTTCGCAGCCGCGTGCGCAGTCCTCGCTCGGCTCCGGCGTGCTGGTCGACCCGACAGGCATAGTGGTCACCAATTTCCACGTCATCAAGGACGCCGATCAGGTCAAGGTCGCCACCGCGGACGGGCGTGAATTCGACAGCAAGGTGCTGCTCAAGGACGAAACGCTTGACCTCGCCGTGCTCAAGATCTCCGCCGACAAGCCATTTCCGGTCGTCGCCATCGGCGATTCCGACGCGCTCGAGGTCGGTGACCTGTTGTTGGCCATCGGCAACCCCTTCGGTGTCGGCCAGACCACCACCAGCGGCATCGTTTCGGCACTTGCCCGCAGCCACATCGGCGTTTCCGATTCCAGTTTCTTCATCCAGACCGACGCTGCGATCAATCCCGGCAATTCCGGCGGTGCGCTGATCAACATGGGTGGCCAACTGGTCGGCATCAACACGGCGATCTACAGCCGCAGCGGCGGCTCGATCGGCATCGGCTTTGCTATTCCCTCCAATATGGTTCGCGCGTTTGCCGATGCGGCCAAGGCCGGGCGCGACTTCTTCGAGCGGCCCTATATCGGCGCCGAATTCGAGCGCGTGACGCCGCAAATCGCCGAATCGCTCGGTCTCGAGACGCCGACCGGGGCGCTGGTTTCGTCCGTCGACGAAGCCGGGCCGGCGGCCAAGGCGGGGCTCAAGGCCGGTGACGTTGTGCTGTCGCTCAATGGCACGCCGGTCGAGAGCATCGAGGCGCTGGATTACCGGATGGCGACGCTGTCGATCGGCACCAATGCCAGCTTCGCCGTTCTGAGCAAAGGCCAGCAAGCGGCGACGGACATCGCGCTGGAGCGTGCGCCGGAAGGTGCGAAACTCGCGGAAGTGACGCTGCGCGGTCGCAGCCCGTTCTCCGGTGCCAAGGTTGCGGAACTGTCGCCGCGGCTCGCCCAGCGGCTCGGCATCCGCACGGACGTCAAGGGTGTTACGGTGATCGACATCAATCGCGGTTCGCCCGCAGCCGGTTTCGGCTTCCAGCCGGGCGACATCGTTCGCGAGGTCAACGGCTTGACCATCGATACCGCCGCGACCCTGGAACAGGCAGCCATGCAGGAGACGCGCTGGTGGCGCTTTACCGTCGAGCGCGGCGGGCAGATACTGCGCCAGGTGTTGCGTTACTGAGCCCGAGCGTCGATCCTTCGGACGAGATCGCGCTCCAACGAAAAGACGTGCATGGCCGATCTGTTCAGTGTCGATGAACCGGAAAAGGCGGCGCCCGGCAGGCCGCTTGCCGACCGGCTGCGCCCGCAGAACCTCAGCGAGGTCGTCGGCCAGGAGCATCTGACCGGACCCGACGGCGCGCTGACGCGGCTGATCGGCTCCGGCTCGCTCGGCTCGATGATCTTCTGGGGGCCGCCCGGGACGGGCAAGACTACGGTCGCGCGGCTGCTTGCCGGCGAAACCAGCCTTGCGTTCCAACAGATATCGGCGGTGTTTTCCGGTGTCGCCGACTTGAAGAAAGTGTTCGAGGCGGCGAGGCTGCGCCGCACCAACGGCCGTCAGACGCTGCTCTTCGTCGACGAGATCCATCGCTTCAACCGGGCCCAGCAGGACAGTTTTCTGCCTGTCATGGAAGACGGCACCGTCGTGTTGGTTGGCGCCACCACCGAAAACCCCTCATTCGAGCTGAATGCCGCGCTTCTATCCCGCGCCCGTGTGCTGGTCTTCCATTCGCTCGGTGAGGACAGCATCGCCAAGCTGCTGGCCCGGGCCGAGGAGACCGAGGGCAGGGCGCTGCCGCTCGACGACGAGGCGAGGGCGATGCTCGTCCGCATGAGCGATGGCGATGGCCGTGCTGCGCTGACGCTGGCAGAAGAGGTCTGGCGCGCCGCCAAGTCAGGCGAGGTGTTCAGCGCCGAGGGCCTGCTGCGCATCGTCCAGCGCCGCGCGCCGATCTACGACAAGGGCCAGGACGGCCATTACAATCTGATCTCGGCGCTGCACAAATCGGTGCGCGGCTCCGACCCCGACGCCGCCCTCTATTATCTCGCCCGCATGTTCGACGCCGGCGAGGATCCGCTCTATCTCGGCCGCCGCCTGGTGCGCATGGCGATGGAGGATATCGGGCTGGCAGACCCGCAGGCGCTGGTCGTCGCCAATGCCGCCAAGGATGCCTACGACTATCTGGGCTCGCCAGAGGGCGAACTCGCCTTCGCCGAGGCCACGGTCTATCTCGCCAGCGCGCCCAAATCCAACGCCGTCTACACCGCCTTCAAGGCCGCCACACAGGCGGCTAAGGAGTTCGGCTCGCTGCTGCCGCCCAAACACATCCTCAACGCCCCGACCAAGCTGATGAAGGAAGAAGATTACGGCGCCGGCTACCGTTACGACCACGACGAGCCGGACGCTTTTTCCGGACAGGATTATTTTCCGGAAAAGATGGGCCGCCGTAAATTCTATGATCCGCCCGAGCGCGGGTTCGAGCGTGATATCAGGAAGCGGCTCGACTATTGGGCGAAGCTGCGCGGCGAGCGGAAAAAGTAGGCTCGCGCCTACTTTCCCGCTCAGGAGCAGGGATTGACCGAGCCACCCTGTAAGGGCAGTAAACGGCGATGATCAATCTCCTCCTCGTTGCTGCGGGCGGCGCTATTGGTGCCGGGCTCCGCCACGTCGTCAATTTCGTTGCGCTGCGTCTTGTCGGCCCGAGTTTTCCCTGGGGCACGATGGCGATCAACATTGTCGGCTCGTTTGCCATGGGCCTGTTCATCACGACCCTGGCGCGGCGCTACGGCGGATCGAACGAGCTTCGGCTGTTCGTCGCCACCGGAATCCTCGGCGGCTTCACCACGTTCTCCGCCTTTTCGCTCGATTTCGCGACGCTGTGGGAGCGCGGCGCGACGCTGCCGGCGTTCGGATACGCCCTTGCCAGCCTCATTGGCGCGATCATTGCCCTGTTTCTGGGTCTTTGGCTCGCAAGAAGCCTGCCTTAATGCTATTGCCCCCGCTTGCAGCGCCGCGTGCCCCTCAGGCGCGCCAAGGACGCTGTAGCTTTTTGATTTGCGCATGACCCTTTCCGAAGATCGATTTCAGGTCATGCGCTGGAAACGGGTAAAAACGAGACAATGGCAGGCGTAGAACAGATCACGGTGGAGGCCGGCGAGGCGGGCATGCGGCTCGATCGCTGGTTCAAGACCCATTTTCCGGGTCTTGGCTTCGGCCATCTGCAAAAGTTGCTGCGCTCCGGCCAGATCCGTGTCGACGGCGGCAGGGTTAAGGCCGATACCCGCGTCGAGCCGGGCCAGACGGTTCGCATCCCACCGCTCGAAGTGGACAAGAAGGGCGAGAGCCCGCTCACCGGTCACTCGATCCGCAACCAGGGCGACGCCGACGTTCTGGCCAAGATGCTGATCCATGAAGATCCAAAAGTGTTTGTCTTCAACAAGCCGGCCGGCCTCGCCGTCCAGGGTGGCTCAGGTGTCACCCGCAATGTCGACGACATGCTGGAAGCCTGGCGCAGCCAGAAGGGCGAGAAACCGCGTCTGGTGCACCGGCTCGACCGCGACACGTCAGGCGTGCTGGTCGTCGCCCGCACCAGGCTCGCCGCCATGAAGCTTGCCGAGGCGTTCCGGGCGCGTGAGACCAAGAAGACCTATTGGGCGCTGGTCAAGGGCGTGCCGCCGAAGCGCGAGGACAAGATCTCGACTTGGCTGATCAAGGAACCGACGCCCGACGGCGACCGCGTGCGCGTCGCCAAGCATGGCGAAAAGGGCGCCGACCACGCGGTGTCTTATTACCGGATCGTCGAGCAGGCGGCGCAGACCCTGTCCTGGCTGGAGATGGAGCCTTATACCGGCCGCACCCACCAGCTTCGCGTCCATGCCGCTCACATCGGCTGCCCGATCATCGGCGATCCCAAATATTTCGAGGCCGACACCAATTGGGATTTTCCCGGCGGCATGCAGAACCGCTTGCATCTGCACGCGCGCCGCATCGTCATCCCGCATCCCGACAAGGGTTTTATCGACGTCACCGCACCGATGCCGCCGCATATGCGCCAGAGCTGGAACCTGATCGGCTTCGACGACGCCAGCGCGGAGGACTAGGTCCAGTGGGCATGGCCACCGATACGCTCGACCGCCGCGACAGGGTCGACATGGCCGCCGCCGCCATCATGGTCGGACTGACCTTTTCCTGGGGGCTGAACTACGTCGCCGCCAAGATCTCCTATGCCGGCTACGATCCCGTTTTCCTGTCGATCGCGCGGTCGGTCATCGGCGGGCTGTGCGTTCTCGTCTGGTGCCGCTGGCGCGGCATTGCGCTTTTCAGCCGCGACGGAACCCTTGTCGCCGGCATTCTGGCAGGCGCGCTCTTTGGTCTCGAGTTCCTGTTTCTCTATGTCGGGCTCGAACAGACGACCGTCGCGCGCAACACCTTGCTGGTCAACACCATGCCGTTCTGGGTGCTGGTCGGCGGGCATTTCCTGCTCAACGAACGCATCACCGCGCGCCGGCTCGTCGGCCTTCTGCTCGCTTTCGCCGGATTGGTCGCGGTGTTCTCCGATCAGTTGAGCGCCGATAACGGTGCGACCCTGATTGGTGATCTGCTCAGTCTCGGCGCCGGCATTCTGTGGGCCTTGACCTACATCGTCATCAAGCGCACGAAACTGGCGGAAACGAGCGCCGAGAAGTTGCTGCTCTACCAACTGGCGGGCGCTGCGATGGTCGGCGCCTTGGTGCTGCCTTTCGCCGGGCCGCCCGTCCGCGACTTCGCCGCTTTGCCGACCTTGGCCTTGCTTTTCCAGGCGGTCTACATCGTCGCCTTCACCTATGTGCTCTGGTTCTGGTTGCTGCGGCGCTATCCGGCATCGGGCCTGTCGAGCTTCACCTTTCTTTCGCCGGTGTTCGGCGTTCTGTGCGGCGCCATCTTCTTGAACGAGCCGCTGACCATCCGTATTTTCCTGGCACTCGGCCTCATCGCAGCCGGTCTGATCATTGTGAATCGGCCGGCCCGAAAACAGATCCCCGGATGAAAGGCTCCGGCATGCGCGATATTCTCAACGACCTCGAAGCGGGAAAGCAGCTTTCCGATCCGGATCCGGTACGCCGTGCCCAGATCCAGATGAAGACGCATCTGCCGAAACGCTTCTACAAAGCCGTCTCGGTCGCACCGGCCGAAGCTGGTTTTGCGGTTCATCTCGATGGCAAGCCGGTCCGTACGCCGGGCAAGGCGTTTCTGATCCTGCCGACCGAAAAAGCCGCCGCTCTGGTCGCCGGCGAGTTCGCCGCGCAAGGCGAGACGATCGACCCGATGACGATGCCGGTCATGCGTCTGGTCAACACGGCCATCGACGGCGTTGCCAGCGACCCGCAAGCGGTTTTGGAAGACATCCTGCGCTTTGCCTCGTCAGACCTGCTCTGCTATCGCGCCGACGCCCCCCAAGGGCTCTTCGATCGGCAGAACGAATATTGGGATCCCGTCATCGATTGGGCGCGGAGCGCGCTCGGCGCCCGGTTTCACCTCGCCGAAGGGGTGATCCATGTCGAGCAGCCGCGCGAGAGCATCGCGGTGCTCGGCGTTCATCTTGCCCAGCGTGCCGACCCGCTCCGGCTTGCCGCCATCCACGTCATGACCTCGCTGACGGGATCGGCACTGCTGGCGCTGGCCGTCGATTTCGGCGAGATCGACGGCGAGGCAGCCTGGGCCGCCGGCCATGTCGACGAGGACTGGCAGGCCGAGCACTGGGGCCATGACGCGGAAGCTGTCGCCCGCCGTGCCCACCGCAAACGCGATTTCATGGCGGCGGTCGGTCTAATCGAGGCGCTCAAGGGCTGACGGCAATCGCCGCCCTCATTCGTTTCGCCTTGCCTTATTAGAGCGACGTGCGTTCCAGTTGGACGTGCAAAATACGCTCTAACACTTTGAATCTATGCATCGTGCTTTCCGAACATCGATTCCGATGTTCGGGCCGATGCATTGGACCAAAGTCATAATCCCAAAGACGGGCTGCCTCTGGGCGGCGCTTTCTGTCACTTCTCGCGGCGATAGCTGCCCGAGTTCGAGCCCAGAGGCGACACCGCGCAGCATCAAGCACAGCGAGATGTCACGGGAGGACGAATTCATGGCAATGGCAGTGACCGCCGGCAGAGCAAGCCGCGGAATGACGCGGGAAGAGAAGAAAGTCATCTTCGCTTCCTCGCTCGGCACCGTTTTCGAATGGTACGATTTCTATCTCTACGGCGCATTGGCTGCGGCGATCGGCTCGACATTCTTCAACTCGTATCCGGAAGCGACGCGCAACATCTTTACGCTGCTGGTTTTCGCCGCTGGCTTCCTCGTGCGCCCGTTCGGCGCGCTGGTGTTCGGCCGCATCGGTGATCTCGTAGGTCGCAAATACACCTTTCTCGTCACCATCATGATCATGGGCCTGTCGACTTTCCTGGTCGGCCTGCTGCCTGGTTCGGCGAGCTGGGGCATTGCAGCACCCATTATCCTGATTGCGCTGCGCATGCTGCAGGGCCTGGCGCTCGGCGGTGAATATGGCGGTGCGGCGACCTATGTGGCCGAGCATGCGCCCGACGACCGCCGCGGATTCTACACATCGTGGATCCAGACGACGGCGACACTTGGCCTGTTCCTGTCGCTGGTCGTCATCCTTATCGTGCAAAATTCGCTGAGCAAGGAGGATTTCGAGGCCTGGGGCTGGCGTGTTCCATTCCTGCTCTCAGCCATTCTGCTCGGCATATCGGTCTGGATTCGTCTGTCGCTTGCCGAATCGCCGACCTTCCAGCGCATGAAGGACGAGGGCAAGGGCTCCAAGGCGCCGCTTACGGAAGCCTTCGGACAGTGGAAGAATGCCAAGATCGCCATTTTGGCGCTTTTCGGCCTTACTGCCGGCCAGGCCGTGGTTTGGTACAACGGCCAATTCTACGCGCTGTTTTTCCTGCAGAACGTGCTCAAGGTCGACGGCCAGTCGGTCAACATCATGATCGCCATCGCGCTGGCGCTCGGCACGATCTTCTTCGTCGTGTTCGGCTGGCTCTCCGACAAGATCGGCCGCAAGCCGATCATCATGGCGGGCCTGGCGCTGGCGATCGTCACCACCTTCCCGCTGTTCAAGGCGCTGACCTGGGCAGCCAATCCGGCGCTCGCCACCGCACAGCAAAACACCCGTGCCACGATTACCGCTGCACCTGGCGACTGCAAGTTCCAGTTCAATCCGACCGGAACGCGCAAGCCTCTGACGTCGTGCGATATTGCGACGGACTTCCTTGCCAAGAGCTCGGTGCCCTATGACATTGTCACGACAGCGGCACCGGGGACCGCGGCCAGTGTCAAGATCGGCACCGCAACGGTGGCGTCCTATGATGCCGTGGCAGCCGCAGACAAGGCAACTTCAAGCGACGCCGCGTTCAAGAAGGCAATCAACATTGCATTGCGGGACGGCGGCTATCCGCTGAAGCGTGCTGCGGCCAAGGTCGCCGACCAGAAGCTTGACGCCTTCGTCGCGGCCAATCCGGAACTGAAGCTCGACGCCGCCGCAATCCGCGCCGGCGACAAGACGACGGTTGCGGCCGACCGGGCGGTCAAGGACAAGCTGCTGACGGCCGATGAGGCCGCGGCGGTGCCCGAGATCACCGTCTACAGCGTCCCGGCGGCAGGCGCCTTTGCGATGTTTGCCGACCCTGAACAGGTCAACTGGGCAAAGGTCATCGGCGTCCTGTTCATCCTGGTCATTTACGTGACCATGGTCTACGGACCGATCGCCGCGATCCTGGTAGAAATGTTCCCGACCCGCATCCGCTATACCGGCATGTCGTTGCCCTATCACATCGGCAATGGCTGGTTCGGCGGCCTGCTGCCGGCGACGGTGTTCGCGCTCAGCGCCTACAGCGGCGATATCTATTACGGCCTCTGGTATCCGGTGGTGATCGCGGCGATGTCGCTGGTCATCGGTACGATCTTTGTCAGGGATACGCTGGGAACGGACTTGCACGCCAAGACCTGATCCTTGCCTGACGGCAAAATGAAAAGCCCGGCGCGAGCGATCGCGCCGGGCTTTGCAATTCGTCAAAAGCGATGCGGAGGAAAGGTTAGCTCCTCCGGTCCTGTTTTTCTTCCTCGATGGCCGCTTCGTGATACCAGCCGCTTCCGAAATCCGTACGGTTACGCAATGAAGCAAGTTCTGCCGCGAACTTAGCCTTTCCGCTTAAATTTAAGGCAGAAGCGCGCGTTGCCACCGGGAACATCAGGATTTTGGCCGACTGACGGGTAGGAGTGATTTCCATTGTCGGTCTCCCTTCTTGAGCAGAGCCTTGCCGATTCAATCTTTCCCCAAGATAAGTTCTGCAATCCAGTTAGGCAATATGATTATAAAAAGATCAGTATCTGCCTGGTATTTATGCAGAGCATGCTTGTGATTGATCCGGACGCATTGCGATTACGCGGCAGCGGATTTGTCGGGATGCGGCGTCAGTTTTGTCGCATCCTTGGCCGGCGAGAATGGCACACGAATTGCTTTTTGATAATCCGGCAGGTCGGCTGCAGGGTGGCTGGCATGCCGGCGCCGTCCAAGGTTCGGTGATCAAAACAACGAGAGGCTAGAATGACGAAATACAAGCTCGAGTACATTTGGCTCGATGGATACACCCCGGTTCCCAACCTTCGCGGAAAGACGCAGATCAAGGACTATGCCGAGTTCCCGACGCTCGACCAGCTTCCGCTGTGGGGCTTCGACGGCTCCTCGACCATGCAGGCCGAAGGCCACTCGTCCGACTGCGTGCTGAAGCCGGTCGCCGTCTATCCCGATCCGGCGCGCAGCAATGGCGTGCTCGTCATGTGCGAAGTCATGATGCCGGACGGCGTGACGCCGCACGCATCCAACAAGCGCGCCACCATCCTCGACGACGAGGGCGCCTGGTTCGGCTTCGAGCAGGAGTATTTCTTCTACAAGGACGGCCGCCCGCTCGGCTTCCCCGAGAGCGGCTACCCCGCGCCGCAAGGCCCGTACTACACCGGCGTCGGCTACAGCAACGTCGGCAGCGTCGCCAGACAGATCGTCGAGGAGCATCTCGACCTCTGCCTTGCCGCCGGCATCAACCATGAAGGCATCAACGCCGAGGTGGCCAAGGGCCAGTGGGAATTCCAGATTTTCGGCAAGGGCTCCAAGAAGGCCGCCGACCAGATGTGGATGGCCCGCTACCTGATGCAGCGCCTCACCGAGAAATACGGCATCGATATCGAATACCACTGCAAGCCGCTCGGCGACACCGACTGGAATGGTTCCGGCATGCACGCCAACTTCTCGACCGCTTATATGCGCGAAGTCGGCGGAAAAGACTATTTCGAGGCGCTGATGGCCGCCTTCGACAAGAACCTGATGGATCACATCGCCGTCTACGGGCCGGACAACGACAAGCGTCTGACCGGCAAGCATGAGACCGCGCCATGGAACAGGTTCAGCTATGGCATCGCCGACCGCGGCGCCTCGATCCGCGTGCCGCATTCCTTCATCAACAACGGCTACAAGGGCTATCTCGAGGATCGCCGCCCGAACTCGCAGGGCGACCCCTACCAGATCGCTTCGCAGATCCTGAAGACGATCGCCTCGGTCCCGACCAGCGCCGAGGTTTCGGCTGCCGCTTGAGCACGCGTCACGGCGCAGACCCCTCTGTCTGCGCCGTGACTGCTCTCCGCCGCGCCGGCTTTTTGCCAGGGCGACGACACCAACTGGGTCGGACCATGCTGCCGCTGTAGCCGTGGATCCTGGTGCTGACCTACGGCTGGCCCGTGCTGTTTGCGGCGATGGCCTGACCAAGAGGGCGCTAGTCGACAGCGGGCCGGTTGGTCAGCGATCCTGCCCAGGACATCCATTCCGAAATGTTACAATGCGCCGCGAGCGGACGCTGAGCGCAGTCGATACCAGTGTCGGATTCCTGCAAGCAAGTAGCCGTTAAAATCGTGTGCGCTACCTTAGAACCTAGACAATTTCCCGAGCCAGCCGCCGAGGAGCGAACAACAGTGCAGAGCCCGTTCACCTGCCGCTACTCAGAAAATGCATATAGCTTTGCCTCTTTTAGAGGGTCCATCAAGTTGTCGATGCCGGAACTTATGTCCCATTTGAGCGGCTTCCTGCCGGCTATCTTTATAATCAGCTGGCGATCATGAAAATGAGTTCCGCGCCGATGTTGATGTGGATTGAACCGTAGTCGAATATTTCCGATCCCGGCTTTAGCCAACCTTACCCTGAAGTCCGATTCCTGCAGCATGACGCTTTCTGGGGCCTGATCCGCTCTGCGCGTATCATCTGGCTTCCACACAAGGGTGATCAACTCGATAATCACCCCCAAACCAACCAAAGCTGCCAAAAAATCCGCGGCCAATTGGCGGTTTCGCTCCCCCCTAAGAATAAATGGGTCGAGGATGGTAAGTTCAGCCGGTTCCCCCGTCACTGCGATCGAGAATGGTTCAGCAAGGTCGCGGGTCTCGCCTGGAGCAAAATCCCAGCGTCGCGTATTGGCCAACACTCTTGTTAGCGCGCCTCCCACGCGTACGGATTGACTCACGATCGGAAGCAGCTTGCCAGCATCTTCCTCCGCAAGGCTGGAACATACGAAGGTGCGGCCAGGGATTAGAGAATCGAGAAGTGGGCGATCTGTTTCGTCCGAAAAGAACGCCATCAAACCGTCAGGACCGATTGCGAGAATACGTGGAAGCTGACTTGAAAAACATTCGGGAGGAAGCTGGTGCATCTCGAGCCGACCCTCTTCCTCAAGTCTTGCTAATATTTCAATAGCAGGAAGATCGTTTCCAGTGACCATAGCTAGCGAGGCCGGCAAACCGGAGGCAGCCACGATCGTCAGCTTTCGGCCTGGAACCGCGTCGGCGGCGTCCCGAACAAACCGTGCAGTGGCAATGGCTTCGTCTGCGTCGCGGCTGCCATGGATCGCAGGCGCAAAGAAAATAATGTGCCCGCTTCCCTGAAAACGCTGCGAGAGAGCCGAGCGTGACGGGTCCTCCCAACGCCGTGCATAGGACGGCGCACCGACTATTTCCGCGCTGTCACGACGCAAATCTTTCAGCCAAGGCAGAACTAACGTTCGATCAAACTGCTCCCAAAAACTTTGGTTGCCGTAGTCATTCAGACAGAGCGCGCAGGAACTTCCACAGTTGTTCGGGCAGTCTAATGCCTCGATGGCGCGGTCCAAGATCCTACTTGCAGCAAACCGCCCACCGTCACAGAGCCGGCGAGAATAGCCGGCGCCGCCCGCGACCGCATCGTAAAGGATTATTGTCGGTCGGCTGGTATCTGATTGATAGGTTCCGAGAATGTCGCGCGGGCTGGCGTTGAGCAATCGCGCTGATGCTAGCCGAAGGGCCTCGGTGAGCGTACGAAGGAAACTCTGCTCGTAGCGTTCAATCTCGCCCGATTGGACGATGGCTGCGGGAGCCGAGGGGATTGGGCTTCCGAAAGAGATGGCTCGCACATCCGTCTCGAAGACGTGCCCTAGTCCTATTGGCCATTTTATTTCGTCAACGTTGCATCTATCGCCCGTACGAGGATCGTCATGCGGCGTTTTGACGGTCTTTCCTAACCTCGAACCGGGCGTCGCCGCGGCAGCGAACTCGCATTTGGGACACCTCAGATACCCTTGCCCAAAAGGCCCCCGGTTCAGAACGAACAGTTTGCCCGCCGGTGTTTGCGCCTCAGCTCCAGGATTCGCCGGGGCAAAGAATGTACGAAGCCTGCGAAGGTCTGTATCTTCAAATGCCTGAAAGGGTGCCTGCGTGACGAGCCGCGCTTCTTCTGCTCGACGTTGACGGACGCGAGACGAGCCGGGATCTCGGCCCTCTCTATCTCTGTAGGAAGTCAAGAAGCCTTTTGGCTCGACAAAGGCTCCACTCTGTCCATCCTCGCCACCGCACTGCTTGCATTTTTCGGGCAGATCTTCGCGGAAGCGCTGAATATCAACATGCCCGCAGTGAGCGCAAACTCGATAAAACTGCTCGGGCATGAAATCTTTGGGATATCGTACGATGCCGGCGCTGACCCAGATTCTTCCGGCGGCCACGACTTCGGCACCAGGCGCATATTCGCTGACAGCGAGAGTTGCAGCGCGATCGAGTTGGATCGGCTCGTCTCCAGCTCCACCTCTTCCGGCGGAACTCCGGCCCCTTTCCCTCGTAATTTCAAGCCGACAGGAATGAACGGGAAAACTGTAGGTGGGTATAACGGCTGCCCGCGAAAGCGCGTCTACAAGGAACTGGCTGAGCAATCGCTCCTGTTCGTTCTGCATAGCCCAGGCGAGACCATCTTTGCCCTCTTCCCGAGCACCCTCCCGCCGCGCTTGTAGGGTCTGCCAGCGAAGCGAGATATCGGTGGCAAAGGCAATAATTTGACGTTGGAAGTGGCGAGCAAGCTCTGCGCCCGCCAGACCGATCGTAGTGATGTTGGAAGGGATGTGCCGACAAAGAGCCTCACCTTCGACCAGGGCAGATTGGCCACCTGCGTTCTCGATAAAGGCCGACACGGCATCTGTAAAATCGCTCAGTTCGCCGCTGCCAAACTGAGCGCCAAATATATCCGCCAGTCGGGGAGCACCTGCCTTGGTCGACTGTGCAATCCGATGACGAAGGAAGCCTGCGAGCACCAATGAGACTTGATGACGCCGAAAGAAGTCGGGATTGTCGAGCGCTATGAATGGGACGGGTGGAGGAGCAGATAAATAGCGATCAAACGCCTGGTACTGCTCCTGATCGAAATTGCCGTTGCGTGCTACTGTGAGTGCGATAGGCGCGGCCTGCGCCCTTCGTCCGGCCCGACCAGCCCGCTGTTGGTAGTTCGCGATGGTCGGCGGTACGTTGCGGCACACAATTGCTTCCAGGTCACCAAGATCGACACCCATCTCCATGGTTGTGGTGCAGCTCAGGATATTCACACTGCCCTTCCGAAACCCCTCTTCGAGGCTCTCGCGCAGCTGAGTGCCGATCGCAGCGGTGTGTTCGCGCGCCACAGCAGCTTGGGGCTCGCTGGAGCGGTACCGATGAACATAATGATTGTCAGCTTCGAATCTGAAACGCCCATCGCCAACGACGGGGCCAAGCTTTCCTCTGCATTGCCAGGATGAGCATTGCGATCTCACTGACCGCATCGAGCGAGTTCCACAACTCGAACAACGGTACAACGGCTTGTTGCTGCCGCTGCCAAATCGGAGCGTCGCTGGGTCGAGCGCTCTGCCGGTACCATGCGAGGTGAGGAGACCCGCAGTTCCCTCCCAGAAAGCGTTGAGGGCCGCAGTCGCCTCCTCGCGGCTCAGGCCAAGCCTGTCTACAAGGAACCAGTAGAAGCGGTTGGGTCGAGCGCTGGCAGGAACAAGTCCGACGGTGATCTTCTGAGCGGGCGATTTGACAAGGACCAGAGCGCGGCCGGATTGATCGAGCCCTTCGCCCCAGATTGAGGAGTCGGATAGATCGAGCTCGTCGTCTAAGCTTGTAATTAGCCGCTGCCGGCGGATCATATCGAGGAAAATACGACACAGTTCTTCGGCTTCCAGCTTCAGCTGTGGCACCGCAGCGCCTAGCCTTTGCGCCGCCCGCGCTAGAAGTCGCGGATCGTAATCTACATAGACGAGACCCAAGGATTCCAGCGATGAGCGCGAACTGCCCCCTAAGCAGAATTCTGCTACGATCCAGGCAAGGAGCCTTGTTTTTGTTTCACGATCCATCAGCGGATCAAGGCCGCCCGGACGCATTACCGCAAAGGCTCGCTGGCCGCGACCGCGGAGACGCTTCCAAGCGTCATCGCGCAAGTCGCGAACGCTTAGCTCTTCATCAATCTCTGCTGTTGCGACGGTTGCCACAATCGATGCACGGATAGCACCGTCGCGCGATGTACGCTCGAAGAATGGTGCGAAAAATGCTGCATCTTGCCGGTTATCTGAAAAGACCAGCAAACGACGGCCGTGCATGGGAAGGGCAACATCACCCATCGGAGATGGAGGCAGCGCTTCGACCAATTGTTGGGTTGCTACCGCCGCGAAAGCGTCGTCGCCTGGATGTAGGCCCGTAACTGGCTCCGCAAAGCGTCCACCTGTTTCGCCGCAGGCAGGACATTTAAGGACATAGCGGCGTCGGTCGGCATCATCCTCGCGCATTGGCGCTCGCTCAAGGCTGACCGTCTCACCACTACGCGGCGAAACGAGGTCGCCCGTCGCCGGTTCAATGGTTAAGAGATCGGCGCCATCCTCTTCTTCGGTCTCGTTATCGACGCCGTCCTCGAGTGCAGCACCTCCTTTGACGAGACGAAGTACAACGCGATGCGCGCCAGGTTGGGGTTTTGCATACAGTCGCGCGTCACCCTCCCAGCCTTCGATAAATGCCTCGCCGCAGTTGCGGCAAGCCAAAACGGGATAGTAGGGTGTCTGATCATCGCTGGCATATGAACGTTGCGGGCGAAAGTCTGCCCACGGCTCCTCCTGGCCAGCGTGAAGTCGAACAACCCCTCCCTCAATTCCGCTAACTGCCAAATGATACCGCGCTGGCAGCAATGGGAAGTCCGCTGAATCATTCTTCGCAAGCACGCCGAGCGCGACCAGCCCACGCAACGCAGCGTGGCGCTTGGCGGCTGGAGCTTCAGGGAAAAGGTTGCTTGCCGCTTGCTCGAAGCGCACCAGTCCACTCGCCAGGATCTGTGCAAGCTTTCTTGCCTCTATTGTACCTGATACCAGGTTGAGGAGGCCGGATCCGAGGTCTTGGTGTCCACCTTGGATCGCTAGGCCTCCAAGACCCAGCTGTCGCACAATGGCATTCCACGAGTCGGCATCAGGCTGCGGGGCCTTTTGCAGCGCCGCCACTGCTTCGGAGGCCCTTGCCCAGGTGTCGACGGCGACGGAACTGGTTGGGCGCTGCACTCCGAGTGCGGGGTGTAGTTTGCGCTTGGCCGTAATGACGGAGCGGGCGCTCTCGCCGAATCGTTCGCCGAACAGATCTTCGGCAAAGTTAACCAGCTCATCGCTGCGATCGGGGTCAAGGCTGGCACTCGTGCCGATGCAGCGGACCTGCCCGGGTTCGATTTCTAGCCGCGTTTTTAGCTTGCGTAGCAGAAACGCCACTTCGATTGCCTGTGCGCCTGCGTAGGAATGGATCTCATCAAGGACCAAGAACCGCAGGTTTGCGCCGGCAAATAACGGCGCGTTGCGCGGCAACAGCAGCAGGTGTTCCAACATTGCATAGTTGGTCACTAGGATGTGAGGGGGGCGTTCGAGCATCTCGCCTCGGGCGAGCGCCCACGACCGCGGTATGCGGTCTCCAAGCTGAAGCGCTTCCACAAGGCCGGGATTATCCAGCAAACGGCGCTCTTCTTCTGCACGTCCTACGTCGGAACGGATTTGTCCCGTGAAACGGCCGAATGTGATCCCAGGGTCGCCTAGCTCGCGTAAAAGCAAACGTGCGATTCGATAGTATAGCTGGTCATTGGCGAGCGCATTTAGCGGATAGACCAGAACGGCCCGTACTCCAGGACGCCCAAGATCACCCTGAGAAAGCAGTTCGTTGACGATCGGATAAAGGAATGCCTCCGTTTTTCCGCTGCCCGTACCGGTAGCGACAAGATAGTTGCGTTCTTCCAGCGCGGCTTCTATCGCCCTTTCTTGATGCAGGTGCAGCGACCGACTGAAAAGTTTACTGTTGTCGGCCTCAAGCATTCCGCGCCATGCTTCGTCAAATTTTCCTGCCTCGACCAAGTCTTTAATACTTCGGCCCTTCTCGAAGTCAGGCAAACTCTCCAGGAAAGGTCCGTTGACCAGGTGTGTGTCCGCGCCAAAGATCGCCTCGCGTACGGTTTTCGCGAGTCGGGGCACCCGCTGATCAGAAAGCGGCACTGCCGTCGTGATGTAGCGTGCCAGATTTTCGTTGAGGCGATCACGGAGGAGAAGGGGATCAAGGTCGTTCATGCGCGATGACTCAAACTTTCGAGCTCCCACAGGAGCAAATAGAAGCCCAACAGCTCCGGTGCGAGCCGAGACAAGAAGCCGAAGTCGCGGAGCAATTCGGCATGCGTCCGGCCGGTGCGCGCGATAAGTTGAGTCCACAGCGCCTGCGCTTCCAATCGGCGGAACTTTTGTGCCGCCAGCGAAAACAGGGCCGGAAGGCCCTCAGCCACATCGAGACGTTCAACAACGGCTTCATCAACTCGTATCGCGAGTCCGCGCGCGATCGAACGTCCGGCATTGGCGAGTTGCGCGGCTGGGCCGAGTCTTTGCTGGTTGCTGGTGACGCCTAGCGGCGCGACGCGCTCGACCCGTTCCACGAACTTGTTGATACACCACTCGTGATGGGCGGCTGATAGTCGGCCGTCCCGCGGACGCCAAAACACACCGCGCTCATCCTGCTCCCGGCGAAGCGCTTCACGGTAACTACCGAACTGGAAGTCGCGGAGTCTGACATTTGGTTTCCTGCTCGCCTCGTCGAAATTCGCAAACCCACGGAAGAAGTGAAGACTCACGCCAGGGCCAACAGCGTCGCGGACGCGCACCATGCCAGCGGTATTGGCTATCGCTGCCAGTTCCGCGATACCCTCAACATCGGAACCGGCGAGATACGAAAAATCCTTCGCTTTTGCCGAGAAAAGATCGGGTGCAAGTTCGATCGGATGACGAAGGGGGACCCAAGTAGACGACGAGTCGAGTGGCAGGGGCCGACCGACGGCCGCGAGAAGCGCCTGCTTGTTTTCCGGAGAGTCGGTAAGCCTCTTCCCGGTCTGTCGCCAAAGCGTCTCGACAAGGGTCCCATAGCTCGGCCAGCACTCAACTGCGACGCAGCGGTTTAGAGCATCAGTCAGACGCTGAAACAGCACTCGGTCGGTCGGTAGGTTGGCCGGTTGCTCCCTCCCTGCCAATCCGAGCAGATAGCGATCGCCACGGGCATTGACGATGGGCATCCATCGATCGCCGCCTTCATTGCGGATGAGCAACTCTCCCGTCCAAAGGCCTGGCGGTAGCACCACCGTGTGGATGAAGATCTCAGCCGATCCGCGATCTGCCCCAACAATCGCTCCAGAAAGCAACCCGCGAGCAGCAATCTCAACAGGTCTACGACCAAGGGCGAGCGCTGCTTCGATCCGCTCATCAGTCGCGAGATTTGTCGCAGTGAGCGTCACCCCATCAATCGGCTGAGCAAAGGTCAATTTCAAGTCGAAATCCCGGGTTCTAGGATTTTTCTCGATCGCGAAGGTGAGCGGCGCAGTAGTCGGTGCCGTCTTTACAAGAACACGGTTGGCCTCAGGCCTGCTGTGGGGCAGGAGCCGGATTTCATCATGATCGGACGCGCCCGTAAGTGCTGCAACCGCTATACGCCGCACCCCTGTACGGCCAAAGGCGTCTGGTTCAACACGACCCCGTACATCCAGCGCAGCATTTCCAAAAGTATTGCGGATCACGAGACTATCGGTGCTGTCGCCCCCGGCGGCAACCGTGGATCCGAAGGGCACAAACCGCTCCGTGCCGTCGTCGCTAACCAAGGCAACTGTCACACCGGGGCGTGAAAACTCAAATGAAACCAGCCGGTCACTGTCCGTGGCAACCACGAGCTCTGCGGTTCGGTACTGATCATCGAGCACAAGGGACAACTGACCGCCAAATTGCGCGACATGCTTAGATTGATCCAGAACCAGATTTGGGGGCAACGAAGGCGCATCAAAGCGTGCGCCATCAACGAACCCCTGCAATCCAGGCCAAACCCAGTGGCTTGAGCGAACTAGCGTTCGTTCTCCTGCCGCGAAGACAAGGTGGATCCGTAGAAGCCCAACCGGCCCGCGCTCCGGTAAAACACAGGCAAGATCGATTTTGAGATCGTCGCCGGTCTCGATGGGCAGGTGAAGCGGCTCGACCATGGCAGGATGCCCGACGACTAGCTCAAGCCTCCCCTCGGGACGTCCGCCCGGGAATCGAACACGAACTGAGTGGGGGCGGCCGCAGAGCGGCCCAAACGACCCACGTCCAAAACGAGAAACTTCAACGTCAAGCAACGGGCGCGACGGCGGAGAAATCCAAAGCTTGTCGTTTCCGACCTCGATCGCTATCCGCTCGGTCAAGGTAACCACCAGACCAAATGCTTGCCGCCCGAGAGGAACAGCGTGTTCCCCAGCTGCACGAAACGCCGCTTGGGCCACTAATGTCACCTCCCTTGCGTCAAGATGAACCGGTGTTTGGTCGGCAAAAGATGTGATTGCTTTGAGGAAGCGCCCGGTTTCGGCGTCAAATGCCAAAAGCTTCCGATCCCCCGACAGAATTGGAATGGGCAGAGGCGTTGGTCCTGCTTTATCCGGACGCGTCCATGCAAGAGTAGCAGGCCAAGGGAGGGGCAGCGTCAACCGCCCGCCGGCGGGTATTGAACGCTCGCGCCCACCCACGCTAACCACAACCGCTACGCCGGGAGGCGCAGCAAGCGCAACCGCATCATCATGAAAGACGAGTGTTGGAAACGCGAGCCGTTCAATTCGAGCGCCTGTGGACGATGCTAGGCAGCGTTCGAGTTCAGCGGCCACTGCAATTTCGAACCCGTGGTTGCTCCCCTCGCCGCGACGCAGGCGTGCGAAACACTGGGCATGGTAGGCGGTCTCGTCTCCTTGCAGGACGTTTCGCAAACGTGTCAGCGACCAAGGGGCGAATTCTGTGGCCTGTTCCTGCCAACCAAAGAGGCGCTGAGTGTCGTCATCAGGCGGCGGCCCGAGGCCAGCTTCCGCTTGCAAAAAAGCGTCGACTAGCGCACCGAGATGACGGTGTGTAACGCCGGCCTGGAAAATGTAATCATCCACATAGCCGACCGGTCTGTACCCTGCCACAGCCAGACCAAACCTTCGACAAGCACGCCGGAATTCACGATTAAGCTGTTCGCGACAACTATTATGGATGTCCCCACTGACGCTAAACGCTTCCGCTATGCACGGATAGATCGCGTTGCCCTCATCTCGGCCGTAATTTTCCCTGATTGCGCGAACGAGCAGCCATAGGCCGCATGCCGGAGAGACTTGGATCAGGCGAGGAATTCGATCTCCTTGGCCGCGCACAAAATCAGCGGCAGCAGCACGGAGACCGACGCTTACCTTTTCGTCAAGGTCAATATGAGCAATGAATGGTGATGAGCCAGCCTGCAACAACTTTCTACGCAGGATCAATTCAGCAGTCGACAGTTTCGGATTGAGCGGTTGCACACCCTTTGTTGCATATAAAGTCTGGCCTGCCATAGTTCCCCATCCCCAATGAAGGAATTAAACGGCGCTGACGAGGATTGCAAGCTTAAGCCGCCTGTAGGATCTGGTTGTGCAGAGGATGTTGTCGGCACAGGAAGGCGTATCGACGAGTTCCTATGGGCTCGGTAGAAATCCCGGCAGGATCGATTACTTCTCGGGCATGCACTGCGGCACTGCTGGCCTTGGCATCTCCCCCGAGGTCTCAAATGGGGCAGGGAGGGCTGGCCCTTGGTCGACCACGCTCCCCATCCCAAGCAAAAACCCCGCCGGATCGCTCCGGCGGGGTTTTGCTTGTCGCTTAGCCGATCCGCTCAGACCGAGTAATACATGTCGTACTCGACCGGATGCGGGGTCATTTCGAAGCGCATCACTTCGGCCATCTTGAGCTCGATGTAGCTGTCGATCTGGTCGTCGTCGAAGACGCCGCCGGCCTTCAGGAAGCCGCGGTCCTTGTCGAGGCTCTGCAGCGCTTCGCGCAGCGAACCACAGACGGTCGGGATTTTCTTCAGTTCCTTAGGCGGCAGGTCGTAGAGATCCTTGTCCATCGGCTGTCCCGGGTGGATCTTGTTCTTGATGCCGTCGAGCCCGGCCATCAGCATGGCGGCAAAGGCGAGGTAGGGGTTGGCGCCCGGATCGGGGAAGCGGACCTCGACACGCTTGGACTTCGGCGACGAGCCGAATGGAATGCGGCAGGAGGCAGAGCGGTTGCGGGCCGAATAGGCGAGCAGCACCGGCGCTTCATAGCCCGGCACCAGCCGCTTGTAGGAGTTGGTCAGCGGGTTGGTGAAGGCGTTGATGGCCTTGGCATGCTTGATGATGCCGCCGATGTAGAACAGGCAGCTCTCCGAGAGGCCGGCATATTCATTGCCTGCGAAGGTCGGCTTGCCGCCCTTCCAGATCGACTGGTGGACGTGCATGCCCGAGCCGTTGTCGCCGAACACCGGCTTCGGCATGAAGGTGGCCGTCTTGCCGTAGGCGTTGGCGACCTGGTGCACGACATATTTGTAGATCAGCATCTTGTCGGCGTTGCGGACCAGCGTGTCGAACTTGATGCCGAGCTCGTGCTGGGCAGCGGCGACTTCGTGGTGGTGCTTTTCGACACGCACGCCCATTTCGGCGAGCACGGTCAGCATTTCGGAGCGCATGTCCTGCGCCGAGTCGATCGGCGGCACCGGGAAATAGCCGCCCTTGATGCGCGGGCGGTGGCCGAGATTGCCGGTCTCGTAGTCGGTGTCGTCGTTGGACGGCAATTCGGTGGAGTCGAGCTTGAAGCCGGTGTTGTACGGATCGGCCTTGTACTTGACGTCGTCGAACACGAAGAACTCGGCTTCCGGGCCGACGAAGATCTGATCGCCGATGCCTTCCGCCTTCATATAGGCTTCAGCCTTCTTGGCCGTGCCGCGCGGGTCGCGGTTGTAGGATTCTCCGGAGATCGGATCGAGGATATCGCACAGGATGACCATGGTCGACTGCGCGAAGAATGGGTCCATATGCACCGTCTCGGTGTCGGGCATCAGCACCATGTCGGACTCGTTGATCGCCTTCCAGCCGGCGATGGAGGACCCGTCGAACATGACACCGTCGGCAAACATGTCTTCCTCGACCTCAACGACATCCATCGTCACGTGCTGCAGCTTGCCCTTCGGATCGGTGAAGCGCAGGTCAACGAATTTCACGTCGTTGTCCTTGATCTGCTTCATGATGTCTTTGGCTGTCGTCATGTCATGTTTCCCTGTCTGATGACGTTTTTTCGAGGAGATGATCTGAAATCAGAATCCTCAGACCGCGTCCATCCCTGTTTCGCCGGTGCGGATGCGCACGACTTCCTCGATGTTGGAGACGAAGATCTTGCCGTCGCCGATGCGGCCGGTCTGGGCCGCCTTGCGAATGGCTTCGATCGCGCCTTCGACCGCGTCGTCGCCGAGCACGACCTCGATCTTCACCTTGGGCAGAAAATCCACGACATATTCAGCGCCGCGATAGAGTTCGGTATGGCCCTTCTGCCGGCCAAAACCCTTGGCCTCCGTTACGGTGATGCCTTGCAGCCCGGCCTCCTGAAGCGCTTCCTTCACTTCGTCTAGCTTGAACGGCTTGATGATCGCTTCGATCTTTTTCATGTAAAAAGTGGCCTCCACTGTCAAAAAAGACGGGTTGTGAGCCCCGCTTGCGCCTCTTTCAAGCACGAACCGTGCCAATTTGAGGGGATTCGAAGCGGTATCACGCGATTTCGATGCCATGCCGCGTTGAGGGCTAAATTCGCGTCATTCGCTGCATTGGCTGCGTCATGGATACTGGGAACCTACACATTGTCGACGCTACCGTCCGCACAATAATTGGGCAGATAGAGCATTTCGCGGGCAATTGTGCTTCGAGGACGCCATTGTCCCTAACGATGTGCTTACAGATCGTGCCATTTCATCGCCGTTTGCTTCGAACCGAAAACTGGACAATGTTTGACCACAGGGGATCGGGGTTTGACCACAGGGATCGGGGTTTGACCACAAGGATTGGGTTTGACCACAGGATCGGCTTGAGCCAATGCGGATCGGCATCCATGAGCAATGAAATTCTGTCTCCGGCCGAAATGGCTGAGGCCGACCGGTTGACGATTTCCGCCGGACCATTCGACGGCATCGGCCTGATGCGCAATGCGGGTGGCGCAGTCGCTGCGGTGGTGCTCGCCCATTTTCCGGCTGCCAGGCGTGTCCACGTGCTGTGCGGGCCCGGCAACAATGGCGGCGATGGCTATGTCGTCGCCCGCATGCTTGGGGACAGCGCCGTCGACGTCTTGCTGTGGGCATCCAGCTCGCCCAAAGCCGGCAGCGACGCGGCGCTCGCCGCGTCGGAATGCCCTGTCAGGCCCCGGCCGCTGTCGGAATTTGCTGCCGATAGAGGTTCGATCCTGGTCGATGCGCTTTATGGGGCAGGGCTGTCCAAGCCGCTGTCCGGCGATGCCGCCAGGGCGGTCGAGGTTGCGACAGAACTGAACCTGCCTGTCGTCGCGGTCGATCTGCCCTCAGGCGTGTCAGGCGAGAGCGGCCAGATTCTCGGCCCGGCATTTCGCGCCCGAATCACGGTGACGTTTGCGCGAAAAAAGCCCGGCCATCTGCTGTTGCCTGGGCGCGGGATGTGCGGCGAGCTGGTGCTTGCCGATATCGGCATTAGCGACGATATCGTTGCTCAGCTTGAACCGCTCACCTTCGAGAACATCCCGCCGATTTGGCTCGAAAATTTCCCGGTCCCAGCCGTCGACGCGCATAAATACAGGCGCGGCCATGTCGGCGTCTTTTCCGGCGGGCCATCGGCGACGGGTGCCGCACGGCTGTCGGCGCTTGCCGCGGCCAGAAGCGGGGCAGGGGCGGTGACCGTGCTGTCGCCGGCGAATGCCGTGCAGGTGAATGCCGCGCATCTGACTTCGATCATGCTGAAAAAGGCCGACAGCATCGCGGACGTGCAGGAATTCATCGAGGGCCGCCGGCCATCGGCATTTGTCCTCGGACCCGGATTTGGCGTTGGCGAGAAAACACGCGATTTTGCCCTTGGCGTACTGGCCACCGGGGGGCGGCAAGACGGCAAGGTCGACGGGCTGGTGCTCGATGCCGATGGCATCACTTCGTTTCGCGATACGCCCGACGTTCTGTTCGAAGCCGCCCGTCGTCTGAACGCGCCAGCGCTGGTGCTGACGCCGCATGAGGGCGAATTCGCCAGGCTGTTTGCGGACATCGCCGCAGACAAGACCCTGTCCAAGCTGGCCAAGGCGCGCACTGCCGCCGCGCGCGCCGGCGCCATCGTGGTCTACAAGGGCGCGGACACGGTGATCGCGGCGTCCGATGGCAGGGCGGCGATCAACGGCAACGGCGCGCCATGGCTGGCCACAGCCGGGTCGGGCGACGTGCTGTCGGGCATCATCGCCGGCTTTCTGGCGCAAGGCATGCCGGCTTTCGAAGCCGCCTGCGCGGCGGTCTGGATTCACGCTGAGGCCGGCAGCCGTTTCGGACCTGGGCTGATCGCTGAAGACTTGCCGCTGGCGCTGGTGCCGGTGCTGAGCGAGCTTGCCGAAAATCGCAACGGGATGACCGCTGAATGAACCGTCGGCTCGCCTTGATCGCTGTGATTTTCGCCAATTTATTCTTGGCCAGCCTGGCGCGCGCCGAAGGTCCGGTGATGATCGTCGACGATCCGGCTGTGCTCGCCGCACTCGACGCCAGGGGTTTTGATTTCGCCGGCATTTTCGATGTCGAAGGCAAGGGCGACCTGAAGACGCTCTATGACAAGGCGCCGGCCTATCATCAGATCGTCGAAACGATTGCCGGCGATGTCGCCGCGCTGCGCGCCGAGATGAAGGCTGGCGGGCGGTCGCTCTACGAAGTCACCGACGGCAATGTCGGCCGCATCATCGACATGCGCTGGCTGAAGACCGACGCCGCGCGCTTTCGGCTGGTCGGTGTCGTCAACCGGCTCGATCGGCGTGATTTCGCCGAAATACGAGGCGACGGGGGCTGCGGCGAGGTCCGTTTCATCTACCGTCTTGCCTACAGCTTCAAGAAAAACGGCAAGGTTCTGGCCTCGCGCTTGCCGTTCAATTTCAATGCCATCTATAGCGTCGCGCCGGACGCCGATGGCGGCTGCGTCGGCGTTGCCGGACGCTGGACGCCGCAGCTCGATGAGACCGTCGACATCGGCTGGCTCATCGGCGGGCCGCTTGAAAAGGCCGGACTGAGCTTCAAGCAGCTCGAGCTCAACGCCCAGATGGTGCGCTTTCCCTCCGGCCAGGAGACCGAATTTGGCGGCCAGGCTGCCTACCTCATGCGGATTTTTGGCGTCGATGGAGAGACGGTCAGCGAAAAGCCGCTGGAAAACACGCCCGACCTGGCGCGGCTTGCCGACGACGCCGCGCTGAAAGCAAAACTTGCCGACTATATCAGCGCCAATCTCGCGGCGGTCGATCTCGGCGTCTACGAAATTCCGGATGAATTCCTGGCCAAGAAAGTCATCTCGTGGTCGACTTTCGGCAGCGCAAGGCAGGCCAATCACCCGTTCACGCCGCTGTTCCAGCCCGCGGATTTTTCCGGGCTGGACTATTCCGCGCTGAAGCTGCTGCGCACGCCGGAAGCGCTGGTCGAGCGGCTCGACAATGGCGCCTGCCAGGGTTGCCATCAGGCTGGTTCGACCGCCGGTTTCCATTTCATCGGCCTCGACGACAAGACGACATCGCCGCTGAACCGCATCGAGGTCGGCATCTCGCCGCATCTCCATGCCGAGATGCCGCGGCGCGAAGCCTGGCTGCGTGCGACCGCCGACGGCAAGGAGCCGAACCGGCTCCGCCCGCTGTCCTTCGCGCCGCCGGCCGCATGGAAAGACGCCGGCGAGGTCGCTTACGCACCGGCCGAAATGGCGATGCCGTGTTTGATGCCGGAGGATGCGGCCCGCTTCGGCACGACCTGGCAATGCGGCGGCGGCACCGTCTGCACGGCGCTGGCGACGGCATCGGGGGTGCGGACGAAACTGGCGCAATGCCTGCTGCCCAAGGACAGCGAAAAGATGTTTTCCGGCCATCCATGCCTGACCGGCTCGATCGCCAGCAACGGCACGCAGCCTTTCAATGACCGCTACAGCATTACCGGCCAGTTCGCGGCCTTCGCCACCGACATTTCGCGCACCGCCTACACCTGCCGGCCGCCGAAGATCGGTGTGCCGGCCGGCATCGCCTATCGCGGATGCAATGACAAGGACCGTGCCTTTGCCGGCTTCAAGCCGGGCAAGCCGATGCCGAACGAGATCTGCGGGCTGGTCGGCGGCAAAAAATTCGACATCTGCGTGGCGACCAATAATTTCGACCAGTGTTTGGGCGGCGCCGTCAATCGCGGCAACCGGCCGGCTTGCTCGGCCGATCATTTCTGCCGCGAAGATTACATGTGCCAATCGCTGCCGCCCGACACGCCTGGTATCGGCAAGGTGAAAGGTGTCGGCTTCTGCTCGCCGACCTATTTTATCTTCCAGATGCGCATCGACAATCATGCCACGCCGTGGTCGGGCGCCGTCCGCGCGACGATGGGCGCGGGGTTCGGCGCGGCGGAAGCGGAGTAGGCTTTTGCTGTGGTTGCTTTCGCGACATCAGCGCCTCACAACGGAATGTTGTCGTGCTTCTTCCAGGGGTTTTGCATGTCCTTGTTGCGCAGCATGCGCAGCGCACGCGCAATGCGGCGGCGGGTCGAATGCGGCATGATCACCTCGTCGACATAGCCGCGCTCGGCGGCGACGAAGGGCGACAGGAAACGATCCTCGTAAGCCTTTGTATGTGCTGCGATCTTCTCAGCATCGCCGATGTCCTTGCGATAGATGATCTCGACCGCGCCCCTGGCGCCCATCACTGCGATCTGCGCCGTCGGCCAGGCATAGTTCATGTCGCCGCGCAGATGCTTCGACGCCATCACGTCATAAGCGCCGCCATAGGCTTTTCGGGTGATGACGGTGATCTTCGGGACGGTCGCTTCGGCATAGGCGAACAAGAGCTTGGCGCCGTGCTTGATCAGCCCGCCATATTCCTGCGCGGTGCCGGGCAAAAACCCTGGAACGTCGACGAAGGTGACGATCGGAATCGAAAAACAGTCGCAGAAGCGTACGAACCGCGCCGCCTTGCGGCTGGCGTCCGAATCGAGCACGCCGGCCAGAACCATCGGCTGGTTGGCGACGAAGCCGACCGTGCGCCCTTCGACGCGCCCGAAGCCGGTTACGATGTTTTTTGCAAAATCCTGCTGGATCTCGAAGAAGTCACCCTCATCGGCAACTTTAAGGATCAACTCCTTGATGTCGTAGGGTTTATTGGCGTTGTCGGGGATCAGTCGGTCGAGCGACAGATCGTGATCGGTGACCGACTGGTAACATTCGATCTCGGGGATATCAGCCGTATTGGAGGCAGGCAGCAGATCGACCAGCCGGCGCATCTGCAGCAGCGCCTCGACGTCATTGTCGTAAGCGCCATCGGCGATCGACGACTTCGTCGTGTGGACTAAGGCGCCGCCGAGGCTCTCGGCGGTTACCGTCTCGTTGGTGACTGTCTTCACCACGTCCGGGCCGGTGACGAACATGTAGGAGGTGCCGCGCACCATGAAGATGAAGTCGGTCATCGCCGGCGAATAGACGTCGCCGCCGGCGCAAGGGCCCATGATCACTGAAATCTGCGGGATGACGCCGGAGGCGAGCACATTGCGCTGGAATATCTCGGCATAGCCGCCAAGTGCCGCCACGCCTTCCTGGATGCGGGCGCCGCCGGCGTCGTAGAGGCCGATGATCGGCGCGCGGTTGCGCAGCGCCATCTCCTGCACCTTGACCACCTTTTCGGCGTGGGCCTCGGACAGCGAGCCGCCGAACACGGTAAAGTCCTTGGCAAAGACATAGACCGGCCGGCCATTGACGGTGCCCCAGCCGGTGACGACGCCGTCGCCGGCGATCTTGGTTTTCTCCATGCCGAAATCGGTCGAGCGATGCTCGACATACATGTCGAACTCCTCGAACGAGCCTTCGTCGAGAAAGACGTCGATGCGTTCGCGCGCGGTGAGTTTGCCCTTCTTGTGCTGAGCGTCGATACGGGCCTTGCCGCCGCCCATGCGCGCCATGGCGCGGCGGCGCTCGAGTTCCTTCAGCACGTCCTTCATCGCTCGGTCCCCAAATAGAAGCTGATTTGTGGTAATCATGGCGGTAAGCGAGCGCAAGCGCCGCTTTTCGGCCTGCTTTGTTTTCGCAACGCTGGCGTGCTTTCGCCGCCGATCTCGATACGCTGGCGGGCATAGCTGGCCGTCTGTTAGGTGCGGCTTACCAACCGCCCCCCGCTTCGCTTGCTGGGGAGGCAGCGCCCGCGCTCGATGTCGAGATTGGCGAATTGGAAATGGACTCCACGGCGCGGAACGAGGAATAGCAAGTTCCCCCCTTGCGGACACGATCTGCCTCTGGCGCGGATCGAACAGGGAACAAACAGCCTTCAACAGCGAAACTTCTTGGCAGGCATTCGCCGGATATGGCAAACTGAACTCATGAAGAACAGCATAGAAATATCCGAGGATTTGAACCGCCGGATCGACATGTTGGCCTCGCGCTCAACCCTGACTCGCGATCAGATCATTGAGGACGCGCTGTCCCATGGCCGTTCTCTGGCGTGGCAGGAAAAGTGGGTCGCCGGTGTTCAGGCGGGGATCGATGCCGCCGACCGTGGTGACTTCGCAAACGAAGAAGAGATCGCGGCGGTTCTCAACAAATATGGTCAGGCATAGCGGTCGGCGCGAATTGTCTGGACCCGACACTATCTGATCGAGCTTGCATCAATCGGCGACTACATCGGCCAGCGTAACCCGCGTGCTGCCGCCCGCCTGGTCAATGACATTCATTCAAAGACGGCTCGGCTGTTGTCCGCCAATCCGTTCATCGGACGTGTCGGTGAGATCAGCGGCACTCGTGAACTGGTGATTTCCGGCACACCCTACGTCGTTGCGTATCGGGTAAAAGACACTCAAATAGAAGTTCTGTTCGTCCAGCATGGGGCGAGGGAATGGCCGGGAGAAGTTTGAGCAGACCTTCACGGCTGCTCGTCGTGGCTGTTTTTGCTGCGCTGCAACATGACGCCCCTTGCATTTCGCGGCGAACTGGGCCATATGCGGCGGCATAGGCGCTTGGGCCGGGACCTATCCGGCCTTCTCGACGAATGAGACTGGTTGCGTCTGTTTTCCCTCTTTCCGGCATATCGGCAAGGCGGCGAAAAAGCCCCGTGGCATGATGCCTGCGGGCACGACAGCGCAGCCGTGCGGACGATAACGTCCGCCCGCCTTGTCGTTTCATGACAGTTTTTCGACGGCAGGTTGCGCCCTGCCGCCATCGATGTTTGCGGCCAGGAGCCGCGTGAAAGAAGAAATATTTTGAACAACGAAAACACTTTGACCGGTAACGACAATCTGACCGGTAAGGACACTGGCGAGCTTTCGGGTTTCGCAGCACTTGGAATTACGGGCGCGCTGCTCAAGGCCACCCATGGCGCAGGCTTCACCGATCCGAAGCCGATCCAGGCCCAGGCGATCCCGCCGCAGCTGGAAGGCCGTGACATTTTCGGCATCGCCCAGACTGGTTCGGGCAAGACCGCGGCGTTCGCGCTGCCGATCCTTTCGAAGATCATCGCGCTCGGCACCAAGCGCCGGCCGAAGACCGCTCGTGCGCTGATCCTGGCGCCGACGCGTGAGCTCGCCGTGCAGATCGAAGAGATGATCAAGCTGCTCGCCAAGGGCGCGCATGTCTCGACAGCACTCGTGCTTGGCGGCGTCTCGCGCTTCAGCCAGGTGAAGAAGATCGCTCCCGGCGTCGACATTTTGATTGCCACGCCCGGCCGGCTGACCGATCTGGTGCGTGAGGGCGACCTCGTGCTTGCCGACACCAAATGGCTGGTGCTCGACGAAGGCGACCGCATGCTCGACATGGGCTTCATCAACGACGTCAAGCGCATCGCCAGGGCGACCGCGCCGGACCGTCAGACGGTGCTGTTCTCGGCGACCATGCCGGCCGAAATCGCCGAGCTGGCCAAGGGTCTGCTGAAGAACCCGATCCGCGTCGAAGTGGCGCCTCACAGCACCGCGGCGGCCGAGATCGTGCAGGGCGTCGTCTTTGCCCGCACCAAGCAGAAGCGCCAGGTGTTGGCGACGATGCTCGCCGACGAGGCGATGAAGTCCGTCATCATCTTTTCGCGCACCAAGCATGGCGCCGACAGGGTGACCAAGGACCTCGAGCGCGATGGCTTCAAGGCCGCCGTCATCCATGGCAACAAGTCGCAGAACGCCCGCCAGAAGGCGCTGAACGATTTCCGCGAGGGTTCGGTGCGCATTCTTGTGGCGACCGATATCGCGGCGCGCGGCATCGACGTGCCCGGCATCAGCCATGTGGTGAATTTCGACCTGCCGGACGAGGCGGAGAGCTATGTCCACCGCATCGGCCGCACCGGTCGTAACGGCATGGATGGCATCGCCATCACGCTTTGCGACCCGTCCGAGAACAGCAAGCTGCGCCAGGTCGAGCGCATCATCCGCACCAAGCTGCCGATCGTTGCCGACCATCTCGGCAGTCCCGACCCGCAGCGCAATCCTGCCGAAAAGAACGAGCGCAGCTTCGAGCCGGCCAACGACCGCAATGGTCGTCGCGACGGCAGGCGGCCGGGCGGCCACAACAACGGCAACAAGCGCTTCGGCGACAAGCCGGCCTTCGCCGGTGAGCGCAAGCCGGAGGGCGCCAAGGCGTTCAAGGGCAACAACAAGCGTCGTTTCGGCGGCAAGCGGCCAGCAGCGCGGGCTGCGTAATCAGATAGCGCATCCGGCCCGCGCCGTCGGGTCGGCTGCTCACAATGAAAAAGGCGATCGGAGCGATGCTTCGGTCGCCTTTTTCGCCAGAAATCTACTTCACCACCGCCTGTACCCACACGACAATGCGCTGGGCGAGGAAAGCTGTGGTTGCTGGCGACAGCGCGTCTCCGGCAATGACATGATTGTCCCGATCGCCGGTATCGTCCACCGGCACCAGTTCGTGCGCCGCGCCCCAGCGCCCGGCGATGTCGCGGGTGCGGTCCGGCCGCACGATCCTGTCCGAATCGGAAAAGATGAAGAGGGCAGGGATGGTCGCCTTCTCCACCGGCGCGCCATAGGCCAGCTCGGTCAGCGCCACCATCGGCAGGGTCGCCGCGATCGGATAGCGCCAGGTCCAGAATTTCTCGTGCAGCGCATTGCGTGGCACGAAGCTGCGCTCCTTGCCGGCGACCAGCTCGGCGATCTCTCGGCCCCACGGCATGGTCAGAAGTTCGGCGCCGGAAGCCTTGACGCCGAAATTCGGCGAGATGAACGCTATGGCCGCCACCCCGTCCGATGCGCCAGGCTGCGTCACAGCCCAGGCTGCCAGCGAGCCGCCGGTCGAGGTGGCGATGACGATCACTTTGTCGCCGATCGCTCGGCCGATGGCGAGCGCTTCCTCATAGTCGTTGATCCAGGCGTTGACGCTGCCGTCGGCCATTGCGGCACCGCCCTGTCCGTGGCCGGTGAGACGGGTATAGTAAAGATTGGCATCGAGCTGGTCGGCCACCTCGTCGGGAAGCGGACGAACCTCGCCCTTCGACGCCGAAAAGCCGTGGATATAGACGATTGACAGCGGCGTCCTGGCGTGAACCATCGGATTGGCCCAGATGATTTCCTTTTCCAGCCCGTCGTGGATATCAGGTACGGCCGCCTCCTTGCGTGCCAGATAGGCTTGCGGGTCATCGCCGATCACCGAAGGATCGAAGCGGATCGTGGTGTCGGCTGGGACGCGCGGGCCAAAGACGTAGGCAAGGACGAGAATGACGGCGAGACCCAATACCGCAAGCACGATCCGTCGCCCCATCGCAGACTCCACGCAATAAATCTCAACCTAATGGCCACGATGGCAAACAGGCAACGACGTCCCGCCGGCGGCGGGATCGCCAACTTGATGGCCGGTCTATTCGCTCGGCGGCTTGCGGTCGAAATTCAGCGGACGCGCCTTCCAGCTGGTCGCGGTGCTGATGACCCATCGGCAGAACGGTCTCGGCAGGATTCTGAGCAGTTTCAGGCCCCAGCTCAAGCGCCGCGGGAAGGTGACTTCGAAGCCGCCGGACTTGATGCCGCGCGCCATGCGGCGCGAGGCGCGATTGACGGGCATTAGCCCGGGCATCGGCAGCAAATTCTTCTCGGTCAATGGGGTGTCGACGAAGCCCGGGTTTATCACCTGGATGCGGACGTTCATCTTGTCGAAATCGTACTTCAGCGATTCGGCGAGGATATTGATCGCCGCCTTGGTGCCGCCATAGGCGGCCGTGGTCGGCCAGCCGAAATAGGCAGTGACCGAACCGACCAGGACGATATGGCCGCGCGCGCGGACGCGCATGCGCTCGATGACCGGCACCAGGCCATTGATGATGCCGAAATAATTGACATCGAAGGACTGGCGAAATCCACGGACAGTGAGGTCTTCGCCGACGGTCGCAATATAGCTCCCGGCATTGAACACGGCCAAGACGATCGGGCCGAGATCCTTCTCGATCGCCGCGACCGTCCTTGCCATGCGGTTCTCGTCGGTGACGTCGCAGGGATAGGCCGTGACGTGGCCCGGCATCTGCGCCGTCTCGACAACAAGCGTATCGATCGGATCGTCGTCGAGCGCCGTCACCGCGACGACATAGCCTTGCGCCGCAAGGTCCTTGGCCAGTGAGCGGCCAATACCGCTGCTGCCGCCGGTAATCCAGGCGACGCCGTGCTTCGGGTCGGCCCGATAAAGTGTCATGCTATGCCCTGCGACTTTTTCTTAGCCTGTGCTCTAGCGGTGAAGAAATCGGATGAAAAGAGCGCTTTTCAATGGTGAGCTTCAATGATTGGCGCAACGCAACGTCTGTTTTAGGAAATTGCAGCCCGGAAATGCTGCTGGACCAGGCAAATTCTTGCCTTGAAACCCAAGCTTCGGGTTTCTAGGGTTCGGCCGCAAGCATAAAGGAATCTCCATGCCCCGTTCTGTGATCGAAGCGATCGGCAATACGCCTCTGATCCGC
The DNA here is from genome assembly GCF_055811595.1 of Mesorhizobium sp. WSM4814. NCBI lineage: Bacteria > Pseudomonadati > Pseudomonadota > Alphaproteobacteria > Hyphomicrobiales > Phyllobacteriaceae > Mesorhizobium > Mesorhizobium sp. WSM4814. The sequence continues at coordinate 505,261 of NZ_JBVVQT010000002.1, forward strand.
CTCAACAAAGCCTCGGAAGAAACCGGCTGCGAGATCCTGGGCAAGGCCGAATTCATGAATCCGGGCCAGTCGGTCAAGGACCGTGCCGCGCTGTTCATCATCCGCGACGCCGAGCAGCGCGGACTCTTGAGGCCGGGCGGGGTGATCGTCGAGGGGACGGCCGGCAACACCGGCATCGGATTGACACTGGTCGCCAAGGCGCTTGGCTACCGCACCGTAATCGTCATTCCGGAGACGCAAAGCCAGGAGAAGAAGGACACGATCAGATTGCTCGGCGCCGAGCTGATCGAGGTGCCTGCCGTTCCCTACAAGAACCCCAACAATTATGTGAAACTGTCGGGCCGTCTGGCCGAGCAGATGGCCCGGTCCGAGCCGAACGGCGCGATCTGGGCCAATCAGTTCGACAACGTCGCCAACCGTGATGGCCATACCCGCACCACGGCGGAAGAAATCTGGGCCCAGACCGGCGGCAAGGTCGACGGTTTCGTCTCGGCGGTCGGCTCCGGCGGAACGCTGGCCGGGGTCGCCTTCGGGCTCAAGGCCAGGAGCAAGGACGTCAAGATCGCGCTCGCCGATCCGCTCGGTGCGGCGCTCTACAGCTTCTACACCAGCGGCGAGCTGAAATCCGAAGGCAGCTCGATCACCGAAGGCATCGGGCAGGGGCGGGTCACCGCCAATCTGGAAGGGTTCACGCCGGATTTCTCCTTCCAGATCCCGGATGAGGACGCGCTGCCGATCGTCTTCGACCTGATCCAGGAGGAAGGCCTGTGCGTCGGCGGCTCGACCGGCATCAACATTGCCGGCGCGATCCGGCTGGCACGTGAGATGGGTCCCGGCCATACCATCGTGACCGTGCTTTGCGACTACGGCACGCGCTATCAGTCGAAATTGTTCAACCCGGAATTCCTGCGTCAGAAGCAGCTGCCGGTGCCGGGCTGGATGGAGCAGCGGAGCACAATCTCGGTGCCGTTCGAAAAGGTTGCGTGATGGCTTACAGGACGGATGCCCTGTTTCGCGACGACGCCTATCTCAGGACGGCTGATGCCGTGGTTGTCGCCGTCAACGACCGTGGCGGCATCATTCTGGACCGGACGATCTTCTATGCCACGTCGGGCGGGCAGCCCGGCGATACGGGCACCCTCGAACGCGCCGACGGCAGCCTGATCGCTGTTGCCGCCACCATCACAGGTGAGACCAAGGATGACATCATCCATGTGCCGCCGCCTGAGCAGGCGGTGCCTGAGGTCGGCGAACCGGTAAAGCTTGCCCTCAATTGGCAGAGGCGGCATCTGCTGATGCGCATGCACACAGCCTGCCACTTGCTTACCGTCGTCTGCCCGTTCCCGATCACCGGTGCCTCGGTTTCCGAGGACGACAGCCGTATCGATTTCGATATTCCGGATGCCGGCTTCACCAGGGAAGACGTGACGGCCCGGCTGATGGAATTGGTGCGGGCCGACCACCCGGTCTTTGTCAGGCTGATCACCGACGAGGAGTTGGCGGCCAATCCGGGACTGGTGAAATCGAAGAATGTTCGGCCGCCGGTCGGCACGGGCAAGATCCGCTTGGTCTGCATTGGCGAGAACGCCTCGATCGACAGCCAGCCTTGCGGCGGCACTCATGTGAAGAGCACTGGAGAAGTCGGCGAGATCCATATCGGCAAGATCGAGAAGAAGGGTCGCGAGAACCGGCGCTTCCGAATACGCTTTGGACCAATGCCGCCGGCCTGATAAACAGCCGGCCTGATAAACAGCCGGCCTGATAAACAGCCGGCCTGATAAACAGATTATCGAAGGCGGGCAGGAGAAGAACAATGGCCGAAGACAGCCCTTTCACCATCGATGCGGACTGGTTGCAGAAGCGCCTCGGCGAGCCTGGCCTGACCATCGTCGACGCGTCCTGGTATTTGCCGGCGCAGAAACGCGACGCGCGCGCCGAATATGACGCAGCGCACATTCCGAGCGCCCGTTTCCTGGATCACGATGCGATCTCGGATCCTGATTCCCCACTGCCGCACACACTGCCGTCGCCGCAGCATTTCGCCCAATATGTCGGCGCCATGGGCATTTCGGCCGACGACACCATCGTTGTCTATGACGGCCCGGGCTTCTTCTCGGCGCCGCGCGCCTGGTGGATGTTCCGTGTCATGGGGGTGTTCCAGGTCTACATATTGGACGGCGGCTTCGATCGCTGGAAAGCGGCTGGACGGCCGGTGACGGCGGAGCCGACGAAGATCGCGCCTTGCGTGTTCCATGCCGACTTCGATGCCGCTCGCGTCGCCAGCCTGGCCGACATGCGCCGGATCGTCGAGACCGGAGAAAGCCAGATCGCCGACGCGCGTTCGCCTGGCCGGTTTGCCGGTACCGAGCCGGAGCCTCGCGCCGGCGTCCGCTCGGGTCATATGCCCGGCGCGCGCAATGCGCCGTTTTCGGCGCTTGCCGAGGATGGCGAGTTGCTGTCGAAAGACCGGTTGCGCAAGGTGATCGAGGACGCCGGCATCGACCTGTCAAAGCCGGTCGTCACCTCTTGCGGCTCAGGCGTTACGGCGGCGGCGATCACGCTGGCGCTCGAGACGCTAGGCCACACCGACAACAGGCTCTACGACGGTTCATGGACCGAATGGGGTGGGCTTGGCGATACGCCCGTCGAGACGGGCAAGGACTGACTGCGATGGAAAACGGCGCGCTTGAAGACATCGAGGTCACGGTGACGTTTCTCGAAATGCATGCGCCGCCGGCCTATTCGCCGCCGCTGCCGTATAACCGCCAGATCGCATTGCTGAAAACCAAGGACATTCCGCTGCATTTCTACCGCTATTTGATGGATCGGGTGGGCCGCAAATGGCACTGGGTCAACGTGCTGAGGCTGAGCGACGAGGAGCTTTCTGCCGGGATCCACCGCGAGGACCGGGACATCAGGGTGCTGTATCTCGACGGGTCGCCGGCCGGCTTTTTCGACCTGAAGCCGCATCTGCCGGGAGAAGTGGAACTGGCCTATTTCGGCATGATGGAGCACGCCACCGGCCAAGGCATCGGCCGCTGGTTCCTGGGTGCGGCGATCGACGCCGCCTGGTCGCACGGGCCAAGGCGGGTGACGGTGCAGACCTGCACGCTCGACCATCCAGCGGCATTGCCGCTCTATCAGAAGCTCGGCTTTGAACCGGTCGCGCAAAAGAAGGAGATGGTGCATCCAATGACCTTCGCCGAACGTGCGGCCAGCGTCATGCGGCCATGATTTTCTCCGCAGACTGAATTTCATCGATGCTTCAGCTCGGAGGCAAACTGTTGGAGCGTTCGCCACGCATCCAAGGGAACGCGTGGCGCTCGAAATGGCGATGGGAGGATCAATGATGATTCGGGTGGTGATGGCCGGTGCGACCGGCTGGGTCGGCAAGGCACTGGTTCCGGCGATCGGGGCGCAAGGCGACATGGCGCTGGCCGCGGCCGTGTCACGCAGCGGCGCTGGGCAGGATTCCGGCCTGCTTGTCGGCCTGCCGGCAAACGGCATCATCGTTGCCGCCTCGCTGGCCGAGGCAATGGAGGTGCCGTCGGACGTGCTGGTCGACTACACCAAACCGCATGTCGTGAAGGACCATGCGCTGCTGGCCATCGAAAACGGACGGCACGTGGTGATCGGCACCTCGGGGCTGGGTGCGGCCGATTTCGGCGAGATCGATGCTGCAGCCCGCGCCAACCATGTCGGCGTCGTTGCCGCCGGTAATTTTTCGATCACCGCCACGCTGATGAAGCGGTTTGCCCTGATGGCGGCGAAATACGTGCCGGATGTCGAGGTCATCGACTATGCCAGCGCCAGGAAACCCGACGCGCCGTCCGGCACGGCGCGCGAGCTTGCCGAAGCGCTGGCCGATGTCCGCAGAGCTTCGACCGCGCGGCCGGTCTCGGAGATCTCCGGTGTGCCGGGAACGCGCGGTGCTGCGGTTGGCACGGGCGAGGGGGTGCAGGTGCACGCGCTTCGCCTGCCTTCCTACATCCTGTCCTGCGAAGCGCTGTTCGGCCTGCCCGACGAGCGGCTGACCATCCGCCACGATGCCGGCTCGTCCGCTGCTCCTTATGTGGCCGGCACGCTGCTCGCCATCCGGCGGGTACAGGAGATCACAGGGCTGGTGCGCGGTCTCGACGCGCTGATGGACTGATCCAGATTGGCAGGAATCGGGTGGGAAGCGCTGGCGCAGCGACGTAATTTCCGGTCGACGACATCGGAGATTGCACCATGACCATCCAGTTCAAGGCCTTGCCCACGGAAGGCGTCAGAGCTTTGCAGCGCGGCGGGCCGGACGCCTATGGCCTGATCCCAGAGCGGAAAATATCCGACGGTGACGGCGTGCCTTGCCGCCACTGCCTGAAGAACGTCGCCGCTGGAGAAGCGTACCTTGTCCTGGCTTATCGGCCATTCCCGCAATTGCAGCCTTATGCCGAGACGGGTCCGATCTTCCTGCATGCCGAGCCTTGCGAGCGCGCTGCCGAGGCCGAGGCGCTTCCCGAAATTCTCGAAGGCAGCGACTACATCGTGCGCGGTTACGGCAGCGACGATCGCATCGTCTACGGCAGCGGCGGCGTCATCCCGACGGGCGCTATCGCGGCGCGGGCCGAGAGTTTGTTCGAGCGCGACGATATCGCCTATGTGCATGTTCGCTCGGCACGCAACAACTGCTATCAGTGCCGGATCGAGCGCGCGTGACCGGATCTGTCGCAGCTGTCGTGCGCCTGTCGCAATGTCGCGTTATGGAATGATTGTCGATCGATTTGCCGACCGCGGATGAACCGGCGGGAGATCTCGATATCAGAGGAAGCGGGGCTTTGGCTCCGCTTTTTTGCTGCCTGCATTATATTTCTTTACCCAAAGAAAAAGCCCGCCGGAATGACCGACGGGCTTTGACTGTTGTCTGGACGGCTCGAAAATTAGTTGAACTTGTACTTCGCACCAATGCGGACGGTGTGGAACGAAGGCGTGGAGGTGAGAGAGTCGTCCGGCAGCCCAAGTTCGGACGAAAAATCCTCCTCGGAGAACTGCGAGTAGCGGTATTCGAGGCCGACGGTCACGTTGCTGGACATGGCCGTTTCCAGACCACCACCCACCGAGAAGCCGCTGGAGTCCCAATCGAGGATGTCGCCTATGGGCGAAGACGCATTCAGATCGAAATGCTCCCAGCTGTAACCGCCGAGCACATAGGCGAGTGTCGATTCGTTGACTTTCATGCCGACGCGGGCAAGCACATCGAAGCCGTAATCGGTATCCAGATTGATCGATCCGCCTGGAAATTCCAACTCGGAGGTCATGCCGGAGTAGCGGGCATCCACCATGACACCTGCGACCCAGCTGCCGAAATCATGGTCATAGCCGACGTTCAATTCGCCGAACACACCTTCGCCGCCGAGCCCGTTGAACTCGAGCCCGCCAAGCGGCGGAACTTCGATCTGATGCACCGACGCACCCGCGCCGGCGGCGCCGCCGACGTAGAAGCCGGTCCAGTTGTAGGCAGGCGCTTCAAAAGAGGCGACGCCGCCATTCTGGGCGCCAAAGCGATAGTTGGCCCCGACCTGGAACGTATGCCGCGACGTGTCGATATTGAGGGCGCCATCCGGCAAACCGAACTCGGAAAGCAGATCATCATTGGTACCGAAGCGGGTATAGCGATATTCTGTCTTGATGGTCCAGTTGCCGTTGATGGCCGTTTCAACGCCGGCTCCGACGAAGTAACCGCTCTGGTCCCAATCCAGGTCAAAACCAGCGTTGGTGTCGAGTTTGTATTTCTGCCAGGAATAGCCGCCGAGCACATAGCCCAACGTGTTCGGCGTGAACAGGTAACCGGCTCGCAGACCAGCATCGAAACCGTAGGTCTCGCGGACCGAAGCCTCCAGTCCAGCTACATCGAGCGTGGTTTCAATGTTGCCGATATGGGCGTCCAGGAGTCCGCCGATCAGGAAGCGCGGCGACACCATATAGTCGTATCCAACGGTCAGTTCACCGTATACGCCTTCACCACCAATGCCGTTCAACGAGAAGCCCGGAAGGAAATCGCTGCTGAGCTCGTGGACATTGGCGCCGGCGCCAACGCCGAAGCCGACATAAATGCCACTCCAGTTGAAGGCCGACGTTTCGACCACCGGCACAAGCGCGTCGGCGGCCTGAGAAGCCGATCCGAGCGCCAGTACGGAAACTGCGCCAAGAAGAAGAGATTTTGCGAATCGTTTGCTGGTCATTGCCCCTGCCTTTTGAAAAACCCGTCAGCCGTCTAGCACCTGCCCACGCCGGCGGATGTAACAAAAAAGCCACAGGAATGACACATTGCAAGCAAAACGGGTAAAGCCGGTCTGCTGAACGCAAACCGTGAAATTTTCTTGTGGAAAAAAGAGCCGCCGGGGGCGTCGGCGGCTCTTTCGGGAGAGAATCAGCGGCGGGTTCAGGCGGCGAGAACGGCCTTCGGCTCGACCAACTCATAGCCGAGTGATTCGGCCACCGCGCGGTTGGTGATCTTGCCCTTGTGGACATTGAGGCCGTTGCGCAAATGATGATCGTCGACCAGCGCCTTCAGGCCTTTGTCGGCAAGCTGCAGGCCGTAATGCAGCGTCGCGTTGTTCAACGCCTGGGCCGAGGTGACCGGCACCGCGCCCGGCATGTTGGCGACGCAATAGTGAACGACGCCGTCGACCTCATAGGTCGGGTCGGCATGAGTTGTGGCGTGCGAGGTCTCGAAGCAGCCGCCCTGGTCGATGGCAACATCGACCAGCACCGAGCCTTTCTTCATTCCCGACAGCATTTCGCGCGAAACGAGTTTTGGCGCGGCGGCACCCGGGATCAGCACGGCGCCGACGACGATGTCGGCCGAAAAACATTCCTCTTCCAGCGCCTCGACCGTCGAGTAGCGGGTGTGGACGCGGCCGCCGAAGATATCATCGAGCTGGCGCAGGCGCGGGATCGAGCGGTCGATGATGGTGACGTCGGCGCCAAGGCCGGCCGCCATCCGTGCGGCATGCAGGCCGACGACGCCGCCGCCGAGCACAGTGACCTTGCCAGGCAGCACGCCGGGCACGCCGCCGAGCAGAACGCCGCGGCCGCCATTGGCCTTCTGCAGCGCGGTGGCGCCCGCCTGGATCGACAGGCGGCCCGCGACTTCCGACATCGGCGCCAGCAGCGGCAGGCCGCCGCGGTCGTCGGTGACCGTCTCGTAGGCGATGGCCGTCACGCCCGAGGCCAGCAGGCCCTTGGTCTGCTCCGGATCCGGAGCGAGATGGAGATAGGTGTAGAGGATCTGGCCGTCACGGAGCTGGACCCATTCGTTGGGCTGCGGCTCCTTGACCTTGACGATCATGTCGGACTTGGCAAACACGTCGGCGGCCGTCTTGGCGATGGTGGCGCCGGCGGCGCGATAGGCGTTGTCGTCGGCGCCGATGCCGGCGCCGGCGCCGGTCTCGACCAGCACTTCGTGGCCATGCGCGACATATTCGCGGACCGATCCCGGCGTCAGGCCGACGCGGTATTCGTGGTTCTTGATTTCCCGGGGGCAGCCGACGCGCATCTTCTTCTCCTCCTGCTCCAGCCTTTTGGGGCATGTTCGCTGTTGAGAGACAGTGAACCACGAATCGTCGCGTAGGTGTTTGCGAATACGCTTGCGCAAGACGGTGCGGTTCGATAATCGTTGCGTAAAACAGCTGGATTGTCGCAGGAATCCCGAAAAATGCCGCTCGACAGGATTGATATCGCCATCCTCGAAACGTTGCAACGGGATGGGCGGATACCCAACGCGGCGCTTGCCGAGAAGGTCGGCCTGTCACAGTCGGCCTGCTCGCGGCGGCTGGACAATCTGGAGAAATCCGGAACCATCCGCGGCTACCACGCCCGGCTGTCCAATGCCGCTCTTGGCCACCAGATGACGGCGATTGTGCATATATCGCTGTCGGGGCAATTCGAAAAGACACTGTCGGATTTCGAGGCGGCGATAAAGCGCTGCCCGAACGTGTTGTCCTGCCACCTGATGTCGGGTGAATACGATTATATCCTGCGCATCGCGGCAAAGGACCTCGTCGACTATGAGCGCATCCACAAGGAATGGCTGTCGGCAATGCCGCATGTGACGAAGATCAACTCGTCGTTCGCCTTGCGCGAGATCGTCGACCGGACGGCGGTCGGGATGAAGCCGGAACTTGCCTAGGCTTTGAAAGCCTCCGTTACCACCCGGTCCATCGGGATGTCATGCGGCTGCGGGTAGATGGTGGCGATGCGCTGCAGTTCGTAGCCGACACCGATGACCAGCGGCTTGAACGGCATCGCCGCCAGCGTGCGGTCGAAGAAGCCGCCGCCATAGCCCAGCCGATACTGTCTCGGATCGATGCCGACGACAGGCGAGATGACGATGTCGGGCAGCACCGCATCGCCTCCAGCCGGGATCGGGATGTTCCAGACACCCTTCTCAAGCCGGTCGCCCGGTGCGTAGGCGCGAAAGATAAGCGGGCGGGCTTTTTCGACGACAACGGGCAGTGCGGTACGGCCGCCGCGCTCATTGACGGAAGCTATCCAGGCCCGCAAATCCGGTTCGCCGCGGAACGGCCAGTAGAGGCTGACCATGCGGCCGGCAATGTCGCCGATCACCGCGTCGAGGTTTTCGCCGATGCGCTGCGACATTGCCGTCCGCACTTCAGCCGGGACAGCGAGGCGCGCCGCAATCAGCCGCTCGCGCTCGGCCTTGCGCCACCGTTTCACGTCGTTCCAGTCGGATAGGGGCGGCCGGAATTCCGGGTCGAGCTCGTGCATGAAGCAAGGCGGCGAGGAATATTGCCCCGGACCGTCGTCATGATCGCTAGCCAAGTTCCTCTCCTTTCGTCTGCTTCGATGAAATTATACTCGGCGGCAGGATGGGGGCATGTACAACAGCGACATCTCAGGGCGTGCAGTCGGCAAAGTCGGATGTTGTTGCGGTGCACAAAAGTCGCTACATCAGCCTTGGCGAAATTGCTGTCCAGTCTGCGCTCCCGCCCCACCTGCGCCCAACCTGCTCCCGGAGTGAATGAGATGAACAAAACCAGCCATCATGTCGTCGTCGTCGGGGCGGGCTTCGGGGGTCTCGAATTCACCCGCGCGCTTGACGGTGCGCCGGTGCGCATCACCATGATCGACAAGCGCAACCATCATCTTTTCCAGCCGCTGCTCTATCAGGTGGCGACCACGGCACTGGCGACCTCGGAAGTCGCCTGGCCGATCCGCCATCTCCTGCGCAAGCGCAAGGATGTGACGACACTGCTGGCCACCGTCAGCGGCGTCGACCGCGCCGGCAAAAACGTGCTGCTCGATGATGGCGGCGCGGTTGGATACGACACGCTGCTGCTGGCCACCGGCGCCCGCCACGCCTATTTCGGCCATGACGAGTGGGAGAATTTCGCACCGGGGCTGAAGACGTTGGAGGACGCCACCACCATTCGACGGCGCATCCTGCTTGCCTTCGAGCAGGCCGAGCGGGAGACCGATCCCGCCAAGCGCCAGGCGCTGCTGACACTGGCGATCGTCGGTGGCGGACCGACCGGCGTGGAACTGGCCGGCACCATTGTCGAACTGGCGCACGAGATGCTGCGCGGCGAGTTCCGCAACATCGATACGCGGCAGACGCGCGTGGTGCTGATCGAGGCCGGTGACCGTATCCTCCCCAATTTCGCGCCGGAACTCTCCGACTATGCCAGCAAGGCGCTCGAGCGGCTTGGCGTGACGGTCGAACTCGGTCGGCCGGTGACACGTTGCGACGCGGAGGGTGTCGTCTTCGGTGAAACGCATCTGCCGGCCAGGACTATCCTGTGGGCAGCAGGCGTCGCCGCTTCGCCGGCCGCCGAATGGCTGGGGGCGGCAGCGGACCGCGCCGGCAGGGTGCTGGTCGAGCCCGATCTGACCGTGCCGGGCAGCCCAGAAATTTTCGTCGTCGGTGACGCTGCACACGTCCTGCGGCCGGATGGCCGCATGGTGCCCGGCGTGGCACCGGCCGCCAAGCAGCAGGGCCGGCATGTCGCCGCGACGATCAAGGCCCGGCTTGCCGGCGACGCAGCCCCGCGGCCTTTCCGCTACAGGCATGACGGCGACCTGGCGACGATCGGCAAGCGCGCCGCCGCGATCGATTTCGGCTGGATCAAGCTCACCGGCCGGCTGGCCTGGTGGCTTTGGGGCCTGGCGCACATCTATTTCCTGATCGGCTTCCGTAACCGGCTTGCGGTTTCGCTGAGCTGGCTATGGATCTACTTGACAGGGCAGCGCAGCGCGCGGCTGATCACCCAAGGCGACGATGACAGGCGCTGACGTTTCCGCCCGCGCACATGCATCCGCACGTCATCTGTTCCCGTATGGACTCGACCGGATTCAGGCGCGAAGCTCTGCTTCGGTCAGGACTTGGCACGCTGTTGAAGGCTGGCACGCCATTGAACAGCAGCCGGCTCGAACCGCATCATCGACTTGATGTTCGACGGAGAACCAATTGATCCCATGCGGAAATTAGTCGTCGCCACCCTAAGTCCTGTAAACCACCTGGCGGACATCGATGTAGCTGGCGCGGAAGCCGGCTTCGCAATAATGCAGGTAAAACTCCCAGAGCTTCTTGAAGCGGTCGTCGAAACCGAGCGGGACGATCTTTTCCCATGACCCACAAAAACGGTGGCGCCATTCGGCGAGCGTGCGGGCATAGTCGTCCGGGAAAATGCGCTCGCGCAGATGAGCAAGGCCATGGTCTTTACCGAGCGTTTTCAGGATCGACGGCGTCGGCAGCATGCCGCCCGGGAAGACGTAACGCTGGATGAAATCCGGCCGGCCGCGATAGGTGTCGTAGGCTTTCTCGTTGATGGTGATGATCTGCAGGCCGGCGGTGCCGCCAGGTCGCAGGCAATCCCTCATCTTGCCGAAAAACACGGGCCAGTACTTTTCGCCGACCGCCTCGAACATCTCGATCGAGGCGATGCGGTCGTAGGAACCGGTTTCGTCGCGGTAGTCCTGCAGCTTGATGTCGATCTTGTCGGCAAATCCAGCCTTCTGGACGCGTGCTCTGGCGAAATCATGCTGCTCGCGGCTGATCGTCAGCCCGGTGACGCGGCAGCCGATCTCGCGCGCCGCGAATTCGGCAAAGCCGCCCCAGCCGCAACCGATTTCAAGCACGTGGTCGTTCGCGCCGATGCCCGTGTCCTTGGCCAGCGCGCGATATTTGGCGGCTTGCGCGCTTTCCAGATCGTTGGCGCCAGCCGCATAGAGCGCCGACGAATAGGTCATGCTCGGATCCAGCCATTCCTTGTAAAAGGCGTTGCCGAGATCGTAATGCGCCGAAATGTTGCGCTTCGAGCCGGTGCGAGTGTTTTGGTTGAACCAGTGGCGGACACGCTGGACGGCGTTGATCAACCAGCTGGCGCCGCCGGCGATGCGCTCTCCGATTTCTGAATTGACGACGAACAGTTCCAGGAAACTGGTCACATCGGGACTGTCCCAATCGCCGTCGATGTAGGATTCGGCGATGCCGATGGTGCCGCCGGTGAAGGCGCGGCCGGGCAAGCGCCAGTTCTTGAGCACCAGTTCGGCGTCCGGACCCGGGCCCTTGCCGCCGACGAGGACGGCGCGGCCGTCCGGCATCCTCACCTTGAGCGAGCCACGCGGCAGGTTCATCGCCGCCGACAGCACCATGCGCGCCTTGGCCGGCAGGCCTTTGACGGTCTCGGCGAAATTGAATTCGTCCAACTTGACCGCGTCGCCCGACGCAACGCTGGTGTCTTCCTTGTGAGCCATGTCACGCCCCCGGGACTTCTGCGGCGCCGGCGCAAAATCGCCGGTTTCCAACTCTCTCGCAGTTCATCGGCAGGGCGCGAACGCCGCTTCCCGATGAATTCCCGCGCAATCTTTCACGTCATCAAGGGGAACTTCAAGAGCCAAGGCAAGCGAGCACGGATCATGGAAAGATTTTGGGGGAGGGCGCTGATCAACGCCGGAATCACTATGGTTGCAGCCACCCGGATGCAGTAGTTTTAGCCATGCGTTATGTCATCGTCATCTGCGCCGTCACGTTCTTCCTGATCTGGGACGGGCTCTACAATCAGGGCAGCTATCTCGACACCACGGTCAGGGAGATTAACCGCATCGTGCGCTACATCACCAGCATGATGTAGGTTTCCTCGCCTTCGACCCAACGCGTTGTTGCCGCGACATCGTTGCCGGTTGACGCAATCGTGTTGCCCACACAAAACATGGCTGCACATCGATCGAGGAGGCTGGGGTTGATCCGGCATATCGTTTTCTTCAGCGCACGGCACAAAGAGGACGTCGAGGCCGTACGCACGGGCTTGCTGGCGCTGGGCAACATCCCCCATTCCCGTCTGTTCGAGGTGACGCTCAACAGCAAGGTCGACCCGCTTTCGGACGAGATCGACGTGGTCGTTTATGCCGAGTTCGAGGATGACGCCGCTCTGGCCGCGTACAAGGCGCATCCGCTCTATGCCGAGACGACCAGCCAGGTCAAACCGCTGCGTGAATTGCGCTATTCGGCGGACATCGTGGCTGCGACTTGAAGGGAAACTGACCGAAGCAGGAGCGCACCCATCTGCGGCCGTTGGTTCGGTCGGATCAGCGCCCTGCCGCTTTCGCGCGTCGCCAAGGCAGCGTGGCCAAGAACAGCCATCGCGACGACCGCTGCCGCTATATGAAATCCCTGCGCGTCAGGCGAGGGCTCTTGAACCAACTTCCGGAATGATGCACACCGCGCCGGCATGATCGAGACGATGCCAGCACGCCCTCATTCGCCCGGCGCTTATCCGCCCGGCCCCTGTCCGCTTGACCATCTTGTCCTGCCGACCGCGAGCCTCGACGTGGCACGGGCGCGGCTGGCTTCGCTTGGCTTTGTCGGGGCGCCGACCGGCATCCATCCTTTCGGCACGGAAAACTGCTGCGTCTTCCTTGAGGACGGCACCTATCTCGAGTTGCTGGCAGTGGGCAATGCGCAAGCGGCGGCGAAAGCGATCGCCGACGGTAACGCCTTCGTCGCGCGCGATCGCGCCTATCGCGACAGCTGCGGCAATGAGGGATTTTCCGCCCTTGTCCTGGGCACCCAAAGTGCGGATGCCGACCACGCACGCTATGTCGAAGCCGGCCTGTCGGCTGGAGACATGCTGAGCTTTTCGCGCACCTTCACCGACGCGGCGGGAAACAGCGACACGGCATCGTTCAAACTGGCCTTCGCCTCCGGCACCGGGGCGACGGACGCATTCCTGTTTGCCTGCGAGCGGATCAATGCGCCGAAAGTGGACCGCAGCGCGTTGCAGGTCCACGCCAATGGCGCAAACGGCATTGTCGAGGTCGTGGCGGTCAGCACCGAGCCATCCGAACAGCGCCGATTGATTTCGATCGCGACGCACAGTCCGGCGACCGTGCCGGGGAGCAGCACTGCGTTTGAGCTGCCGAACGCGACCTTGACCCTCCTTGACCCCGTCGCTTTCGAATCGCGCTTCGGCATACCTGCCGGCGCGCCATCGGAACTCCGCTTCGCGGCGATCGTCTTTTCAGTTGGTTCCGCCGACACGGTCGCCAAGCTGCTTGCAGCAAGTTCCGTAGAACATGACTTACGCGGCGATGATATTGTCGTGTGGCCGGCATCCGGGCAGGGTGCGGCCTTCGTTTTCCAGGAGAAAGCATGAGCAAGCCCAATTCGTCCGTAACCGTCGGCAATGTCGTCTTCGGCAACAGCGCGCCGCTGTCGCTGATTGCCGGCCCGTGCCAGCTTGAATCGCGCCAGCACGCCTTCGACATGGCTGGCGCGCTGAAGGAACTGACCGAGAAGCTCGGGCTGGGCCTCGTCTACAAGACCAGTTACGACAAGGCCAACCGCACCTCGCTTGGCGGCACGCGCGGCGCCGGGCTCGATGCGGCGCTGCCCGTCTTCGACGATTTGCGCAAGGCGTTTTCGCTGCCGATCCTGACCGATATCCACACCGAGGAACAGTGCGCGCTCGTGGCGCCGCATGTCGATATCCTGCAGATTCCGGCTTTCCTCAGCCGCCAGACCGATCTGCTGATCGCGGCGGCAAGAACCGGCAAGGTCGTCAATGTGAAGAAGGGCCAGTTCCTCGCGCCGTGGGACATGAAGAACGTCGTCGCCAAGGTCACCGGTTCCGGCAACGCCAATGTGCTGGTCACCGAGCGCGGCGCGTCCTTCGGCTACAACACGCTGGTGTCCGATATGCGCGCCCTGCCGATCATGGCCGAGATCGGCGCGCCGGTGATTTTCGACGCCACGCATTCGGTGCAGCAGCCGGGCGGGCAGGGCGGCTCGTCAGGCGGCGATCGGCGCTTCGTCGAGACGCTGGCGCGCGCCGCGGTTGCGGTCGGTGTCGCCGGCGTCTTCATCGAGACGCATCAGGATCCCGACAACGCCCCCTCCGACGGTCCCAACATGGTGCCGCTGAAGGACCTTCGGGCGCTGCTTGAAAGGCTGATGGCATTCGATCGCGTCGCCAAGGGCTGAGCAAGTTCAGCGGCCCAGCCCTAAGTCCGACCCGAAACTTGTGATCAACAGGCGCCGGTTGTACGCTGCCCAGGCAACCGAGTGCCTTGGAGGACGAAGCCATGTCCGTCGCCCGCGTCACCGAAATCACATCATCGTCGAATAAGAGCTTTCAGGACGCCATCGAACAGGGGATTGCCCGCGCGGCAAAGACATTGAAAAACGTCGAAGGCGCCTGGATCCAGGACCAGAAGGTCGTCGTCGAGAACGGCACGATCTCCGCCTACCGCGTCAACATGAAGGTCACCTTCATCCTCGCTGAGTGATCAGCCCTGCACGTATGACCGCGTCCATAAAAGTCTGGAACCTTCGCAGCCCTCTCCTCATTGTCGAAGCTGAAGTGAACGACAAAAGGAGCACATCATGACAACCCAGACAGGACACACTGAAGCCATCGCTGCCTCGCGGGTGATCGGCACTTCCGTCTACAACACGGAAGGCACGCACATCGGCGACATCGAGGATGTCATGCTCGACAAATTGTCGAATGGAATCATGTTTGCCGTGATCGGCTTTGGCGGATTTCTCGGCATCGGCGAGAAATACCACGCCATTCCGTGGGCGAGCCTCGACTATGACGAGAACAAGGGCGGCTATGTCGTGCCGTTCACCAAGGAGCAACTGAAGGCAGCTCCCGCCTATTCGATCAACGAATTGACGGGCGCCGACGGCGAGGCCGCGCGTGATGCTTCATACAGTTACTACAGGGTAGAGCCTTATTGGCATTGATCTTGCTCTGCCGGAATCAAAAGGCCCCCGGTTGAACCGGGGGCCTTTTTTGCAGGATATCTACTCCGCTGCAATGGTCGACAACTCTACCGCGCCCTGTTGAGGCTGCTGAGTGTCACACGACGTCAAAAACGCCGCCGCGATCAGGAACAAACTCACAATACCGCTCAACTGAGACATGGCGAAACTCCTCCTGTTTCGCCCCGCGCAGCTGTGAGCATAAACCAGAAAGCCGCATGCCGCCAAGGCCTATGACCGACATGACTTATGATGACAGCAATTTGTGCTTCGTGATTCGATGTGGCGGAAGTGGCGGCACTATTTGCGGACGCCCCGATTGCGTTTTGCGGCACTTTGGCTAAGACGTGCGCGACGCTTCGTCAGATCAATCGGGGACATCGCAATGACTGCCATCATCGACATTGTCGGGCGCGAAATCCTGGACAGCCGCGGAAACCCGACCGTCGAGGTCGACGTCGTGCTCGAAGACGGCTCGATGGGCCGCGCTGCGGTGCCTTCCGGCGCCTCGACCGGCGCGCATGAGGCGGTCGAGCTGCGCGACGGCGGCGCCCGCTACCTCGGCAAGGGCGTCCTGCGGGCGGTAGAGGCCGTCAATGGCGAGCTGTTCGAAGCTATCGGCGGGATGGAAGCCGAGAACCAGATCCACATCGACCAGACCATGATCGAGCTCGACGGCACACCCAACAAGAGCCGCCTCGGCGCCAATGCGATCCTTGGCGTGTCGCTGGCGGTGGCCAAGGCTGCGGCGGAGGCGGCTGGCCTGCCGCTCTACCGCTATGTCGGTGGCACCAAGGCGCATGTGCTTCCGGTGCCGATGATGAACATCATCAACGGTGGCGCCCATGCCGACAACCCGATCGATTTCCAGGAATTCATGATCCTGCCGATTGGTGCGCCGACACTGCGTGACGGCGTGCGCTGGGGTTCGGAAATTTTCCATACGCTGAGGAAGCGGCTGAAGGACGCCGGCCACAACACCAATGTCGGCGACGAGGGTGGCTTCGCTCCTAACTTGAAAAGCGCGCCCGCAGCGCTCGATTTCATCATGGAATCGATCGAGAAGGCCGGCTTCAAGCCGGGCGAAGAGGTTGCGCTCGGCCTCGACTGCGCCGCGACCGAATTCTTCAAGGACGGCAACTACGTCTATGAAGGCGAGAAAAAGACCCGCGATCCGAAGACCCAGGCCAAGTATCTGGCCAGGCTCGCCGCGGACTATCCGATCATCACCATCGAGGATGGGCTGGCCGAAGACGACTGGGACGGCTGGAAAACGCTGACCGACCTCATCGGCAACAAGACCCAGCTGGTCGGCGACGATCTGTTCGTCACCAATACGGCCCGGCTGCGCGACGGTATCCGCATGGGCGTCGCCAATTCTATCCTGGTCAAGGTCAACCAGATCGGCTCACTGACCGAAACGCTCGATGCCGTCGAGACCGCGCACAAGGCCGGCTACACCGCGGTCATGTCGCACCGCTCGGGCGAAACCGAAGATTCGACCATCGCCGATCTCGCCGTCGCCACCAATTGCGGGCAGATCAAGACGGGTTCGCTGTCGCGGTCGGATCGCATGGCCAAGTACAATCAGCTCATCCGCATCGAGGAAGAGCTCGGCAAGCAGGCGCTCTACGCCGGCAAGTCGATCGTGAAGGGCTGAGCCGCAGAAAATCCTAAAACCCAGAAAATCCGAAAACGAAAGGGCGGGGCATTCTCGCCTTTTTTGTTTCAACACCGCCAGATCCGGTCGTCCGTAACCGTCCATTAAGCACAATCGGGCGAGAAAGGGCTAGGTCGCAGAGTGGTTAGAGCGCCCTTTGCGCGTCCAGGCGCGCGCGGTGCTCTAAGGGATTTGGGTCATGTGGACACGTCAGCACAAGCAGAGAAATACCGGTCGGCTGATCATCCCCTCGCTCTGCGTGGCGTTCCTCGCCTATTTCGGCTTTCATGCCTACCACGGCGAATTCGGCATCTATTCCAAATACCGGTTGCAAGCCGAAGCAGTCGACCTGCAAGGTAAGCTCGATGCCGTCAAGGCGCGCCGGCTCGATCTGCAGCGGCGTGTTCAGCTCATGCATCAGGGCACGCTGGAGAAGGACATGCTCGACGAGCAGGCGCGCAAGGCGCTCAATGTGTCCCACGCCGACGAAATCACCATCATGCTACCGGCCACGGCAAGATAACCAAATTCAAGTTAATCGCCGATATTTTCAACGATTTTAATCGCTTAGACGCATGTCAGCCATGCATTTTCGGCATGGCGAAACGCTTTCTTGCGTGTTAGCCTTTGCCAAATCGGTGGGGAGAACTGATCTCCCTCAGTGTCCGCAAGAGACGCCAACAGGGAGTGATGCATGGCCACCGCCGCCAGAAAAGCGCCTGCCAAAACCAAACCCAAATCCGACGGCAGATCGGCAGGGCTTTCAGCCCCCAAACCTCTCGACTTCACCAAGGATGAGGAGCTTGACGCCTACCGGCGCATGCTGCTCATTCGCCGCTTCGAGGAAAAGGCCGGCCAGCTCTACGGCATGGGCTTCATCGGCGGCTTCTGCCACCTCTATATCGGCCAGGAAGCAGTTGTCACCGGCATGAAGATGGCGCTGATCGACGGCGACCAGATGATCACCGCCTATCGCGACCATGGTCACATGCTGGCGATGGAACTGTCGCCGCGCGGCGTCATGGCCGAATTGACCGGGCGCCGCGGCGGCCTGTCCAGGGGCAAGGGCGGCTCCATGCACATGTTCTCCAAGGAGAAGCATTTTTACGGCGGCCACGGCATTGTCGGCGCGCAGGTTTCGCTCGGCACCGGCCTCGCCTTCGCCAATCGCTATCGTGGCAACAACAATGTGACACTGACCTATTTCGGCGACGGCGCCGCCAATCAGGGCCAGGTATATGAAAGCTTCAACATGGCCTCGCTGTGGAAGCTGCCGGTGATTTTCATCATCGAGAACAACCGCTATGCCATGGGCACCTCGGTAACGCGTTCGTCGGCCGAGACGGATTTTTCGCACCGCGGCGCCTCCTTCAAGATCCCCGGCATCCAGGTCGATGGCATGGACGTCCGTGCAGTCAAGGCAGCCGGCGATCTCGCCACCGAATGGTGCCGTGACGGCAAGGGGCCGCTGATTCTCGAAATGCAGACCTATCGCTACCGCGGCCACTCGATGTCCGATCCGGCAAAATACCGCTCCAAGGAAGAAGTGCAGAAGATGCGCTCCGAGCGCGACCCGATCGAGCAGGTCAAGGCGCGCCTGCTCGACAAGAAGTGGGCTGATGAGGACGAGCTCAAAGCCGTCGACAAGGAGGTCCGCGACATTGTCGCCGACGCCGCCGAATTTGCCCAGAACGACGCAGAGCCGGATCCGTCCGAGCTCTGGACCGATATCGTACTATAACGAGAGGGCAAGGCCATGCCGATCGAAATTCTCATGCCCGCTCTCTCGCCGACTATGGAAGAGGGCAATGTTTCCAAATGGTTGAAGAAAGAGGGCGATAAGGTTGTCGCTGGTGATGTCATCGCCGAGATCGAAACCGATAAGGCGACGATGGAAGTCGAGGCCGTCGACGAAGGCACGCTAGCCAAGATCGTGGTTCCTGCCGGCACCGAAGGTGTCAAGGTCAACACGCTGATCGCCGTGCTCGCCGTTGATGGTGAAGACGTCGACAAGGCAGGCGAAGGCATCGGCGAGGAACCTGCCAAGGCGGAAACTGCAGCGCCAGCGCCTGCTGCGGCCAAAAGCGAGGGCGCAGCACCTGTCGCCGCGGCGCCGAGAACCGAAATCGCCGCCGATCCCGACATCCCGGCCGGCACGGAGATGGTCTCGACCACGGTGCGCGAAGCGCTGCGTGACGCGATGGCCGAGGAAATGCGCCGTGACGCAGACGTCTTCGTGATGGGCGAGGAGGTCGCCGAGTACCAGGGCGCTTACAAGATCACGCAAGGGCTGCTGCAGGAATTCGGGGCGCGTCGCGTCGTCGACACACCGATCACCGAGCACGGTTTTGCCGGCGTCGGTGTTGGCGCGGCGATGGCCGGCCTGAGGCCGATCGTCGAGTTCATGACCTTCAACTTCGCCATGCAGGCGATCGACCATATCATCAACTCCGCCGCCAAGACGCTCTACATGTCCGGCGGCCAGATGGGCGCGCCCATCGTCTTCCGCGGGCCAAACGGCGCGGCCGCCCGCGTCGCCGCCCAGCATTCGCAGTGCTATGCCGCCTGGTACAGCCACATTCCCGGCCTCAAAGTGGTGATGCCCTACACCGCCGCCGACGCCAAGGGATTGCTGAAGGCCGCGATCCGCGACCCGAACCCGGTCATCTTCCTCGAGAACGAAATCCTCTACGGCCAGTCCTTCGATGTGCCGAAGATCGACGATTTCGTGCTGCCGATCGGCAAGGCGCGCATCCACAAGTCGGGCAAGGATGTCACCATCGTCTCTTTCGGCATCGGCATGAGCTACACGGTGAAGGCAGAGGCCGAATTGCGTGGCATGGGCATCGATGCCGAGATCATCGACCTCAGGACCATCCGCCCTCTCGATTTCGACACCATCATCGCCTCGGTCAAGAAGACCAATCGTCTCGTGGTGGTGGAGGAAGGATTCCCGCAGAGCTCGGTCGGCGACCACATCGCCAGCCAGGTGTCGCAGCGCGCCTTCGATTTCCTCGACGCGCCGGTCATCACCATTGCCGGCAAGGACGTGCCGATGCCCTACGCGGCAAACCTCGAAAAGCTGGCATTGCCCAATGTCGCGGAAGTCATCGAGGCGGTGAAAGCCGTGACGTACCGGGGTTAACGAGATGTCGCGCGAACTAGAAGTTCCCGCGGTGGTCGTCGAGAACAGCGAATTCGATGAAATACTCCGCGTCTGGATTGGTTCGGACGCGGTCGTCACGATGCAAGACCTCTTTGGACCAAATGCTCACAACTGGGGCATGGTGCTCGCTGATGTCGGCATGCACATAGCCAGGATGAGACTGGAACAAGATGACATCCCTGAAATCGAGACGCTTCAGGCATTGGAAGAAGGCTATCGAGGCAGAATGTCGGAGCAGTTCAATATCCAGCACCGTTCACTAACCGGGCGGAACTGAGGAGGAAAAATGCCGATCAACATCACCATGCCGGCCCTGTCGCCCACGATGGAAGAGGGCAATCTTGCCAAGTGGCTGGTCAAGGAGGGCGACAAGGTTTCGCCGGGCGATGTGATCGCCGAGATCGAGACCGACAAGGCGACGATGGAAGTCGAAGCTGTCGATGAGGGCACGGTGGCCAAGCTGGTGGTTCCAGCCGGCACCGAAGGCGTCAAGGTCAACGCGCTGATCGCCGTGCTCGCCGCCGAAGGTGAAGATGCGGCGGCTGCCGCCAAGAGCGGTGACGGCGCTGCCGCTCCGGCAAAAGCCGAGGCAAAACAGGATAAGGCGCCAATCTCCCCACCCGTGGGGGAGATGTCGACGAAGTCGACAGAGGGGGGCGCTGTCCCGCCAGCGGCGAGGAACGAAGCGCCCCCCTCTGGCCTGCCGGCCATCTCCCCCACAAGGGGGGAGATCAGCCAGTCGGACGGTCGCACCTTCGCCTCGCCGCTGGCCCGTCGCATCGCCCGGGAAGCCGGTGTCGATGTCTCCGCGGTGACCGGCTCCGGCCCGCATGGCCGCGTGGTCAAGGCCGATGTCGACGCAGCGATTTCCAGCGGCGGCGCCAAGGCGGCACCCGCCGCGAAAGCCGCACCTGCCGGCGCTCCGGCTCCGGCGGCCGCAGCCAAGCCAATGTCGGACGACCAGGTGCTGAAACTGTTTGCCGACGGCTCTTACGAGCTTGTCCCGCATGACAACATGCGCAAGACCATTGCGCGCCGGCTGGTCGAGGCCACGACCACCATCCCGCATTTCTACCTGACGCTCGACTGCGAGCTTGATGCGCTCCTGGCCCTGCGCACGCAGCTCAATGCGGCCGCCCCGGTGAAGAAGACCGACAAGGGTGAGGCGCCGGCCTACAAGCTGTCGGTCAACGACATGGTCATCAAAGCGATGGCAATGGCGCTGATGGCGGTGCCGGATGCCAATGCGTCATGGACCGAGAGCGCCATGGTCAAGCACAAGCATGCCGACGTCGGTGTCGCCGTGTCGATCCCCGGCGGGCTGATCACGCCGATCATCCGGCGTGCCGACGAAAAGACGCTGTCGGTCATCTCCAACGAGATGAAGGATCTTGCCAGCCGCGCGCGCAGCCGCAAGCTGAAGCCGGAAGAATACCAGGGCGGCACCACTGCGGTGTCCAATCTCGGCATGTTCGGCATCAAGGACTTTGCCGCCGTCATCAACCCGCCGCATGCGACGATCCTGGCGGTCGGCGCCGGCGAGGCGCGCGCGGTGGTCAAGAACAGTGAGATCAACATCGCTACAATCATGTCAGTCACTCTGTCGACCGATCACCGCGCCGTCGACGGCGCGCTCGGCGCCGAACTGCTCGGCGCCTTCAAGCGCATGATCGAAAACCCGATGGGCATGCTGGTCTAGAAGGGAAACAAGGCGGTGCGGAAAAACTCTTCACCAGCCTTTTTGCCTTCAGCCTTTCCAGCGTTGCAACGATCGTCGTGCATTGGCTGTTCGTGGGTTGGCGGGTGAGGGGCGCGCAGGCAGATTTCGACCGGAGTGGGGCAAACGCATGAAAACAGTCCTTTGCTACGGCGATTCGCTGACCTGGGGCTATGATGCGGCAAGTCTGGATCGCCACCCGCTCAACGACCGCTGGCCGAGTGTGCTGCAGGCGACGTTGGGAGCCAGCGTCGAGGTCATCGCCGAAGGCTTGAACGGCCGCACAACGGCTTTCGACGACCATTTGGCCGGCGCCGACCGTAACGGCGCAAG
Organism: Mesorhizobium sp. WSM4814; assembly: GCF_055811595.1. Lineage (NCBI taxonomy): Bacteria > Pseudomonadati > Pseudomonadota > Alphaproteobacteria > Hyphomicrobiales > Phyllobacteriaceae > Mesorhizobium > Mesorhizobium sp. WSM4814. The sequence goes on from NZ_JBVVQT010000002.1 coordinate 527,405, forward strand.
AGTGCTGCCGACGATCTTGATGACGCATGCGCCGATCGACCTGGTCATCATCATGCTCGGCGCCAACGACATGAAGCCGTGGATTCACGGCAATCCGGTCGCCGCCAGGCAAGGCATGCAGCGCCTGATCGACATCGTGCGCGGTCACGACTACCCGTTCGATTGGCCGTCGCCGCAAATCCTGATCGTCGCGCCGCCCGCCGTCAGCCGCACGGAAAACGCCGAATTCAAGGAAATGTTCGCCGGCGGCGATGAAGCGTCGAAGCGGCTGGCGCCACAATATTCCGTCCTTGCCGACGAGGTCGGCTGCGGCTTCTTCGATGCCGGCTCGGTGGCCGAGACCACGCCACTCGACGGCGTCCATCTCGACGCAGAGAACACGCGCAAAATCGGGCAGGCATTGGCGCCAATCGTGCGCGTCATGCTGGAACTCTAGAGAATCATGGGAGAAATCCGTGGCTGAGAACTACGACGTCATCATCATCGGCTCCGGTCCCGGCGGCTATGTCACGGCGGTGCGTTCCGCCCAACTCGGGTTCAAGACAGCGATCGTCGAGCGCGAGCATCTCGGCGGCATCTGCCTCAACTGGGGTTGCATCCCGACCAAGGCGCTGCTGCGTTCGGCCGAGATCATGCACTATTCGGATCATTTGAAGGACTACGGCTTGAAGATCGACGGCAAGGTCAGCGTCGATACCGCTGCCGTGGTCGACCGCTCGCGAAAGGTCTCGCTGCGGCTGAACGGCGGCGTCGCCTTCCTGATGAAGAAGAACAAGGTCGATGTCATCTGGGGCGAAGCCAAGCTGTCCAAGGCGGCTTCCGGCGACAGGCCGGGCGAGATTGTCGTGTCGAAATCGTCGAAGAAGCCGATGGAGCCACAGCCGCCGGCGCCCAAGGGCGTCAAGGGCGAGGGCACATACACTGCCAAGCACATCATCCTGGCGACCGGGGCCAGGCCGCGGGCGTTGCCCGGCATCGAGCCCGACGGCAAGCTGATCTGGACCTATTTCGAAGCGATGGTGCCGAAGGAGATGCCGAAATCGCTGCTGGTGATGGGTTCGGGCGCAATCGGCATCGAATTCGCCTCATTCTACCGCACCATGGGCGCGGAGGTGACGGTGGTAGAGTTGCTGCCGGCGGTGATGCCGGTCGAGGACGCAGAGGTCTCGAAATTCGCGCAAAAGCAGTTCGAGAAGCAAGGCATGAAGATCATCCTCGATGCCAAGGTCACCAAGGTCGAAAAAGCTGCGAACTCGGTAACCGCGCATGTCGAGATGAAGGACGGCAAGGTCGAGAAGATCACCGCCGACCGGATGATCTCGGCCGTCGGCGTGCAGGGCAATATCGAGAATCTCGGCCTCGAGGCGCTCGGCGTGAAGACCGAGCGCGGCTGCGTCGTCGTCGACGGCTACGGCAACACCAATGTGCCCGGCATCTATGCCATCGGCGACGTTGCCGGCCCGCCTATGCTCGCCCACAAGGCCGAGCATGAAGGCGTGGTCTGCGTGGAGAAGATCGCCAACGTCCCCGGCGTGCACGCCACTGACAAACTGAAAATTCCGGGCTGCACCTATTGCAACCCGCAGGTTGCTTCCGTCGGGTTGACCGAAGCGAAAGCCAAGGCCGAAGGCAAGGACATCCGCGTTGGCCGCTTCCAGTTCGCCGCCAACGGCAAGGCCATCGCGCTCGGCGAGGACCAGGGTTTCGTAAAAACCATCTTCGACAGGAAGACCGGGCAGTTGCTCGGCGCGCATATGGTCGGTGCCGAAGTGACCGAGCTGATCCAGGGCTTTGTCGTGGCGATGAACCTGGAGACCACCGAGGAAGAACTGATGCACACGATCTTCCCGCACCCGACGCTGTCGGAGATGATGAAGGAAAGCGTGCTCGACGCTTATGGCCGCGCGCTGAACGCGTGATAAATTGACCGCGTGAGACTCAAAAGGTGAGAGCCAAGGAACTCAACCGTAAGGTAATTCGTTTCCGCATGCATTTATCACCAGAGGAGAGGGCATATGGACGTGAATGGCGTGGGCTGGATCGCAGCCATCATCATCGGCGGACTGGCAGGCTGGCTTGCCGAGATGTTCATGAAAAGCAACATGGGCATCTTGATGAACATCGTTCTGGGCATCGTCGGCGCGATCGTGCTGAATGCCATCCTGCAGGCGCTCAACATCGGCGCCTTCGGCACCGGCTGGATCGCCTATCTGATCACCGGTTTCGTTGGCGCCTGCCTGCTGATCTTGGCAGGGCGCATGGTGCGCCGTTAGTTGTTGAACTCTTGCCATGCGAAAACGGCTGTGGCGGCATGCGTCGCCGCGGCCTTTTTCTTTGCCGCGAAAAGTCCTAGATGACTTGTGAAGCGAACGCCGGAAGGCGATCGCGAATGAACTGGATTTCTGATGGTCACCGTCCTCGACACGATCGCCAATGCGCCGCGCCTGCGGCATCCTGAAAAGGCGCACAAGCCTGACCAGGATGTGCTGCGCAAGCCCGACTGGATCCGCGTCAAGGCGCCGATGTCGAAAGGCTATGCCGAGACGCGCGACATCGTGAAGTCGCACAGGCTGGTGACGGTGTGCGAAGAGGCCGGGTGTCCCAATATCGGTGAGTGCTGGGAGAAGAAGCACGCCACCTTCATGATCATGGGCGAGATCTGCACGCGCGCCTGCGCCTTCTGCAACGTCGCCACCGGCATTCCGACCGCGCTCGATCCCGATGAACCGGCGCGCATCGCCCACGCCGTCAAGCAAATGTGTCTAACCCATGTCGTCATCACCTCAGTCGACCGCGACGATCTCGCCGATGGCGGCGCTCAGCACTTTGCCGAGGTCATCGGCGCCATCAGGGCGGCAACGCCTTCGACGACGATCGAAATCCTGACGCCCGACTTCCTGCGCAAGGACGGCGCGCTGGAGATCGTGGTGGCGGCCAAGCCAGATGTGTTCAACCACAATCTGGAGACCGTTCCGTCGAACTATCTGACGGTCCGGCCGGGCGCCCGCTATTTCCATTCGATCAGGCTGCTGCAGCGGGTCAAGGAACTCGATCCCTCGATCTTCACCAAATCCGGCATCATGGTTGGCCTTGGCGAGGAGCGGAACGAGATCCTGCAATTGATGGACGATCTGCGTTCGGCCAATGTCGACTTCATGACCATCGGTCAGTATCTGCAGCCATCGAAAAAGCACCATCCGGTGATCCGTTTCGTCACGCCGGAGGAATTCAAGTCTTTTGAGACGATCGGCAAGACCAAGGGCTTCCTGCTGGTGGCATCGAGCCCGTTGACGCGTTCGTCGCATCACGCCGGCGACGATTTCGCCAAGCTGCGCGCGGCACGGGAAGCGTTTCTCAAGAAGTCCGCCTAACACACTGGTTTCATGCCACAATTCGAAGCCCATCGCCGCGTTGCGCATACGCCGGAACAGATGTTCGCTCTGGTCGCCGATGTCGAATCCTATCCGCAATTCCTGCCGCTTTGCGAGGCGCTGACGGTTCGCTCGCGCAAGGAACGCGACGGACGCACCCTCCTCGTCGCCGACATGAGCATTGGCTACAAGGCGATCCGCGAGACTTTCACCACGCAGGTGCTGCTAAAGCCTGACGAGAAGGCCATCGACGTCAAATACATCGACGGTCCGTTCAAATATCTGAGCAATGCCTGGCGTTTCGAGCCGGCCGACGGCGGCTGCAATGTCTGCTTCTTCATCGACTACGAATTCAAGAGTCGTATTCTGGGTGCGGTGATGGGAGCGATGTTCGATCGCGCCTTCCGCATGTTTTCCGAGGCGTTCGAGAAGCGCGCCGACGTCATCTATGGCGCAGCGCCGGCAGCCTGATCGGCGGCGAGCGCGCGCAAGCCCAGTTCAAGCGCGTGTCTGACGGTCTCCCGGCGGATGAACTTGCGGCCTTTGTCGTCAAACAACTGGCATTCGCTGACGACCGGCCGGCCGGTCAAGGCGATACCGAACCAGACCAGGCCGACGGGCTTTTCCGTCGAGCCGCCGCCCGGACCGGCAATGCCGGTGACGGCAAGGGTCAGCCCGGCGCGCGAATGGGCCAAGGCGCCGGCTGCCATCTCGACCGCCGTTTCCCGTGAGACCGCGCCGTGCGCCTTGAGCGTGGCGGCGGAAACGCCGAGCATTTCCGTCTTGGCCTCGTTGGAATAGGTGATGAAACCCCGGTCGACCACCGTCGATGAGCCGGCGATGTCGGTCAAGGCGGCGATGATCAAGCCGCCGGTGCAGCTCTCGGCCGTCGCCAGCATGATGCCGCGCTGTTGGCAGGCTTGAAGCAGGGCATCTGCGAGATCGCTGTTGCTCATTCGGGGACATCACCTGGAAACACGACGCTGGCGGTGGCGATGGCGGCTATGCCTTCCTCGCGTCCGACAAAGCCGAGCTTTTCGTTGGTCGTCGCCTTGATCGAGATGCGGTCCCGGGAAATCGCCAGCATTGCCGAAAGGATTTCGGTCATTGCTTCGCGATGCGGGCCGACGCGCGGCGCCTCGCAGATCAGCGTGATGTCGGCGTTGGCGATACGCCCGCCGCGCGCGCGCACCAATCCTGCCGCATGCTCGACGAAGATCCGCGAGGCCACGCCTTTCCACTGCGGGTCCGATGGCGGGAAATGCGTGCCGATGTCGCCCGCACCGCAAGTGGCGAGCAGCGCGTCGGTCAAGGCGTGCAGGCCGACATCGGCATCCGAATGGCCGGACAGTTTCTTGTCGTGCGGGATCGAGACGCCGCACAGGACGACATGGTCGCCGGGCTCGAAGGCATGGACGTCGTAGCCATTGCCGGTGCGGATGTCCGGAAAACGCGGCCGTTCGCCGGAAAGCCGCTGATCCGCCATCGAGATATCCCTTGCCCAGGTGAGTTTGACATTGTCCGGCGAGCCCGGGACGATTTTCACCGGAATATTCGCCCATTCGGCAATCGCGGCATCGTCGGTGAAGTCCGCCTTGCCCAGATGATGGGCCTTTTCATGGGCGGCCAGGATCGGCCAGAACGGGAAGCCCTGCGGCGTCTGGGCGGCATGAAGCCCGTTCCTGGAAACCGTCTCGCCGATCATGCCGGCGGCCGATTCGCGTTTCAGCGTATCGGCGACGGGCAGGGCAGGCAGCGCTGCCTGGCGCTCGCCGATGGCGGCGATCGTGCGGTCTATCAATTCCGCGTCGACGAACGGGCGGACGGCATCATGGACCAGAACCCGGCGCGGCGCATGGCCTCTCAGCGCCAGCAATCCGAGCCGGACGGAGTCCTGCCTGGACGCGCCACCGGTCACCGTGACCACCCGATCGGCGTTGGCGCCGGCGGCGCTGCGAAAAAGTCCGCTGTCGTCGGCATGAATGGCGACGACGACAGGACCGATTCCCGGATGCGCCAAAAACACGTCCAATGTGCGCGCGATGACGGCACGGCCGCCGATCCTTTGGTATTGCTTCGGCCCGTCGGCCTGACCGGCGCGCGCGCCGCGGCCGGCGGCGACGATAACGACGGCAACCTTGTCGTCCGCAGCCAAAGCCTGCTTTTCGCTTGCGTCTGTCATGCCGAGACGCTTAGCGCATCATCCCAAAAAGTGGAATCGCTTTTCGGAAGAGATCATGCGCAGATGCAAAGTGCCAATAGCCTCCCCAACACGCACCGCACTTTGGCTAGTGCCAGCATTTTCCCAAATGCGCCTTAATGCGACGTCATTGCGCGTTGCACATTGCCGCCATTCTGGCTAGTGAATGTGCAGCTATTAAAAATGCTTGGTTTTTGTGCATGCTTGACCTGACCAAATTGGCATCTCCGCTGGATGTGGGTCGTGTGAGAATCCGCAATCGCGCTTTTCTCGCGCCCATGTCGGGCATAACAGATGAGCCGTTCCGGCAGCGTGCCTATGCGCATGGCGCCGGGTTGGTGGTGTCGGAGATGGTGGCGAGCGGCGAACTTGCCAGGGGCAGAGCCGGTTGCGGCCTGCGCATCCGCCATTCCGGGCTGCCGGTGCACATGGTCCAGCTTGCCGGCCGTGAGGCGGTGCATATGGCAGAGGGCGCCCGTATAGCCGCGGGCGAGGGCGCCGACATCATCGACATCAACATGGGCTGCCCAGCCAAGAAGGTGACGGGCGGCTATGCCGGTTCGGCGCTGATGCGCGATCTCGATCACGCTTTGTCGCTGATCGAGGCGGTGGTCGGCGCCGTCGAGGTGCCGGTCACGGTCAAGATGCGGCTCGGCTGGGACGAAAGCGCGCTCAATGCGCCTGTTCTGGCGCGCCGCGCCGAGCAGGCGGGGATTCAGATGGTGACGGTGCATGGCCGCACGCGCTGCCAGTTCTACCAGGGCAAGGCCAACTGGCGCGCCATCGCACGCATAAAGCAGGCCGTTTCGATCCCGGTCGTTGCCAATGGCGATGTCGGCTCGCCGGCGGAGGCAGCAATGATCCTCGACCAGTCGGGCGCCGACGCGGTGATGATCGGCCGCGCCCATTACGGCGCGCCCTGGACGGCAGGCAGCATCGCGGCAGCCGCGGCAAAAGAGATGACGCCCGGTGTGCCGGAAAGCCCGCAAGCGCTGGCCGACTACGTCGTTGCCCACTATCAGGACATGCTGTCGCTCTACGGCATCGAAAGCGGCGTGCGCCAGGCGCGCAAGCATCTTGGCTGGTATCTCGACCGCCACGCCGCTGGCGTCGTTGATGAGCAGCGAAGGGCCATCCTTACCTGCTTCGAGCCCGTCCGCGTCATTGCGGCGTTGCGCGAGGTGTTTTCAAGCGCTGCCGAGGCGATGAACCTGCGGAGCGCAGCATGAATGCCACCGTTGCACAGAACATGGACATGGCGGACGCCGCACACATCGTGCTCAACACCATCCGCCGCCCGGTGATCATGCTCGATGCGGAAGGATTCATCACCTTCGCTAACGCCGATGCCGAGGATTTCTTCCGCTCGAGCGCGACCATGCTCGCCCGCAACACATTATCCAAGCTCATTCCCTTCGGCAGCCCGTTGCTGACGCTTGTCGACCAGGTGCGCGAGCGCCGGGCACCCGTCAACGAATACCGGGTCGACGTGTCGTCGCCGCGCCTCGGCATCGAGAAGGTCGTGGATCTCTATGTCGCGCCGGTGTCGGAATTCCCGGGCTCCGTCGTGGTGATGTTCCAGGAACGGTCGATGGCCGACAAGATCGACCGGCAGATGACGCACCGCGGTGCGGCACGCTCGGTGACCGGCCTTGCCGCGATGCTTGCCCACGAGATCAAGAACCCGCTATCCGGCATCCGGGGCGCCGCCCAACTGCTCGAATTGTCGGCTTCCGACGAGGATCGCGCGCTGACCCGGCTGATCACCGACGAGACCGACCGCATCGTCTCGCTGGTCGATCGCATGGAGGTGTTTTCCGACGAGCGGCCCGTCGATCGCTATCCGGTCAACATCCATGTCGTGCTCGACCATGTGAAAGCGATTGCCAAGAACGGTTTTGCCAAGCGGATCAAGATATTGGAGGATTATGATCCATCATTGCCTCCGGTTTTCGCCAACCGCGACCAGCTCATCCAGGTGTTCCTCAACCTGGTCAAGAATGCGGCCGAGGCCATTGGCGGCGATCCGCAAGGCGAGATCACCCTGTCGACCGCGTTCCGGCCGGGCATCCGTGTTTCCGTTCCAGGATCGCAGGGCCGCGTGTCGCTGCCGCTGGAATTTTGCGTGCGCGACAACGGTTCTGGCGTCTCCGAAGATATCCTGCCGATCCTGTTCGACCCCTTCATCACCACCAAGCCGAACGGGTCGGGGCTTGGTCTGGCGCTGGTCGCAAAAATCGTCGGCGAGCATGGCGGCATCATCGAATGCGATTCGACGCCGCGCGCAACCACCTTCCGCATCCTGATGCCAGCCTGGAAGGAAACGCCGTTCGGCACTGACGACGATGGCGAAGGAGACCGCAAATGACGGTTCGCGGCAATATTCTCGTCGCCGACGACGATGCGGCCATCCGCACCGTCCTCAATCAGGCGCTTTCGCGCGTCGGCCATGAGGTGCGCGTGACGTCCAACGCCTCGACGCTGTGGCGCTGGGTGGCGGCGGGCGAGGGCGATCTCGTCATCACCGACGTGGTTATGCCCGACGAAAACGCCTTTGACATGCTGCCGCGCATCAAGAAGGCGCGACCGGAACTGCCCGTCATCGTCATGAGCGCCCAGAACACGTTCATGACCGCGATTCGCGCCTCCGAAACCGGCGCCTACGAATATCTGCCGAAACCGTTCGACCTGACCGAGCTTCTCAACATCGTCAACCGGGCGCTTTCCGAGCCCCGACGGCCGAAGATCGATGCGCGGGCGGACGAGCCGCCGGAAACCATGCCGCTAGTTGGCCGCTCGGCCGCCATGCAGGATATCTACCGCATGCTGGCGCGCATGATGCAGACCGACCTGACGGTGATGATTTCAGGCGAATCGGGCACCGGCAAGGAACTGGTCGCGCGCGCGCTGCACGAGTATGGCCGCCGCCGCGGCGGCCCCTTCGTCGCGATCAACATGGCTGCGATCCCGCGCGACCTGATCGAATCGGAACTGTTCGGGCACGAGAAGGGCGCCTTCACCGGCGCGCAGAACCGCTCCACCGGCCGTTTCGAGCAGGCCGAAGGCGGCACGCTCTTCCTTGACGAGATCGGCGACATGCCGATGGAGGCGCAGACCCGCCTGCTGCGTGTCCTGCAGCAGGGCGAATACACCACCGTCGGCGGCCGCACGCCGATCAAGACCGACGTGCGCATCGTCGCCGCCACCAACAAGGATCTGCGCACGCTGATCAATCAAGGGCTTTTCCGCGAGGATCTGTTCTATCGCCTGAATGTCGTGCCGCTAAGGCTGCCGGCGCTGCGCGAGCGGTCCGAGGACGTTCCGGATCTCGTCCGGCACTTCTTCAAGCTTGGCGCCAGCGAAGGCCTGCAGACCAAGCGCATTTCCACGGGCGGCATCGAGCTGATGAAGCGCTATCCGTGGCCGGGCAACGTGCGCGAGCTCGAAAATCTTGTCCGCAGACTTGCCGCGCTCTATTCGCAGGACGAGATTTCTGCCGAAGTCATCGAGGCGGAACTGAAGACCGGCGAGAGGCCGGTCGTTCCCGGCGGCGGCAACCTCATTCCCGACGACCTGTCCATCGGCCAGGCGGTGGAACATTTCCTGCAGCGCTATTTTGCTTCGTTCGCCGGCGACTTGCCGCCCGCCGGCCTCTATCAGCGTATCCTTTCCGAGGTCGAATATCCGCTGGTGCTTGCTTCGATGACGGCAACCCGCGGCAACCAGATCAAGGCTGCGGAGCTCCTCGGGCTCAATCGCAACACGCTGCGCAAGAAGATTCGCGAACTCGGCGTCAACGTCTACAAATCGACCAGGCAAGCATAGAGCGCCGTTTTCTTTCAACAAATCGATCCCGAATTTCGGGCCGGTGTGACAGAGCGAAGCCTTTTCCGGGGGATCGAGCGCCGAAACAGTTCCGTCCAGGCCACACTTGTTGCATAATCGCCACAATGCGTTGCATACATCCGACGCAATCACTGGCTCTAGACGGCGACATGGCTCCACGGGCATCGAGACTGAGCGAAACGCTTTTCAGCGAACCCCGCACAAGTGACGGGCGCCGGCTGCTTGCGCTGCCGGGCGTGGTGGCAATTGCCGGTGCGCTGGTTACGGCGGCGATCTCCTTCGCCATCCTCGTCGGTGCCACGCCGATCACGCCGGACGAGAGCACAACGCTGGCGCTAATCGCCGTCAATGCGGCGTTCATCCTGTTCCTGATCGCGCTGGTTGGCCGCGAAGTACATCGTATCGTGATGGCGCGCCGGCGCGGCAAGGCGGCGTCGCGGCTGCATGTGCGGATCGTCGCGATGTTCGCGCTGGTCGCCGCGATTCCCGCCATCATGGTGGCGATCATCGCCTCGATCACGCTCGATATCGGTCTTGATCGCTGGTTCGAAATCCGCACCAAGACGATCGTCAATTCGTCGCTGTCGATAGCCGATGCCTATGTGCAGGAGAACGCGCGCAACCTCCAGGGAACGACCCTGTCGATGGCTTACGATCTCGACGCCTCCCGCACGCTCTACGGCCTCGATCGAACCGGCTTCCTCGATCTGATGAACAAGGAAGCCGTTGGACGCTCGCTGGCCCATGCCGCACTGATCAGGTCCGACGGTTCGTTCGTCATGAGCGCCAAGACCGACGCCGATTTTGCCATGCCGGAGCCGCCGGAAGGCGCCATGAGCGGTGCCGCTGACGGCAGGCCGGTGCTGATCGAGCCGAAGACGCGCAACATCATGGGCGCCATCGTCAAACTGCGCGAGATCGAAGGGCTCTATCTCTACACCATCCGGCTCGTCGATCCCGAGGTGATCAAGGCGCGGCAGATTGTCAGGTCCAACAGCGACGAATATCGCGGCCTCGAAGACAGTCGCCGCACCTCGCAGGTGGCCTTTGCACTTCCCTATTTGTCGCTGACGCTGATCATCATCCTGTCCGCCATCTGGACCGGCATCGCCGTGGCCGACCGCCTGGTGCGGCCGATCCGCCAGCTCATCGGCGCGGCCGACGAGGTCGCGACCGGCAATCTCGACGTTGCCGTGCCGGTTCGGCCCTCCGACGGCGACGTCGCCTCGCTCGGCGACACCTTCAACAAGATGCTGCTGGAACTGAAATCGCAGCGTAACGAGATTCTGTCCGCCAAGGATTTGATCGACGAGCGGCGGCGTTTTTCGGAAGCCGTGCTTGCCGGTGTCACCGCCGGCGTTATCGGCGTCGATCCGTATGGCATCGTCACCATCGTCAACCGGTCGGCCGAAACGATGCTGGCCATATCCGCCACCGCCGCACTCGGGCAAAATCTCTCCGCCATGCTGCCGCATGTTGGCCGCGTCTTCGAGATCGGCCGCAAGTCGGGCAAGCCTGTCCATCGCGAACAGGTGACCTTCTATCGCGCCGGTGCGGAGCGCACCTTCAACGTGCAGATCACGGTCGAGGCCGGCGACGACGGTTCGGAGGAGAAATCCTATGTCGTGACGGTGGACGACATCACCGATCTGGTCCAGGCGCAGCGTTCCTCGGCCTGGGCGGATGTGGCGCGGCGCATCGCCCACGAGATCAAGAACCCGCTGACGCCGATCCAGCTTTCGGCCGAGCGCATCAAGCGCCGCTACGGCAAGGTCATCACCGAAGACCGCGAGGTTTTCGATCAGTGCACCGATACGATCATTAGGCAAGTGGAGGACATCGGCCGCATGGTCGACGAGTTCTCGGCTTTCGCACGCATGCCCAAGCCCGAAATGAAGGCCCTCGATTTGCGCGAATCGTTGCGCGAAGCCTCGTTCCTCGTCGAGGTGAGCCGCTCCGATATCACCTTCGAGCGCGTATTCGGCAACGAACCGCTCAAAGGCACGTTCGACAGCCGCCTGATGGCGCAGGCCTTTGGCAACGTCATCAAGAACGCAGCCGAGGCGATTGACGGACTTGATCAAAAGGACCGCTCGCACGGCATAATCCGGATTCAAGCCGGGCGCCAGAATGGTACGATTCGCATCGATGTCATCGACAACGGCAAGGGCTTGCCGCGCGAGAACCGCCAGCGATTGCTCGAGCCTTACATGACGACACGCGAGAAGGGCACCGGCCTCGGCCTCGCTATCGTCAAGAAGATAGTGGAGGACCATGGCGGCCGGCTCGAATTGCATGATGCGCCGGCCGATTTCCACGACGGGCGAGGCGCGATGATCAGCATCATCCTGCCGCTCGCCGCCACCGTGCCGTCGCGCGGCGAAGGCAGGACGGAACCCGAAAGAGAAACTGAAAAGGTCGATAATGGCGTCTGACATTCTCATCGTCGATGACGAGGAAGACATCCGCGAGCTTGTCGCCGGTATCCTGAGCGACGAAGGTCACGAAACCCGCACGGCATTCGATGCCGACAGCGCCCTGGCGGCGATCGCCGACCGGGCGCCGAGGCTGATTTTCCTCGACATCTGGCTGCAAGGCTCGCGTCTGGACGGACTGGCGTTGCTGGACGAGATCAAGACGATGCATCCGAGCCTGCCGGTGGTGATGATCTCGGGCCACGGTAACATCGAGACGGCGGTCTCGGCCATCCGCCGCGGCGCCTATGACTTCATCGAAAAACCGTTCAAGGCCGACAGGCTGATCCTCATCGCCGAACGTGCCATTGAAACCTCGAAGCTGAGACGCGAGGTTTCGGATCTCAAGCTGCGCAGCGGCGAAACCTTCGACCTGATCGGCATGTCGTCGGCGATGAGCCAGTTGCGCCAGACCATCGAGCGCGTCGCGCCGACCAACAGCCGCGTCATGATCATCGGCCCCTCCGGCTCGGGTAAGGAACTCGCGGCACGCGCCATCCACACGCTGTCGGCGCGCAAGGGCGCCCCGTTTGTCACGCTGAGCGCCGCCAACATCACGCCCGAACGCATGGAGGTCGAGCTGTTCGGCACCGAATCCAACGGTGTCGAACGTAAGGTCGGCGCGCTTGAGGAAGCCCATCGCGGCATTCTTTACATCGACGAAGTGGCCGACATGCCGCGCGAAACGCAAAACAAGATCTTGCGCGTGCTGGTCGAACAGCAGTTCGAGCGGGTAGGGGGCACCAAACGGGTCAAGGTCGATGTCCGCATCATTTCGTCGACCTCGCAGAACCTGGAGGCGATGATCGCCGACGGTCGTTTCCGCGAGGATCTCTATCACCGCCTGGCGGTGGTTCCGGTCATGGTGCCGGGATTGGCCGAGCGGCGCGAGGACATCCCTTATCTTGTCGACAATTTTATGAAGCAGATCGCTCGCCAGGCCGGCATCCGGCCGCGGCGCATCGGCGACGACGCGCTGGCGGTGCTGCAGGCGCACAACTGGCCAGGCAACGTTCGCCAGTTGCGCAACAACGTCGAGCGGTTGATGATCCTGGCGCGCGGCGACGATATCGACGCACCGATCACCGCCGATCTCTTGCCTGCCGAGATCGGCGATGTCATGCCGCGCACGCCAAACCAATCCGATCAGCACATCATGGCGCTGCCGTTGCGTGAGGCGCGCGAACAGTTCGAGAAGGACTATCTGATCGCCCAGATCAACCGTTTTGGCGGCAACATCTCGAAAACGGCCGAGTTCATCGGCATGGAGCGCTCGGCGCTTCACCGGAAGCTGAAGTCGCTGGGCGTCTGACAGCCAATCCGGTCGTGGCCTACGCAATTATCGGTTACGGCGGCGGCGGAATCGCATAAGAAACGCTGCCGCACGTCTTTCGGGACGCGCAACGGACGCTGTAGCATTTTGTTTTTTGCGCATGGTCTTCCCCGAAAAATGGATTCCGATTTTCGGGGGCCATGCGCTGACTTCTTCAGGGGTGACCCATGCCGCGCATTGCTTATGTGAACGGGCGCTATGTCGCTCACGCCGACGCTTTCGTGCATATCGAGGACCGTGGCTATCAGTTCGCCGACGGTGTCTACGAGGTCTGCGAGGTGGCGCGCGGCTTCATCGTTGACATGCCTCGCCATCTCGGACGGCTGAACCGCTCGCTGGCCGAATTGTCGATCGACTGGCCGGTCACCCCTGGCGTGTTGCCGATCATCCTGCGCGAGGTGGTCCGCCGCAACCATGTCGCCGATGGCCTGGTCTATCTTCAGGTGACGCGCGGCGTCGCCAGCCGTGATTTTGTTTTCCCGGCGGGCACGAAGCCGTCGCTGGTGATTACCGCCAGGAAAGTCGACCCCGCTGCTGCCGCCAGGAGGGCCGAAAGCGGAATCAAGGTCATCACCGTGCCGGAGAACCGTTGGGACCGGGTCGACATCAAGTCAGTCGGCCTGCTGCCAAACGTGCTCGCCAAGCAGAAGGCCAAGGAAGCCGGCGCCCAGGAAGCCTGGTTCATCGATGCCGACGGCACCGTCAAGGAAGGTGGGTCGTCGAACGCCTGGATCATCACCAGGGACGGCGTGCTGGTGACGCGTCCGGCCGAGCACGGCATCCTGCGCGGCATCACCCGCACCACGCTGTTCGACGTGGCCGCCAAGCTCGGCCTGAAGATCGAGGAGCGGGGCTTTTCGGTCGCCGAAGCCAAGGCCGCGCGCGAGGTTTTCATCAGCTCCGCGACCACAATCGCCATGCCGATCGTGGCGATCGACGGTGCTCCGGTCGCCAACGGCCACCCAGGCTCGATAACACTTTCCTTGCGGCACGCCTTTTTTGACGTTGCGGAAAAAAGTCCAGCCTGATAACCGCACAGGTGGAATGAACATCAATATATCTCGTTCTGCTTGTCGTTATTGACGGCAAGACGGTGTTTGCGCGCTTGACATGTGCCAGTTAATTTGGCGCATTGGCCTGCAAACCGAAGGGGATCGGCGAAAGACAAGAACAATGGCGGAACGATCGCAAAATCTTCAGGACCTGTTCCTGAATTCAGTTCGCAAAAGCAAAAACCCACTCACCATCTTCCTCATCAACGGCGTGAAGTTGACCGGCGTGGTCACTTCCTTCGACAATTTCTGTGTTCTGCTGCGTCGAGACGGCCACTCCCAGCTCGTCTACAAGCACGCCATTTCCACGATCATGCCGAGCCAGCCGGTTCAGATGTTCGATGGCGAGGAAAGCCAGGGCGCCTGATTGGCACGTAAGAAAGACGCGGATCGCAGCGTTCGCGAAAAACCAGCAAATCAGCCGGGGGCGGAGGCCGAAGGCCCGACCCGCGCCGTGGTCATCGTGCCGGTGCTTACCCGCCAGCCGCGCGGCGACGAGGACACCAATCGTCCGCGTCTGACGCGATCTGCCGAGGCCCGCCACGACGAGGCGGTTGGCCTTGCCCAAGCCATAAACCTCGACCCGATCCATACCGCTGTGGTGACCGTCAATGATCCCCGGCCTGCCACCCTGCTCGGCAGCGGCAAGGTCGTGGAGTTCGCCGAGATCGTCAAAGAGGGCCGTGCCGAACTGGTCATTGTCGATCATCCGCTGACGCCGGTGCAGCAGCGCAACCTGGAGAAGGAATTGAACGCCAAGGTGCTGGATCGCACCGGCCTGATCCTGGAAATTTTCGGCGAGCGCGCGCGGACCAAGGAAGGCACGCTGCAGGTCGATCTGGCGCACCTCAACTATCAGAAGGGCCGGCTGGTGCGAAGCTGGACTCACCTCGAGCGCCAGCGCGGCGGTGCCGGTTTCCTCGGTGGCCCTGGCGAAACGCAGATCGAATCGGACCGCCGCGTCCTGCAGGACAAGATCAACAAGCTCAAGCACGAGCTGGAAACAGTGCGACGCACGCGTGACCTGCACCGCGCCAAGCGCAAGAAGGTGCCGTTCCCGGTCGTGGCCATCGTCGGCTATACCAACGCCGGCAAGTCGACGCTGTTCAACAGGCTGACCGGAGCTGGGGTGCTGGCCGAGGACATGCTGTTCGCCACGCTCGACCCGACACTGCGTCGGGTGCGGCTGCCGCACGGCACGCCGGTCATCCTTTCGGACACCGTCGGTTTCATTTCGGACCTGCCGACGCATCTGATCGCGGCCTTCCGGGCAACGCTCGAAGAGGTGGTCGAGGCCGATCTCGTCATCCATTTGCGCGATATTTCGGATCCCGACACGGCCGCCCAGGCCGAGGATGTCGAGCGTATCCTCGCCGATCTCGGCGTCGATGCCGGCGACAGCAGGCGCGTCATCGAAGTGTGGAACAAGATCGATCGGCTCGATGCGGGCAACCGGGAGCGGTTGCTCGCCGACGGCATCGACGGCAGCAAGGCACCGCCGATTGCCATATCGGCCGCCACCGGCGAGGGCATCGATGTGCTGAAGGCGATCATCGAGACACGAGTTTCAGGCGAACTGGAAACGCAGACCGTCACGCTCAAGCCTGACCAGCTTGGGTTCGTCGACTGGCTCTACCGCAATGGCGACGTCGTCTCGCGCACCGACAATGAAGATGGCGGTATAACCGTGTCGCTCAAAGCGACGCGAAGCGCACACGAAGAGATAGAAGCCAGATTGCACCGTAAAAACAACGGGTAATTTCTGTTACTTCGCGCTTTTAGCTTGCTGCCAAAGCGCCTCCATCTCGTCGAGCGTCGCCTTTTCCAGGGTGTTTCCGGACCTTTCCAGCGCTTGCTCGACATAGTGGAACCGCGACCGGAATTTCTCGTTGGTGCCGCTGAGCGCCGCTTCGGAATCAACCTTGAGATGACGCCCGAGATTGACGACGGCAAACAGCATGTCGCCGAACTCGTCCTTGATCGAAGCCGTATCGCCCTTGGCAAGGGCCTGGCGCAACTCGCCGATCTCTTCCTCGATCTTGTCGAGGATCGGCGCGGCCTCGCTCCAGTCGAAGCCGACGCGGGCCGCTTTTTCCTGCAGCTTGAGCGCCCGCGTCAAAGCGGGCAGGGCGACCGGTACGCTGTCCAGAAAACCCTTGCCATGATCCTCCGGATCGTGCCCGCGGGCGAGGCGGGCGTTTCGCTTTTCGGCTTTTTCCTCGGCCTTGATCTTCTCCCACATGCCCTTGGCCATGCCGGCGCTGCGCGCCTCATCGTCGCCGAAGACATGCGGATGGCGGCGGATCATTTTTGTGGTGATGGCCTGGACCACGTCGCCAAAGGTGAATTCGCCGGCCTCCTCGGCCATCTGCGCATGGTAGACGACCTGCAGCAGCAGGTCGCCGAGTTCGTCGCGCAGATCGTCCAGGTCGCCACGCGCGATAGCGTCCGCCACCTCGTAGGCTTCCTCGATCGTGTAGGGCGCGATGCTCGAGAAATCCTGCTCGACGTCCCACGGGCAGCCGGTTTCCGGCGCCCGCAGCGCCGCCATGATCTCGATCAGCCGGGAAATATCTTTCGAAGGTTTCATCGGTCGAATGCTACCCTGCGTCCGACGGTGCAGCCAACGCCGTCGGCAGGCGAGGGGCGATTGTCCACAGCGCTGCTGCTCAAAACCTCAGTCGAGCACGGAGACGATCGCCTTGGCGAGCGCGTCCATGCCGTCCTCCGGCAGGCCGGCGACGTTGATGCGGCTGTCGCCGACCATATAGACGCCGTGCTCGGCGCGCAGCCGCTCGACCTGCGCTTCGGACAGGCCAAGCCGGGAAAACATGCCGCGATGGCTGGCGACGAAATCGAAGCGATCGGAATTGGACTGCCGCCGCAGCGCTTCGGCGAACTGCACCCGAAGCCGCAGCATGCGCAGGCGCATCTCCTCGAGCTCCGCTTCCCAGTCGGCGCGCAGCGTGGCGTCTTCAAGCACGATGCGCACCGCGGCCGCGCCGTGGTCCGGCGGCATCGAGTACATGGCGCGCGCCGCCGACAGCATCTGGCTCATTGCGACATCCGCCTGCGCGCTGTCTTTTGCCAGGATCATCGCCGCGCCGACGCGGTCGCGATACACGGCAAAGTTCTTCGAGCAGCTCGAGGCAACCACCATTTCCGGGACTTTCGCTGCCAGCAGGCGCAAGCCGGCGGCGTCAGCGTCAAGGCCCTCGCCAAACCCCTGATAGGCAATGTCGACAAAGGGCAGCAGGCCGCGCTCGACGACGATGTCTGCTATTTCAGCCCACTGCGCGATGTCCAGATTGGCGCCTGTCGGATTGTGGCAGCAACCATGCAGCAGAACCACGTCGCCGCTCCTGGCGGTCGCCAGCGCGCTCATCATGTCGGCGAAGCGAACAGCACCTGAGACTGCGTCGAAATAGGGATATTCGCGTATCTGCAGGCCGGCGGCGCGCATCACCGGCATGTGGTTCGGCCAGGTCGGGTCCGACAGCCAGATCGTCGCGTCGGATCGCGTCCTCTTGAGCAGCTCGGCCACCAGCCGCAGCGCGCCCGAGCCGCCGGGCGCCTGCGCCGCACGGATGCGCGTCAGCTCGGCCGCAGGGCCAAAGACCAGCCTCGCCATCGCCGTGTTGAAGCCGGTGTCGCCGGCAAGGCCGAGATAGGTCTTGGTGTCCTGGCTCTGCAGCAATCGCTTTTCGGCTTCGCGCAATGCGCGCATCACCGGCGTCTTGCCATCGCGATCCTTGTAGACGCCAACCCCGAGGTCGACCTTGCCGGGGCGGGGATCGGCACGATAGAGGCCGATCAAGGCGAGGATCTTGTCGGCTGGGGCAGGCTGGAGGTCTTCGAACATCGGCGCGGTTTCCGTTGGCGGCGGAGTGATACGCAAATCGGCTGCGCTGCGCCAGCGGTTTTCATTTGCGCCAGGCTGAAACCGCCAACCGGGAGACTGGACACAGCAATCCAAAGCGTGGCTTGGAGGCGAGGCTCGCACCGTCGAAAGGCCTTGATCGCACGGCGCGTCGCGCCGTTCTATCATGCCGGTTTGAGAGCAGCAGACGGCAAGGCGGCTCCAGATTGCCGCTTCTTGCCGCCCCAACCGATCCGCGGCAACCATTCGAGGTAGTAGGCGAAGCCGAACTGCAGCGCGATGCCTGTCGAGATCAGGATCGCGTCGTAGAGGAGGCCGCCCGGGCTGACGACCTTCATGACCTGCGCGATCATGGCGAGGATCGTTCCGGCGATGAAGACCGGCAGCGAATGCTTGCCGAGAACCGCGAGCGGGTGTCCGGGCCTCGTCTTCGCCAGGTTGGAAAGCGCCGGGATTGCCACGATCAGATAGGCGATCGCCAGAATGTGCATGAGGCGCGACCGCGACAGGAACGTCTTGTCGAAGCCAGTCAGCACAGTAGGCAGGCCGGAGGCCGTCTCGATGCCCCACAGCGGCAGCCGCACCCAGATCAGCGCGCCGACCAGATACAGGACGGCCGCGCTCGCCATCATCCAGTTGAAGCGGATTTCGCCGCCGCGCTTGATATGCAGCATGCCGGCGATGCCGATGACGAAAAGAAACTGCCAGGAGAGCGGGTTCAGGAACCAGAAGCCGTCGCCGGGGAAATTCGAAGGCGCGATCTGGAAAATGCCGGCGATGAGCCAGAGGAGAGCGGACGCAGCAAGCATCAGGCGCAGGCTGAAAGTGCCGATCCACAGGAAAACCGGCATCATCAGAAGTACGACGGCATACATGGAAAGAATGTTGTTATAGCCGATCTGATGCCCGAGCGCCGCGATGCCGAGCAGCGCTTCCGGCGTGTCCTCAATGATCATCTGGATGTTGATCAGCTTCAAAAGATCGGGCCGCGAGAAATGCAATGCAGCCGCCGAGAAGATCGCCAGCGTCGCGACAGTGGTCATGACGTGGGTGACATAGAGGACACCGGCACGCCGCCAGGCCTTCAGGGTGATGAGCAACCGATTCCCCGGCTGGAACTTCAGTCCGTAGGCGAGCCCAACGGCAATCCCCGAAATCAGCACGAATGCTTCGGCCGAATCGGAAAAGCCGAAATTCTTGTGCGTGACATACTCGAAGATCGTCCCCGGCACGTGGTTGACGAAGATCGTCAGCAGCGCTAGCGCGCGGAAGACATCGATGCGGGTATCCCGCTGGGCTGGCACATTGCCTGTCATGTCGGGGCTTGTCATGTCGGGTCGATAAATTCGTTGAACAAAAGCGGGCCCAAAGCGCCGTCGGCGAAGGGAAGATTCGGCGGTGAATGTTTCCTGCCTATAACTCGCAAGTGCCCCGAAAAAGATGACACTTTCGCGATTTTTCGCGTCACAAATTAATTCAGGGATAAACATCGAAATCCCCGGTGGCGCTAAAACCGCGCGGCGAACTGAGGCGGCTGCGGGGAGGGCCGCTCATTCCCGGACAAGGAAGCCGTACGCGCACTGGTGGCGTTGTACCGGCTGTGCCTGACATCCCGGATCGCAAAAAACTCAAAAAACTCAAAGAGCGGGATTAAAAGCCTGCCATGCTCCGTAAACAGGACGTGAGAGGGTCGATGCCACGCTTCGATATCGTAGGACAGCTTGGTTCTTTGCGCCGCTACGCGCGTTCTCTGACGCGCGACAGCGCGGAAGCAGAGGATCTTGTGCATGACGCGCTGGTGCGTGCCTATGAGCGGCGCGGCACCTTTCGATCCGGCGGAAACCTGCGCGCATGGCTGCTGTCGATCGTCCACAACGCTTTCATTGACGGCCTGCGGTCCCGCAAATCCGAAGCGGTACGCGTCGAGCAGGCCGGATATCTTGCCGACGCCAGCATGCAGGCACCCCAGGAGCATTCCGTTCGCCTGGCACAGGTGCGCGAAGCTTTTTTCAAATTGCCGGATGAGCAGCGATCGGCGCTGCATCTCGTCGCCATCGAGGGACTTACCTACAGCCAGGCGGCAGAGGCCAGCGGCGTACCGCTGGGTACGCTGATGTCGCGCATCGGCAGGGCGCGCGCAGCGCTTCGCGAGATGGAGGACAAATTGCCGGCACATGCGAAAAGCCACCTCAAGATCGTGGGAGGCCCGTGATGTCCATGATGAGCGAACTGCGCGACCCGGTGACCGATGCCGACCTCGACGCCTATGTCGACGACCAGCTAGACGTTGCCCGCCGCATTGAGGTCGAGGCGTTTCTGTCCGCCCGTCCGGAGGCTGCCGCCCGCGTGATGTCCGACCTCAGGACGCGCGACGAACTGCGCCTGGCGCTTGCCGGATGCAAGGGCATGGCGCGGCCGGCGACGGCTGATGCGGCACGGCGGCTGGAACGGGGACTGGCTCGAGGGCGCGCCTTGCGCACGTTGCAGCGGGCTGCGGCGGTCGCAGTCCTGCTGGCTGCGGGCTGGTTGGCCAACGGGATCGTCGGGCCGATATCGGTGACGAAAGTCGTCGCCTCGACCCAGCCGCCCGTCTATCTGGAAGAGGCGATCCGGGCACACAGGACGACGATCATACGCGAGGCGATGTCATCCCAGCCCGAAGCGCCGGATTACGATGCGGACGAAATCCGCGCCGCCACGGCGATCGTCATGCCGTCGCTGCCGAAGGACTGGAAAGTCCGTGACGTCCAGATCTATCCATCGCAGTTCGGCCCGAGCGTCGAGATGGCTGTCGAAACAACAGACCTGGGACTGGTCTCGCTCTTCGCGATCAGGCCCGGAACGTTCGACGTGGTCCAGCCGACCGTCGCCCCGTCGGGCGAAATTTCCTCGGCCTATTTCCAGATCGGCGAAGTTGCTTACGCAGTCGTCGCCCGAAGCGGTGTCCGCGATCTCGATCGCACCGCAGAAACGCTCGCCAACACGCTTTACTGACCTTCACAAAGGAGAACCCGCATGAACACCCCCAATCTAGGATACCGCACCGGCGTTGGAGCCCAAACCGGCGCCGTCTATGACGAAGGCCTGCGCCAGCACATGCTGCGCGTCTACAACTACATGGGCGTTGGCCTCGTCGTTACCGGCGTGATCGCCTTCGTCGTGGCTTCCACGCCAGCCCTCTACGTGCCGATCTTTTCCACTCCGTTGAAGTGGGTGGTGATGCTGGCACCGCTCGCCTTCGTGCTGCTGTTCTCGTTCCGGATGCAGACGATGTCCGCGGCCGGCGCTCAGGCGATGTTCTGGGCATTCTGTGCGGTCATGGGCCTGTCGCTGGCGTCCGTGTTCCTGGTGTTCACCGGGACCAGCATCGCGCGCACCTTCTTCATCGCCGCCACCATGTTCGGCGCGACCAGCCTTTACGGCTACACGACCAAACGCGACCTGACCCAGTTCTCGTCCTTCCTGATCATGGGTCTGATCGGCGTGGTGATCGCCAGCATCGTCAACATCTTCCTCGGCTCGACCGCGCTCCAGTTCGCCATCTCGGTGATCGGCATCGCCGTGTTCATCGGCCTCACCGCCTGGGATACCCAGACGATCAAGGAGCAATTTGCTGAAAACTTCGGTGCGGAATCGCAGCAGAAGCTCGCCGTCTTCGGTGCATTCTCGCTCTATCTGAATTTTATCAACATCTTCCAGCTGCTGTTGAACTTCACCGGCGAGCGCGAATAGCCGCGTCAAATCCATGCATGTCGCGGCAGCATTTTTGGAGCAGCGACATGCATGAACAGAGACTTGAAGCGCGTCGCGAAAATCTTTCGGAACGCGGCGCGCCTGGATATCGGAGTTGCTTGCCATGGACAGGAACGACCAGCAGGCGATCGCCAATCTTTTCGAGAAACTTGCCAATGTCGAGCGGCAGACGCCGCCGCGCGACGCCGAAGCGGAACGCTTCATCAACGATCAGATTGCCCGGCAGCCCGGCGCCCCATACTACATGGCGCCGGGGAGGGTAGGCACGGCAATCGAGGAAAAGGTCGGGCTGATACGGGCCTGTCGCTGGGTGGCTGCCTCGGGCGAAGCTGGCTGGTAGGAGACCGGGCATCCATGGTGGCGATACGCTTGCGATCCAGCCGACGAAGCAAGCCGCTGTGACCACTGTGTCTTCGAGGTGCCCAAGGCGAACTCTGCCAACCTGAGGAGCTGCACGTCAGAGATGCCCGCCGGCGCGAAGATATGGTGCGCATCCCGCAGCAATCTTTCGATGGGTCGGTCGGCGAACAATCCACAGGCGGCATGCACCTCCATGGCATTGCGGGCCGAACCCAAGGCGTGCTCGACGTTGATCAGCTTGGCATTTATCAGTTCAGGGTCACACGGCACGGCGCGGTCCAGCATATGCACTGCGTGATAGGCGGCGAGCCGGGCGGTCATCAGCCGCGACTGCATCTGGCCGAGTTTCTGCTTAATGGTCGGAAGTTCGCAAAGAGGGCTGCCGTAACGGTGCTGCTGTGCGGCAAATGCCACGGTTTCGTCGACAAGCGCATGGTGGATTCCGAGCGCGACGGCGGTCAGGTTGGGCCTCCCGTAGAGGATGCTGGAAGAATAGGCCACAGCCAAGCCGTCGCCCTCCTTGCCGAGCAGGTTTTCAGCGGGGACCCGGCAGTTGTCGAAGACAAGTTCCCCAAAACCGAAGCCGTGCAAGCCCATCGCCGGCTTCAGTGCGGCGCGTGAGAGGCCGGGGCGATCCGCCTCTACGAGGAACGCGGACAGACCCTTCGAGCCGCCTCCGGTCCGGACGATCACCCCATGCAGATCGCCGACATGGCTATTGCCGACATACGTCTCGTGGCCGTTGAGGATATAGCCGTCGCCGTCGCGCTCTGCGCTGGACGCCATGCCGAGCACGTGGCTGCCGGACTGGCGTTCGGTTACGGCAATGGTCGGCAGACATTCCCCCTTGGCGATGGCCGGAAGCCATTTCCGCTTTTGGCTTTCGTTGCCGAAATGGAGAATTTTCGCGACGCCTAGCTGCGAGGCCTGCACCATCGCTCCCATGGCGCCGCTGACGCGCGAGATTTCCTCGATGACGATGGTCTTGGCCAGATGCCCGAGACCCAGGCCGCCAAATTCTTTGCCGATGGTGATGCCGATCCAGCCGTGGCGGGCGATCCGCCGAGATAGGTCATAGTCAACAGACCGCGAGGCTTCCATGGCAGATATACGGGGCCGGATCTCGGCCTCCGCAAAGGCCCGTGCCTTATCGCGAATCTGATTGTGGCGCTCGGCAGCGAAACAATTGTCGACGTCATAACTGTCCATCCGATCCTCCTGACTTCCGGAGCGCGATGATCGGAGCAGCGGACTACCGGACAATTTCACCAGAAGGGGAATTCGGTTACATCCGAAACATGGAAGCTACTGTCCCGTGACTCGAGGTACGACCGTCTGACGGCAGGTTGCGGCGCCTTTGAGATGTTCATTGGATTGCGCCGAGAGCTTTAACGATCTCAGAAACAGTCACTATTTTGGCTATCCTGCCGTTCATGTAATCCAGGGAGACGCGCGCGTGCTCTGCGTCGTAGGAGCCGACGCATTCCTCGGCCAGGACCACCCGAAATCTCGTTGATAGGCGTCTACCGCAGCCATTCGGATGCAGGCGTGCGTATTCACGCCGCATAAGACCAGTTCATCGATGCCCATTTCCGCCAGTAGCTCGTCAAGCCCGGTCTTGAAGAACGCGCTGTAACGCTTCTTGATGATCGTCGCATCCCTTGGCTGCCAATCGAGCCCCGCGTGAAGCTGGGCACCTCTCGTGTCCTGAATTGTAACGGCGATACGTTTGTCGCGCATCTCAAGGAATGCGTCACTGAGATCCGAACGGAACTCCTGCCGCACCCAGATAACCGGGAGCTGTAAACTTCTGAAAGCGCCCACCAACCGGTTGGTATTCTGAACCAGTCGATCGGCCCTATCTGCGTCCCAAAGGTCGAGATACTCATTCAGCAGGTCGATGATGATGAGGCAGCGTTTGACCATGGTCGAGCTGTATGAAGCGCCGAATGCAGCTTTGTGACGACGTCGTATCTCTGGACGGTTGTCAAAGCGGTTTAGAGACACGACACCGTTTGCCGAGGCCTGCGATCAGGTCGATCACCTGCGCAAGGTGAGGCCGCCCGGCGCCACGCCGGCATGATGCCGGAATCCACCCATCCGAAAGTCGCATAAGATAGGCCTCGGCCAGGACCGCCCGGAGCCGACAGGCCAAGATCGCTGTCAAACAGACGTTCCCAGCTTGATAGATGGCGATCGCTCCTCTATCTACCGACTAGTAGGTAGGTTAAGAGAGTCAAAGTTCATGCTGGCGGGACAATCCGACACCTGGAACGAAAGACTGGGCGCGCTGGTCAAGCGGGTCGGCGGATTGGCAAATGCGACCCGCCGGTTACGAGCGCCTTCCATAAGGTGGAAGCCGCCACGCGAGAGAGGGGCCTATCGTCTATTCCTCCCGCGCGCTCGAAACCTATGAGCAGCTTTGATCGAGCGATCGGCTGGCTGCGCGCCGACCGGTAAGGTGAAGCAATTGGAACGGCGCGCGCCAAGAGGCGAGGCGGATGGAAAGGCCATGGCAATCGGAACACGTGATGCACTGATAAGGACCGCGGAGGGTCTGATACGGACCAAAGGGTATGCGGCCTTCAGTTATGCCGATCTGGCCAAAACGGTGGGCATCAGCAAGCCGACCATCCACCATCATTTCCCCGCCAAGGAGGATCTCGGGACCGCCATCGTCGAAGCCTATATTGATCGGGTCCGGCGTGACTTCGATCGGATCGAGGCCGAGAACGGTGGCGTCATCGCACGTCTCGAAGCCTTCTTTGCAATGTTCCGGAGGAGCACCGAGAGCGGGTTTTTGCCCTTGTGTGGTGCGCTGGCCGCGGAAATGTCGGCGCTCCCGGCTGGGCTGCAAAAGATGACCAAACGCTTCTTCGACATTCAGCTCAAGTGGCTGAGCGGGATCATCGAGCAGGGAATAGGCCGCGGCGAAATTCCACTCGGGTGCGGCGCCAGGCAGAAGGCCTTCATGCTGTTAAGTTTGCTGGAGGGTTCCAGCTTCATCGACTGGGCAACCAAAGACGGCGATGTCATCGACGACGGCATCATCCGCCTCATCATAGAAGGCACCTGAGAACGGCCACGCGGTCGGGCCCCGGGGTTCGGTGAACCGTGGCGGCATCCATTTCCCTTGAGAGCCAACCAACTAGTCGGGTTGGAGCGGCAACGACAAAGTCCGTGGTGACCACATCTCGCGACCTAAAAAGGCGGCTACCCGCCGCCTGGGGTCGATCCTCTTCCACCATCACTCCACATCCAGAAACAAGGACATTCTCACATGACTGACAATCCCAATAGCATCGACCCCAATGGCATCGATGTTGCCGCCCTTCAACAGTTCGCAATGGGGGTCGCCGAAGACCCGTCGAAGCGCAGCGCGCGGTTCAACGTCAAGACGAAGTGGGCCGGCCAGACCCGCTCCGTCGCGACCGTCAGCCACTATTCGCTGGGCGGTTTGGAGCATCAGCGCAACTTCGAGATCGCCGCGGACGAGCCGACCGAACTGCTCGGCCAGAATTCGGCGCCCAACCCCCAGGAACTGCTGATGGCGGCGCTTAATGCCTGCCTGACCGTCGGTCACGTCGTCAATGCCGCGGCGATGGGCATCACCGTACACAGCCTCGAGATCGAGACCGACGGCGAACTCGACCTTCGCGGTTTCCTCGGGCTCGATGAGAGCGTCAACCCCGGCTACGACGAGGTCAGCTACGTCGTTCGCCTGACGACCGACGCCCCGCGCGACCGGCTGGAAGAACTTCACGCCGTCGTCACCAGGACATCGGTCAACCTGGCGAACTTCTCAAAGGCGATCCGGATGGTCTCGAAGCTGGAGATCGTCGAGGCCTAGGTCCCTCCAAGCCAACCTTCCTGTCGACACCGGGCGCCCGCAACTACCATGAGCAAGCTATTCACCTCCTGCGACCTGTCGGGCGCCACTCTTGCCAATCGCGTCGTCATTGGCCGTCCAATGTCGGCCGGCCCTCCCAACATGATGGCGGCAATGCCGTCGCTCGCAGTCCTGTTGATACTGGCGCACCCATGACCTTCGACTTCGACCGCATCATTCCACGCACCGCGACCAACGCCGTGGCCGAGGACGGTTTCGAGAACTATCTGTTCGGCGGCGACGCCGATTTGAAGTTGCCAGTCCCTCGATCTGAATTGATCTCGATGTGGGTCGCGGACATGCAGTTCGCCGCGCCGCAAGCTGCCCTCGATGCAATGACGGAACGGCTGGCGCACCCGATCTTCGGGTACACGATGAACATGGGCGACGAACTCTACGACGCGTTCCATGCCTGGTGCGTCGAGCGATACGACTGGCGCTTCGAACGCGAGGCCTTGCAGGTGTCGCTGGGCGTTATCCCGGCGCTCTATGCGCTTGCGGAGTATCTTTGCGCGCCAGGGGACAAAATTCTGACCCTGACGCCCGCCTATGGCTATTTCCAGCGCGCAGCCGTTCAGACCGGCCATGAACTGGTGTCATCCGCGCTCGTCTTGAAGGATGGGCTTTATGAAATCGACTTCGTCGATTTCGAGGCGAAGGTGAAGGACCCGTCTGTCACGCTGTTCTTCCTGTGCCACCCACACAATCCAACCGGCCGCGCCTGGACGGAGCACGAACTGCGCCGTGTGGGCGAATTCTGCTTCGCCAATGGCGTTCGTGTGGTGTCGGACGAAATTCACGCCGATTTGTTGCGTCGGGGCAAACGGCACCTCCCGCTGGCGAAGCTGTTTCCGGACAGCAAGGACATCGTCACCTGTATGGCGGTCAGCAAGACGTTCAACCTCGCTGGACTGATGCTCGCGACCGTCATCATCCCGGATCCGTCGCTTCGCGCGCAGTGGCGCGAGCGGCACTATCCGTTCGTCAATCCGATCAGCCTTGCCGCGGCGGTCGCGGTTTACGCAGATGGAGGTGCGTGGCTGGACGCGCTATGCACCTATCTCGACGAAAACTTTCGGATGGTTGCGGCCTTCCTTGGCCAACATCTGCAACAAGCCCGCTTCAAGATCCCCGATGCGACCTATCTCGCCTGGGTCGACTTGTCGGCCTATTTCCCACGGCCGATCAACCTGACGCGCTTCTTCCTGGAAAAAGCAGGCGTCGTACTGGAAGGCGGTGAGATGTTCGTGTCGAACGGTGGCTGCCATGTTCGCCTCAACATCGCATGCCCACGGCCAGTGCTGTCGCGCGCCCTCATGCATATACACCAGGCGCTTGCGGGGCGAGGGGCCCAAACAATCAACGCGGATGCAAAGCCGCTTTGGTAACCCCGAAGATCGCTTCGGCGGGAAGTTTCGGTTTTTGCTGACAAAGCGGAAGGCACCGGCCTGTTCGGCCGGGGGTCTTGTGCTCGGCCTCAGTCGCCGCATGCATGGTGGTCGGGATGTCGCCGGCGTCGATGCAGCAGACCGGCTTGCCGTGCCGGGATAGGTGCTGCCGTGACCGGCTCCGAAGATCACAGCACGGGCGTGTGGCCATTGGCGAGACGATCGGGGAAGCCGAAAAGGGAGGCGAGGCGGTCATTTTGATGGTCTTGAGGATTTCGGTGCTGTAGGGGACGAAATCCTACGCTAAGCCGATCGACGCAAAATCAGAGAGGCTTTCCGTCGGTTCACGCTGAGAATTCCACCCATCAGAAAGTCGCATAAGATAGATTATGGAACTGATGTGCGTTGTGATTGCGTTGCTTTTCGGCCCAACCGCAGTTCCTTGTTTCCTTTGGAACCAGCGGAACTGCGGTTGATGGCGTTGCGTCTCCTGCGACGCACACAAGTTCCTACGCCGCCTGTGGCACGCAGGCCTCGCAGATCGCCGCGACGTGCCGGTGGTCGGTGCCGCAGCAGCCGCCCAGGATGCGCATCGTCGGAAACGAGGCTGTCAGCCTGCTGTAGCGCCGCCCGAGATCGTCCGGGTCGCCCGCGTCGAGCGTTTCCGATTCGTCCAGTTCGGCATGGCTTTTGGTTGAAGCGTTCGCCTTCACGCCATAGACGCGATCGAGCCAGCGCTCGCCCTTGTTCAGCGCCTGCATGAAATGCGTCGGATGGGCGCAGTTGATCATATAGTAGGCCGGCGCACCGTCTGTCGCGTCGTCGACCCTGTCGATCGCCTCGCCGAGCGTCGTGCCGGTCACCAGCTTGCCGTCCGTCTCCACCGTGAACGAGATCATGCACGGCATCTCATGCGCCTTGGCAGCCCGCGCCACGCCGATTGCCTCGTGGAAATTGGTGAGCGTATAGGCTGCAACCATGTCGGCCTCGGTCCGCGCGAAACTCTCGATCTGCGCCGCGTGATAGGCTTCCGCCTCGCTGGCGTCCATCTTGCCGGCTTTGTAGCCGTCGCCGCGCGGCCCGATCGCGCCGCTGATGACGCACGGCGTTTCGGCGGTCTCGAACTCATTGCGCAGGTCGAGAAGAAGCTCGATCGAGGCCTCGTTGACGGCCCGCAACGCTTCCTGCCCGTAGCCGAGCAAGGTTCCCCAATCGGGGTTGGCTCGCCACGTCGGCGTGTCGAGGATGAAGCCGGTCCCGCTTCTGCGCGCAATGGTCAGATAACGAACGAAATATTCCCTCAGCTTCTGCCGGCCTTCAGCCGTTGCCATCAGCGTGAATGAAGCAAAGTGCGGAAGGTCGAGGCCTTCGTGAAAGATGAGGGTCGTTTCCATGCCGCCATCGCTCAGGAATGTTCTGTTGGCGAGTTGCGGCAGATTCTGGCGGTACTTGGCCATGTTTGTCTCCAGTGGTAAGATGACACCGTGCCGACCTGATGGCGGCCGGTTCGCAATAGCCAGGTTTTAGCAGTACGTGCCGCCGGTGCGGTAGAAGGCTTGTGGTCCGGTACTCCACCGAAGCGGAAACCGCAGCAATTACAGACGGATAGCCGCGCTGGGCCGGTCATATTGCTATCGGTGCCGATGGTGGCGGGTGTGAAAACCATACCGCCGGTACAGTAGATCTGAGGGCATTCGGCCATGCGCAAAGGTGCGGAAACGCGCGAACGCATTCTGGAGATCGCCGAGGCCTCGGTGCTCGCCAAGGGCTTCGGCGCGACGTCCATCGAGGAGGTGATCGCCGAAGCCGGCATCACCAAGAGCGGCTTCTTCTATCATTTCAAAGACAAGAACGAACTCGCCCGCGCCTTGATGCTGCGCTACGTCGAGGAGAACGACCGCATCTTCGATGATGTGTTTCACCGCGGCCGGCAATTGTCCGATGATCCGTTGCAGTCGTTCCTGATCACGCTCAAGCTGCTTGCCGAGCTGATGGGTGACTTGCCGAACGGCCACCCCGGCTGCCTGATCGCGACGTTCACCTATCAGGAGCGCCTCTTTGACCGCACCGTTCGCGACATCGCCGCCGCCGCCGTCCGCTCCTGGAACGGGCGGTTTCGCGATGCGCTGAACGAGATCGCGGCCGTTTATCCTGCCCGCAAGGGCATGGACCTCGACGACGTCGCCATCATGTTCTCCTGTGTGATCGATGGCGGCATCATCATGTCGCGCGGGCTCGGCGACCCGCGTGTCCTTGAACGCCAGATCCTCGCCTTCCGCAACGTCGTAAAGATGTTGTTCGCGCCGGCGGCGCCCGAAATCATGCAGCCGCCCACCGCAGTCGCCGCCGAATAGAGTGCGCCGGTCGGCGCTCGCTGCAGCCTCGAGACTGCGTATCAGGCGCGTTCGATTCAGACTGCCAGCGTCGCCACGACAGCTTGCGCTGCCCGGACCATCGCCTGTGGTTCGGCGGCGAACACCGCGTCGTGCGCGCCGGCCGCTGCCCAAACACGATCGAAACCGAGCAGCGTTTCGTCGGCGAACGCCGGGATTGCAATCAGATGGCCGATCGGCGCCACGCCGCCGATTGCAAATCCAGTCTCGTCGCGGATCTGCCGCGGGTCGGCGCGCTTCAGCAGCTCGCCGGCCAGTGCTGCAGCCTTGGCCAGGTCGAGCTGGTTGGAGCCGGAAACCAGGAAGAGAAACAGCTTTCCGCTGGTTTCTCCCTGGAACACCAGGGATTTGACGATCTGGGCGACTGTGCAGCCGCATTGCGCGGCGGCTTCCTCGGCGGTTCGTGTCGAGGCGCCCATGCGCCTGATTTCGATGTCGAGGCCGGCATCGGCCGCTGCCCTGGTCACACGATCAATGCTTCCAGCCATGAAGAACCGAACCTATCATGCAGATTCATAAAGGATTTCGATCGTCATGCCGTCATAGGCCGGGTCGACGTCGGCCGGCGTCTCGGCCACCACCGCAGCGTAGTCGAGCGGCACATGCATATGCGTCAGTACGGCCTTTTTCGGCGCCAGTTTTTCGATCCAGCCGAGTGCCTGGCCGAGCGACAGATGGCTCGGATGCGGCCTGTATTGCAGCGCATCGATGACCAGCACGTCGAGATCGCGCAGCCGTTCGGCGGTGGCGTCGGGGAAATCACTGACATCGGGGCAATAGGCGAGGCCGCCGATGCGAAACCCAAGCGATATGATGTCGCCATGGATCTGCGGCAGCGGCTCGAGGGTCAGGGCACCCCCCTCGCCTTCGATCACCACCGGCCTGGCATGGTCGATGATATGGGGCTCGACAATGGGCGGATAGGAACTGCCTAACGGTGTTTCGAAACAATAGCCGAACGCTTCCCGTAACCGCAGCATGGTCGGCTGGTCGGCGTGGATATCGATCCGATGACGCTGCTCGAGCACGAAGCCGCGCAAATCGTCGATGCCGTGGATGTGGTCGGCATGCGGATGCGTAAAGACGACCGCATCGATGCGCCTGACTGAAGCCAGCAGCATCTGCGCGCGGAAATCCGGCCCGGTGTCGATGACGACTGTGGTCCTGTCGCCGTTTGCCGCGATCCGCTCGATGAGCGCTGCGGTGCGCATGCGCCGGTTCCTCGGATTGGCCGGATCGCAATTGCCCCAGTCGCCGGTGATGCGCGGCGTGCCCGGCGATGAGCCGCAGCCGAGAATGGTGAGGCGCAGCCGGTCGCTCATGCGTCAAACGCTCAGCGCGGTCGGGCGCGGCATCTTGCTGAACAGCCGGAAGAAATTGTCCGTGGTGACAGCGGCGATGTCAGCCTCGCTGACGCCGATCGTTTCGGCCAGCACCTTGGCCGTGTGCGCGACATAGGCAGGCTCGTTGCGCTTGCCGCGAAACGGTACCGGCGCAAGGTACGGCGCGTCGGTTTCGACCAGCAGGCGGTCATGTGGCACATCGGCGGCGATGGCGCGCAGCTCGGCTGAATTCTTGAAAGTCACGATGCCGGAAAACGAAACATAGCCGCCGAGCGCCACGCCGATTTCGGCCAGCCTGCGCCCTGACGAAAAACAGTGCAGGACGAAGGGGAAGGCGCCCTTCCCTGTTTCGTCCTCGAGGATATCAGCCATGTCGCTGTCGGCATCACGCGCGTGGATGACCAGAGGCAGGCCCGTCTCGCGCGCTGCGGCGATGTGCGTGCGAAAGCCCTGCGCCTGCGCATCGCGCGGCGCATGATCGTAGAAATAGTCGAGCCCGGCCTCGCCGATCGCCACCACTTTGCGATGAGCGGACAGCCGGACCAGCGCCTCGACAGTCACGTCCATCTCCTCGGCGGCGTTGTGAGGATGGGTGCCGACAGAGCAATAGACTTCGTCGAAAGATTCAGCGATCTC
The DNA here is from genome assembly GCF_055811595.1 of Mesorhizobium sp. WSM4814. Taxonomy (NCBI): domain Bacteria; kingdom Pseudomonadati; phylum Pseudomonadota; class Alphaproteobacteria; order Hyphomicrobiales; family Phyllobacteriaceae; genus Mesorhizobium; species Mesorhizobium sp. WSM4814. The sequence goes on from NZ_JBVVQT010000002.1 coordinate 559,323, forward strand.
AAGCACTTGTTGGAACCGCTTCACACGCGTCGAGATCGTCACCATGCGACCGATTCCAGCGGCCAAGGCGCGGGCGACGATGGCCGCCCGCTCCTCTGCGAAATCCGGAAAGTCGAGATGGCAGTGACTGTCGACCAACATCAGATGTTCGCGTCCGGCTGCTCGACGTAACGCGGAAACACGCCCTCCGGCGCGGGCAGAGTAACCCCCGATACCAGCGCATGGTCCGCGTGGACATGCACGAAATCGCGGCTGTCCGCCGGTACGGCCAGCAGGTCGAGCAGCTTGGCGGCCGACCCCGGAATGAAGGGCTGGCACAGCAGCGCCACGCGTCGGACGACTTCCGCGGTCGTCCACAGCACCGTTTCCATGCGCGCCGGATCGGTCTTTCTGAGCGCCCACGGTTCCTGCGAGGCGAAGTAGCGATCGGCCTCCGCCACGACGCCGAAGATCGCCGCCAGCGCTAGATGGATGCCCTGCTCCGCCATCATCTTGCGTGCAGCAGCAAGCGCCTCCACAGTCTGATCGAGGATTGCCCTGTCGGCCTCCGCCAGTTCGCTGCGTTTCGGCACTACGCCGCCGCAGTTCTTGGCGATCATCGACAGCGAGCGCTGCGCCAGATTGCCAAGGCCGTTGGCGAGGTCGGCATTGGTGCGGTTGACGATGGCGTCGTGGCTGTAGCTGCCGTCCTGGCCGAACGGCACTTCGCGCATGAAGAAATAGCGCACCTGGTCGAGACCGTAATGCTCGATCATCGCGAACGGATCGACGACGTTGCCGACCGACTTCGACATTTTTTCGCCGCGGTTGAACAGAAAACCATGCGCGAATACGCGCTTCGGCAGTTCGATCCCTGCCGACAGCAGGAAGGCCGGCCAGTAGACGGCATGGAAGCGGACGATGTCCTTGCCGATGACGTGGACGTTCGCCGGCCAGAAGGACCATCTGTCATCGGCCGCATCCGGATAACCGGCAGCCGTGATGTAGTTGGTCAATGCATCGACCCAGACATACATCACATGCTTGTCGTCGCCCGGCACCGGCACGCCCCATTTGAACGTGGTGCGCGAGATCGACAGATCCTTCAGTCCGGATTTGACGAAGCTGACGACTTCGTTGCGCCGCTCGGCCGGACCGACGAATTCGGGGTTGCTTTCATAGAGCGCGAGCAGCTTGTCCTGATAGGCGGAAAGGCGGAAGAAATAGCTCTCTTCCTCGGTCCACTCGACCGGCGAGCCGAGCGGCTCGCGGCGCACGCCGTCGTCGCCGACCTTGGTTTCGGCCTCGTCGAAATAGGCTTCCTGCCGCACCGAATACCAGCCGCTGTAGCGGTCGAGGTAGATGTCGCCATTCTCCGCCATGCGCGTCCAGATCGCCTGGCAGGACTTGTAATGGCGCTCCTCGGTGGTGCGGATGAAAACGTCGTTCGAACAACCGATCGCTTCATACATCGAGCGGAAGATCGCCGAATTGCGATCGGCAAGCGCTTTCGGCGTCAGGCCTTCGGCGTCCGCCGTCTGCTGCATCTTCAAACCGTGCTCGTCGGTTCCCGAGACGAAGAAGACGTCCTTGCCGTCGAGCCGCTGGAAGCGGGCCATCGTGTCGCTGGCGATGACAGTGTAGGCGTGACCGATATGCGGCTTGCCGTTCGGATAGAAAATCGGCGTTGTGAGGTAGTATTTGTCGCGTGCCATGGATGAGCCGTCATGAATGTCTGAATGAAGATGTAGCGGTGGATATCGCATCGAAACGGCGATTGCCATCCCGATGGGCCGTCACATTCGCATTGCAGAATTCAGGCGGTCGATCATGGTCAAGGCATGCTGCTTCTTGTCGAGATTGTAGGTGTCGGTCTCAGATATAGCGTTCAAGGCCTCGTGCCAAGTATCGGACAGCGTTTTGGCCCGCGCCAGATCGCCCGCCAGCGCGGCCTGGCTTGCGCCGGTCGAGAGCAGGTCGAGCGCACGGCGATTGAAGATATCGAACTGGATTGCCCGGTCGCGCCCGGCGACCGCCTCCGCGAGGCGATAGGCGCCGGCAACATCGCTCTTTGCCGCTGTCGCCAGGGCGTCGAGCGTCTCGGCGATTTCCAGCCCGCCATACTGCGTCAACAGGATTGCGGTGCGCGCGCTGCCCCCTGCCCGCTTGGCCAAAGCCGCGCGCGCCGCAGGATCGTCCGGTGGCGGTGGTTCGACGCTCTCCAGGACCGTCATCAGGCTCTCGGCATCCAGCGGCGTCAGCCGCACCATCTGGCAGCGAGAGCGGATGGTCGGCAACAGGCTGCCCGGCGCGTGGACGATGAGGATGAACAAGGTGCGTGCAGGTGGTTCTTCAAGATTCTTCAGCAAGGCGTTGGCCGCATTGGTATTCATGTCGTCGGCCGGGTCGACGATCACCACCCGGTAGCTGCCGTCATGCGAGGTCAGCGACAGGAAACGGCTGACCTTGCGGATCTCGTCGACGGTGACGACCGTCTTGAAGCTTTTCGTCTTGTCGTTCGGTGGGCGGGTCAGATGCAGCACCGAGGGATGCGCGCCGGTGGCGATCTGGCGAAACAGCGATGACGCCGGATCGGGAACGGCAAGGACCTCCGGCGCCTGTTCGAACGCCGGATGCTTCAACAGATGATGCGCCAGATGAAAGGCGAGCGTCGCCTTGCCGATGCCGACCGGCCCGACAAAGATCAGCGCATGCGGCAGCTTCCCGGAGCGATAGGCTGATGCCAGCATGTTCGCTGCCTGGTCATGTCCGACCAGGCGCGGCGTCTCGGATGGCTCCGGTATGCCGTCAAGCGTGTCGTGCTGTTCTGGTGCGATCCGTTCGAAAATCATCCCGGCGACTGCTTCCTGTGTCTCGGCGTCATCGTCTCCAGCGCCGCGAACACGGCGCCGGCGACGACATTCTCCACCGTGTCGGGGTCGGCGGACGCGTCGACGACGATGCAGCGCTCGGGTTCTGCCGCGGCGATCGCCAGAAACGCTTCGCGGCGGCGCTGATGGATATCAAGCGTTTCCTTTTCGAAGCGGTCGGCGCCGGCATCGGTGCCGCGCCGTGCGGTGGCGCGCCGCAGTCCTTCGGCCGGGTCGAGATCAAAGATCAGCGTCATGTCGGGCACCATGCCGTTGATGGCGACCTTTTCCAGCGCGTCCATGAAGGCTGGATCGAGGCCGCCGGTGACGCCCTGGTAGACGCGCGAGGAGTCCATGAAGCGATCACAAAGCACGACCGAGCCGCGCTCGACCGCCGGCCGGATGACTTGCTCGACATGGTCGGAACGCGCGGCGGCGAACAGCAGCGCCTCCATCCTGGGGCCGAATGGCTCGGCAGCGCCGGAAAGCAGTACATGCCGGACCGCCTCTGCGCCTGGCGAGCCGCCCGGCTCGCGTGTGACAACGACATCGTATTGCTTGGCGCGCATCTTGCCGGCCAGGCGCTCGATCTGCGTCGACTTGCCTGCCCCTTCTCCGCCTTCGAAGGTGATGAAGAATCCGCTCACCAAAGCCTTTGTCCATGCTGAGGGACCGTAATAGTCCGGACTTGAGAAAAGGTCCACGCCGCGGCTGCTAACGCAGCCAGCCGACCGCCAGTTCCTTGGCGGCATCGAGCGCGCGTTGCGGCAGCGAGCCGACGCCAACCCTTTCGGCGGCGAAAAGCGGCGTTTCCTGGCTCAGCGTGTCACCGATCCAGACCCGCAGCGCACCCACCGGTTGCCCCTCCTCCACGGGGGCTGCAACCGGTCCCTCATAGACGATCCTGGCGGTCAGCTTGTCGCGGTTGGCGATCGGCAGGAAGATGACCACGGGCGCTTTTGCCTTCAGCGCCACGCCGGATTTCGCACCGCCGAAAACCTGGGCCTCGCCGACCACCTCATCCTTGGCGAAAATCTCGGTTTTCTCAAAGGAACGAAGGCCCCAGTCGAGCAGCTTTCGCGCTTCCTCGGCGCGCTCGCGGTCGCTTGCCAGGCCGCTCATCGCCGCAATGACCCGCCTGCCACCTTGGCTGACCGAGCCGACGATGCCGAAGCCGGATGCCTCGCTCCTGCCCATCGCCAGGCCGTCGGCGCCGATATCCATCGCCAGCAGCGGGTTGCGGTTCCTCTGGGTGATTTTGTTCCAGGTGAAATCCTTCTGGCCGTAGTAGCGATAGAGGTCCGGGTACTCGCGCCAGATATGCAGGGCAAGGAGCGCAAGCTCTCGAACCGTCGTCTGCTGACCATCGGCCGGCAGGCCGGTTGCATTGACGAATGTCGATTTCTCGAGACCAATCTGCCTTGCGCGCTCGGTCATTCCAGTCGCGAAATTCGCCTCCGACCCGGCAAACCCTTCTGCGATGATGATGCAGCCGTCATTGGCGGCCTGGACCGTCACGCCCTGGATCAGGTCTTCAAGCCGGACCGTCGACTTGAGCTGGGCAAACATCGTCGACGTGCCGGATGGCGCGCCGCCGGTGCGCCATGCGTTCTCACTCACCACGTATGTATCGTTAAGCGTCACGCGCCTCGATTTGATGGCGTTGAACACCACCTCCATCGTCATCAGCTTGGCCAGTGACGCCGGCTGAATCGGCCTGTCGGCATCCTTGGAAAACAGCACCGTTCCGGTTTCGGCATCGATCATGAAGGCCTGTGCGGCCTTGGTTTCGAAAAGCTGCGCCGCGGCCGGAGCCAGCGAAAGCAGCAGCAGGCCAAAACCCAGAAGCCCGGCGAGAGGCGCGGCGAAGCGAAATTTCATGAGAAGTTCGACCTGTCAGCCGGTAGTTCCGGGCAAGCCTAAAGCGCGTCGCCGTCGACGACTTCACGCGACGTGCTTTAGGCTGTTGTTTTATGCATGTCGTTATCGCAAAACCGCTGCACATTTTTGCGCGACATGCATTATCAGGCTTTGTCCCGGCCGAGCAACCGCGCGATGGACAACCGGCCAAAACTTCAAGTTTTGCCGGTCAATTCCGAACCACGAGCGCGTCCGGCGCGCCATGCGACCATGCCGCCTGCAGCATGTCGTCCAGGCTGCCATGGCCGTCCGGATAGAGATTGACCGAATACCAGTCCTTGCCCTCGAATTCCGAGCGCTGGATTTCGGTGTTGCCGAAGCCGGAAAGCTGGGTTGCCACCTGCTGCGCCTCGGCGGCATCCTCGAACGAGCCCGCCGCGATATAGTCGGTGGGCGAAGCGGCCGAAGGAACTTGCCGCTTCCACGATTGCAGGATTTCGGCGGGCCCGGCGCCATCCAGCGCGGCAAAGACAGTGGAGGCGCGCTGCACGCGTTCGCTCGCATAAGACAGCGTCGCTACCCTGAACGGCGATTGCGGCAGATTGATCTGCGGCCGTTCCGGCACGATCGGCCCGAAATCGGGCAGCGTCACGCTGCCGGCGGCCGGCGTCTGCGCCGCCACGACCGGCTGTGCCGATGCGGAATTCGTCAACTGACCGGGAAAGGCAGCGGCGGCGGCCAACGCCGTGCTCGGCGATGGTCCGTTCATGGCGATCATGACGCCGGTGGGCAGGCCGTCCGACGGATCCGGCGCCCTGTTGCCGGGATGGTAAGAGGCCATCAGATAGTGTTCGTCTTTGCCGTGAAGCGGCGCCCGTCCGACATATTCGACCTTCACCTTGGCCGTGCCGATATTGGCATAGTCGAGCATTTCGGCGGCGCGCTTCGACACATCGATGATGCGCCCCTCATGGTAAGGACCGCGATCGTTGACGCGCACGATGACCGAGCTGCCGGTCTTCAGATTGGTGACCCGCGCATAGCTCGGCAGCGGCATTGTCGGATGCGCGCCGGTCAGATGTGTCATGTCGTAGACTTCGCCGTTGGCGGTCAGCCTGCCGTGGAAGGCTTCGCCATACCAGGAGGCGAGACCCTTCTTGGCGTAGCGCTTGTCTTCCTTCGGATAATACCACTTGCCGCGCACTTGATAGGGCTTGCCGAGCTGATCGCGTCCGCCGCCACGCTGCAGGCCCGACATCTTGAAGCTAACGCGCGGGCTGGCTTTTACGCCATATTCGGATTCGGCAAAATATTCCTTGGAGCGAGGCTTCTTGTTGACCATTGCCTTTGGCTGTGGCGGCGCCGCGCAAGCCGCCAGCAAGGCAGCCGACAGGGCACACAACGCGAAAGCGGAAGCGCGACGAAGACGCGGGCGCGTCGTGCTTGGCATTTTTCGATTGTCCCCTCTCAACAAAGGCGCCGCAACTTGACCGTCGGCAGGGCCAAAACCTACCCGACAATGCCAGCGACACCTTGATTCGCAATCCCTTGTGCACAGGAATTGTTTATCACCGTATTAACCGATTATGGTCGGAACCGGGCGAGATTGTGGCACAAGCCGTCCCGGCGATCGCTGTGAGAAATCACGGCGTTTCGAGCTTCGGCGCAGCGCTGCTCGTCCTGCTCAAGCCCCGCCGTCAAGCACCCGTGCCCTGCCCCTGGCAGGAACCGGCAACAGCCGGTTGACAGGACTTCGTTGGGCGCACTAGAGCAATGAAGAGCGAACGATCTCCGAGGCGTGCCCACAGGGTACGCGTTGCGATCAGGACGAGCATCCAGGTGGTTGAAAAATCACGATGGAGGGATGGCCGAGCGGTTTAAGGCACCGGTCTTGAAAACCGGCGTGGGTGCAAGCCCACCGTGGGTTCGAATCCCACTCCCTCCGCCAACTGCCGTTGATTTATCTAAGTAATTTATCGATTTGCCAGAGTTACGCACTAATCTACGGACAGTGATTTGCAGGCCACCGATGAAATGCAGCCCAAGATGGACATATGCTGCTTCGTTAACCCGGACTAGGCTCCCGCAATTTGCGAGCCTCGTTCCGATCTTGGGTTATGCCGTAATCTGGGGAAACCAGTTCCAAGACTGGAACATGAGATTTGACTCTTTGGGGAGCACTTCTGGCTACTTCCGGTCGTGTCCCACCGCGTGGCGTAGGTCGGCGGTAGCGAAGCCGCTGGCGAGCGCGCCCTCAACAGCGCTGTGGCGAGCGAGCGGCGTAGCGGCGGTCATCGATGGTCGAGAAGATCCTGACCACGTATCTGCGGGAAAAGGGCTACCTGCCGAAAGGCGCAGCAGAATAGCTATGCTCGTCACCGTCAGCCGGGAGGAGTGTAGAGCGGCTCTCTGCATCGATGAACCAAGCACTGGCCATCGAGCGTCGGCACAAACCCTACCGCTGGGATTTCCGACCAGTCGCACGCATTGCTGTACCGGCGGACGTAGAGGGCATAGGTGTTCGGGCCGGTGGTCAGCACCGCCGAGCCATGGCTCTGGATTAGCGCCTGCGTCTGTTGGCAGGTCATGGCGCGGGTGTCCGGCCTGGCCTGGGCGAGGGTTGTGAAGGCAAGCGTGACCGCTGCCGAGGTCAACGCAATCCGGCGAATGGACATGACGAGACTCCCATGATGAGCCATTTGGTTGACAAACTCGCATGTCGCAGGGCAGCTGTGCAATGGCGGCCTCCAAATCGGAATTTCCGGACTGGAGCAAACCGCCCGCCCCGTGCGAATTGACGGCGTGCCGCTGGAGCCCGCAACCGAGGACGCTCTCAACGTGCCGGCGGTCACGGCCGGCAGCCTTGCAATTTGAGCAAACAAATAGCCCGACCAGGTCGTCATGCATCGAGCCGTGGTCACGGCGGAGCCTGTCAATCAGCGCCTGGATGTCGAGCTTCGTCGATCTGCAGCACATATTCACCAGCCAAGTGGAGCACGCCCCCGAAGGCTCGCCAGGCCCAGCGACCTCCTCCGCAACCAAAGCCGCTGGGCCGCCCCGCTCCGCCAGTCCGGCTAGAGCTTCCCTTTGAACCGATCTCCATTCATGGGGCTGGGCAGCACCATCACAGGCGAACGAATCCTATAAGCGGCAGATGATCGGAGGCGACCCGCGAAAGCGGCGTGTCATGGGCTTCGACGGATGAGATCATTCCGTGTCGGTTTGCCATGATCCGGTCGAGCGACAGCAGCGGCAGACTCGATGGAAAGGTGGGGACCGCCGGTGGCGCGGGACCGAAAGTCGTGTGCAGCGTATTCAGCGCGGAACGGTTTCCGAGTCGCCATTCGTTCAAATCGCCGAGCAGCAGTGTTGGTTTTTCGTCCGGTCTGTTCATGATTTCGAGCACGACACGGGCCTGTTCGGAGCGCGATCGGCGCAGCAAGCCGAGATGGGCTGCGATAATGCGCAGAGTTCGTTTCTCGTCCAGATCGATTTCGGCAACCAGGGCTCCGCGCGGCTCCAGCCCCGGGAGCTTTATCTGATGGACATTGCGAACGATGCCCCGTTTGAAAAGCAGAACGTTGCCGTGCCAGCCGTGTCCTTTGCCGTTTCCGGACACCGGCACCGGCACCAGGCCTGTTTCCAATTCGAGACGCAGCAGATCCAGAAGGCCGGCACGATCTCCAAAGCGATTGTCCGCTTCCTGCAACGCAATGACATCCGGGCCGATTTCCCGGATGACGCGACCGATTCGTTCGGGATCGAACTTTCTGTCGACGCCCACGCATTTGTGAACATTGTAAGATGCGACCAGAGTCCCCGCAGGGCGTGTCCCTTCGGACGGCGCAGCCTTCGCCTTCTGCTTCTTTCTGTCGCGAATGGATTTGAGCACACTTGCAGGAAAGCTCTGTCCAGTTCTTTGCATGAGTCTGCTGCTCGTCCTCACTACCTTCAAGACTTAGCTTTGTCTCACTCAAACAGGATCTGCAATCGCTGCTTCCTGCCCTGACGAGATGCGGCGCTCGAAAGGAGCGATGGCTGCGTCGCCCGAATTGCCTCGGGCAGAACGAGAAAGCCTCTAAAGGTAGGGCGATCCCAGCCACAACACTCGGTCGAACAGGCGGACGATGAATGGCCGGGCTCTCAAGGTTTCGATCGTTACAGACGTGGCGGAGGCGATTGCCGATCCGATCCGCGCTTCAATCTCCGCAGCAAAGCCTGCATCAAGAACCTCTACATCAATCTCAAAATTCAGCCGCAGGGACCGGGCGTCAAGATTGGAGGATCCTATAAAAGCCCAAACTCCATCGACCGACAGCAGCTTCGAATGATCGAACGAGCCCTGCGTGCGCCATACGCGGCAATAGTGCTTCAGGACCTGATCGAATTGCGCCGTCATCGCCCGGTCAACAAGGAAAAGATTGTTCATCGCCGGTACCACGATGTCGATCTCGACGCCTCGCCTGGCTGCGGTCGTCAGCGCGCTGATCAGTTCCCGATCCGGCAGGAAATAGGGCGACATGATGCGGATCGATTTGCGGGCGACGGAAAATGCCCCGATCAGCAAGTTGTGGTTCGTTTCGATGCTGGCATCCGGCCCGGATGCAACCGCCCGCGCCAGCATCGGTTGACCGGGAGCCGCGGGAAGCGCGGCCACTTGCCAGGTGTCGCCTTTCAGGAACTCGCCGCTCACGAAGCGCCAATCTTCGGCGGCAACCGAAAAAAGGTCGGCAACGACCGGCCCGGTGACCTGAAAATGCGTGTCCCTCGCGCTGGAGGAGCCGGCGAACTCGGCTGAGAATCCCTTTCGGATGTTCATCCCTCCGGTGAACGCAATCGTGCCGTCGACGACCAGGATCTTCCGGTGCGTTCTGAGGTTGGCGTAGGGAAGACGCAGGCCCATGACAATGTTGCCGTTGAAGAGGTCTGCCGGGATTCCCGCCTCTCGCAGGCGCCCAAGAATGCTGGGGACGGAGTAACGCGCCCCGACGGCATCGATCAGCACGCGAACGCTGACACCCCGCTGGACGGCTCGCGCGAGAGATTCCACGAAAAGCCGCCCGACATCGTCATTGTCGAAGATGTAGGTCTCGAGCAGGACAGTGCGTTGAGCGCCGTCAATCGCTCGGCACATTGCGGCATAGGCCTCGTCACCTGTCTCCAATATCGCAATCGCGTTTCCCGAGGTCAGGGCACGCCGGGCCACCCTGTCGCCCAATGTCTTCAGGCCGGTGAAGCGTTGGCCGTACCGCTCGGCAATCAGTTCCTCGGCGGCAAAGTTGCGCTCATGTTTTGCGGAAGCCGCCTCGCTGGAAAGGGGCCGCATGGCGCTGATCGTGGCACGACGGATGCGGTTTATGCCGGCAACGGCGTAGATGATCGCGCCGAGGAATGGCGACAGGAACATCACGCCGACCCAACCCGTGGCGGCGCGGACGTCTTCCTTCGTCATTATGGCGTGGACGATGCCGATGGCCGCCATCACCACCGAAATGATCGCGAGGACCTGGGGCCAATGAGTCAATAAGGTCTGCAACATCGCCAGGACTATCCAGCGAGCGGTTGCAGAACGCAATGCAACTCATCCCCGGGGTCAGACCACGGTAACAAACTGGACAGAGCCGCTGTCGGGTTCGATGGAACGGCCCCGTCGCCGGAGGCCAACAGCCACGAGCGGGCACTACAGGCCTAACTTCTCCCGGAGTGCATCGATGCGTTTAGAGGCTTCCGCCTTGCTGAGGCCGTCAGCATAGGCGTCAGGGTCGTCGGCCTGTTCGGCCAAAGTTTTCAAATAGGAGGCTTGTGCGGGGGTCATGGGATCATCTCCGCTGATCCAATCTTCCGGGTCCTTTTCGACATTTGCCGGTGCCTCGATTTTTGGGTTGTGCCGGTCACCCATGATCAATCTCCCTTGATGATCACCACAATGAGAATGATCATGATTTGTTCCGCCAGATTGGTATGCGCGTCGCGTCCGCCCGCGTAGGCCTCAAATCGGTGAGGACGCCCGTGAGCAGCGATCAGGGCATTGGAGCCGTGCCTGGCTCATAAACGACCCCCAACTCGGGAGTCGGCTTCTTCAAATTTTTTGGCCTTCAGCCATGTGCTCGACAGTCCGCTCCTGTAGCGGCTGTCGGCGCGCTTCGAGATAATTCCATTGAGCCCGATCTTCTCGACGGTGCGGAAGAGCGCCAGCGCGCTGCCCTCGAAATGCTCACTGTATTGGATCTTGCCGAGGCCAGGCTCAATCAGTTGCCACAGCGCCTGCTTGCGCTGCAGCAGCGGCAAGGAGCCTAGATCGTGGCCGTCGAGATGGAGGATATCGAACGCGACGAACACCAGCCGGCTCGGCTCGTTCCAGATCGCCGCTTCCAGCGCAGGGCAATCGAAAGCGCTCTGCTCGCCGGGAACAATGACTTCGCCGTCGAGAATGGCAGTCCGGCATGGCAGATCGACGGCTAGTGCGATGGGCCAGTATTTCGTGGTCCAGTCGCGGCCGTTCTTGTTGTAAAGACGCACACCGCCATTATCGATGATGATCTGGGTTCGATAGCCGTCGAGATTGGCCTCGTGGACCCAGCCCTCACCTTCAGGCGGCCGCTCGACCCGAGTCGGGATCTGCGGCGGAAGAAACTCCAGCCGGCCGCCAACGACCTTGGCACGCTTACTCAATGACGCCACCTTTGACCGCGCAGCGGCGGCTATCGGCACAGGCAGCACGACATCTCCCCAACATGATGCCTGCCACCTGTGCCGAGCCCCCGCCAAGCCGCCGAGCCCCCGCCAAGCATTGCAAGCATCTACGCACGAAGCCGATCTGTCGTTAGCTTTGCATCCTAATACTTATCCCGGCGTACATATCTTGCCCGGCGCGGCGCTCTTGCACCGTTCCCGACCGGCTAATTGCTGTCCGGGATCGCCGCCAGCCTACGCAGCCCTTTGCTGGTGAGATAATCCGGGCTAGAGCGGTTCGTCATTTCAAGGAACCGCAGAACCGCTCTATCTCTTTGTTTCTTGACTTGGCAAACATACGACTCGCGGTCTCAACAAGTGTCTTATGCTGCGTAGTTGCAATGTATGCTCCGCTGTGATGCGCGGCGACATCGATGAACAGTTGGTCGATAAATCGGGAATTGGCTATAATTGATGGCGCGGTGGACGCGACACGAAAATATTCTGGTCCATGAGCTTCCCGATCCTGTACTCAGCTTCCGAGCGCTTTGAGCCAATGTTCAAAGGAAGAGGCCTCCTCGTGTCCGGCATGCGAAACAGAGTGGGCGGGGCGCGGTAACACCACGGAGCTTCGGACTTCGCGGGGGCTGTAGCCGAATTCCTTGCTAAAAGCTCGGCTGAAATTAGCCGCTGAACTAAACCCGACGGCTTCGGCAATATTAACAATGCGCCGGCTGTCCGCCGGATTGCTAAGCGCAACATGGGCTGCCAGAAGTCGGCGACTTTGTATGTAGTGGAGAACACCACCGCTCGGTTCGAACAACTGATAAAGACGAGAGCGCGAGACGCCGAGCGCCCGGCACATTGAATCCGGCGTCAGATGAGCCGCATCCAGATTGTTGTGGACGTATCGACGGGCTCGCTCCATCAGCGCGACACTCACCAATTGTTCGGTGGCCGCGGCATGTTCCGCCGGGGGCGAGAGGCAGGCAATGATCATGCTGCGTGTTGCGTGCACGATGCGGGGCAGATCGTCAACCGTGAGACTGCGCAGTCTTGCTTCGATGTTCTTGAGGTAGTCGAGCAAAAGGTTGGCAAAGTTGCCGGACAGAATTGAATTATTCTTTGCGTCCAGGGTTGCCGCCGCATCGGCGAACAAATCACGCGGCAAATAGAGAAAGAGACTTTGGGATTCCGTTGCCCTCCCCCGAAACGGGTAGCCAAGCGATCTAATCTCCAATTTGCCCGGCTGGTTTTCCGCTACGCGGCGATCGACCTCCGTCCACGACCGGCCAGTATGCGGCAAAGCGATATACCAGTGATCGATCGAGCTGGACCGAAGCTTCGCAGCAGAACGCATATAACTATGTGCCGGTGCGCGCTGTTGAACGATCAGCATGCCGCCGAGGTTCCAAGCCGTGTGGTCGGCGGGAAAGCCATCGTCGAGCGATTTGTCATCCGGCAACTTGATCTCGACAAGCGGAGCCATATGCGCCTGCCAAGCGACGAATTGATCTTCTGGCGCCAGTTCGAGCGTCGAAAAGGGCAAAGGTTCGAGCGCCGGCGCAAGTGACGGGGCAGCCTCATTGTAAGGCTGAGCTTCGCGCGGCCAACGACGTCGATCGCGCTCAAGCGCCTGCCTCGCAAGCGCCTTGTCCTGCCTCTTAGCGTCCATCGCGTAGTGCCGTATCCGATTCCGGTATGCCCATCGCCACCGCAATCATGTGGTGTATCACAGCCATCTGGCAAGACCAGCTGAACGCGAGTCCACAGAGGGCTATCACACTGGGTTACAGCAAGAAATGCATTCCGAGATAAGTTTCTGGATGCGACGATAACGACACTCTTCAACGTGGTGCGTATAGAGTCTGGCACGGTGAAAGCGTAGTTGAGGAGGCAACGAAATGAACGCAAACCTCAAAACAGAAGCTCGTCGCAAGATAATTCTTGATGGATATTTTAATAACGAACCTTTGAAAGATATTGCAGCCAAGGTCGGATGCTCACTGGCGAGTTTGAAAGTCACCGCCAGTAGACTCGGTTGCACACGAACTCCGAAAGAGGCGGCGGAATTTCGGCGAGGATTTCATGTCCCAGAACAAAAATTGCGGGATTACCGCCAACTTATGATTGCTGGACAGTATAGATCTCGCGAGTGCGCCCTGATTTGGGACTATTGAAAGACCAATTATCGGTCAGCGAGTAAACTTATTCCAATCACGCCTCAGCGGTTCATCGACAAAAAAAGTCCGCCTCAATCACTGGCAACAGGCCCTGAAAGGTTCGCACAGATGCTGCGTCGGCGTTTCAATCGCACCTGCCTCAGCCCTCATGATCTGGCTATTTGCGAACGCGTGTTCGATCAGGTTTGCGCAGATGAACACATGGACTCTTCAAGCCGGGATGCCGAGGCCTTAGCGGTGGCGATTGTCGCAATCTTCCGAAACATTACTACCAAGGAGCGCGAACTGCTGGATGAATTGAGGTCTCTTCGTCTCTCAAAGGGCGCAGAGAAGGCGCACTAGCTTGGCGGCTTTCCCTGACGAATTGTTCGCGTTAGCACAGCCGGATTCGCATCTGCATTGCCCCATTGAGTCCCGCCAGAGTGTAGCCACAGCGCTTGCGAAGGAGATGGAAATGGGTTTAGCCCAAGACTTGTCTGATGTTGCGCTCACATTCGATTGTCCGAATTGCTCGCATCCGGCGGTAAGGAAGGGCTCTGCGCTAAGAACGATCGCGCACTTCAGATGCGACGGGTGCAACGCCAAGGTACGGATCACCTATCCGCAGAAGCTAGCGATCTTCGAAAAGTACAGGCTATTAGCCGCCCAAGGGGCATTGCGATAAGACGATCCGGAAACGCGTCGCCAATGGCGGTGACGCGGACCAGCTGCAAAAGGTCGATGCCCTAGTGGGTCTCGCTAAAGAAATGGCCCACCGGCAACTGGCCGGGTTAGAAAGCCCGGCAGATAAAGCGTGGTCGTGGTTGTGGTCGTGGAGGTCTCGCCCGAAGTTCCGCTCGTCGTCTGGGCAAAGGAAAGGCCGGCGGAAAGCGCCAACACGGCCGAGGTCAAAACGATTCGTTTCGTATTCCTTTCTCCTGTCTTAAGCGCACGACGCGCTCACAAACCAGCATGCGGACAGAAGGAATGTTCCACTGATGGGGCTCACCCTCGGAATCGTTCCGCGTGCCAGTGGATCTTGCCGTCAGGCCGGCGTGATCGTGAGATCCTCGCTTACTCGAACATGATCCGAGAGGTTCCTCTTTCTGCGATCGACATTCTCCGAGCTTCTTGGATCCGCTCGGCCTGTTGTTTGGTATAGGGACCCATCGGCCGGGTCTTTTCATGGCCGCGGCGAACCCGACAGTACCAGTGGCCGCTGTCAGAGAAGATCTCAACCGAGGTCGGTGCATCGTTGGCCGCCGCCTTGGCGACCTCGCTGATGAATTTCACGACCTTTGAATGGTGCCGGGCGGGTGCAACCGTGCGCAAACCACTGGTGACGCTAAGTTCCTGCTGCACTGGGGACATGGTCGAACTCCTGTCGGTCATTTGCTTGCGCTCCCTCCCACCGGCGCTGCGCAGCATTCAGCGCAGAGCTGGGTGGATAATCTCGAAGCCTATTGCTCTGACTAGCTATCTAGCAAACGAAATTGATTGACATTTAAACGCAATTTTTATGCTATATGTTTTATGGACATTGAACTCGCCCGGACTTTCATCGAGATCGTTTCGACAGGGAGTTTCATTCGGGCATCGGAGCGCTTGAATGTCGCCCAGACGACCGTAAGCGCACGGATTCGCAACCTCGAGCAGCAATTGGGCCGCGCGCTTTTTGTTCGCCACAAAGGCGGAGCTTCTCTCACCCCGGCCGGTGAGCAATTTCTGCGCCACGCGCCGATGTTCGTCCAACTATGGCAACGCACCCTTCACCAGGTTGCCGTGCCCCCGGGACGTCGAGCTGTTCTGACGGTCGGCAGCGAAGTCAGCCTAGCGCAACCTCTTCTGCTCGATTGGGTCCGATGGATGCGCGGGTCGCTTCAGGATATTGCACTTCGAGTACACGTCGATGTGCCGAAGGATTTGATCAATCAGGTTGCGTCAGGAATGGTCGACTTGGCTATCATGTACGCGCCCCCCCACAGACCGGGTTTGAAGATCGATCTGCTTCTGGAGGAAAAACTCGTCCTCGTGACGACCAATTCCGAAGCGCGCCTCCTGGACGAATCCGATTATGTTTATATGGATTGGGGGCCGGATTTTGAACTTCACCACGGGATGAATTTCCCGAGTGCTGCGCCGGATCTTTCTTTCGATCTCGGTCCGCTCGCACTGAGCTATGTTCTTGCGACTGGCGGCTCCGGATATTTCAGGATGAGTTCTGTGCGGCCTCACATGGAGGCCGGCCGGCTGCACCTTGTGCCTGAAATGCCGCAGTTCTCCTATCCGGTTTACGCGGTGCAATCCGCAAGTGCGGACGAGAGCGTGGTAGGTCCCGCCCTGGCAGGATTGCATTCCGTCGCGAGCGCCGACATCAAATTGTAGGAGTTGTTGGGCGTCTAAAGGTCCGCTTGGATTGACGGGAACAGAAGGTCGACCGTTGTTCCAATCCCTCGCTCACTCTTTATCCGGATCCGACCACCAACCATTTGCGCCAATGCCTGCACTTGCAACATCCCTATCCCGGTGCCCTTCTCACCCTTCGTCGTGAAGAAAGGATCGAACACCTTTCGCAAGACTTCCGGAGCCATGCCGCAACCACCGTCCTTGACGCGAACGCATGCGTAGGTTTCGGGCCCGGGCAGGTCAGGCGTCGGGGCCGGCTGCACCAATCGCTCAGTGGTGACGCGGATCTCCCCGCCACTTGGCATCGCATCTCGTGCGTTCATTACGAGATTAAGCACTGCAGAGTCGAACAGCGCCGGGTCGATCAAGCAGTTCGGGATATCGGAACCAAGCTCCAGCTTGACGCGGACATCGGGGCCTGCGCCATATCTCAGGAAAGGCTCAAAAGACCTGAGGAATTCATTCAAATTGCCAGCGTGGATTTCGAGTTCCTGATGTTTTGCGAAGGCCAGTACCAGTGACGTCAGTTCGATACCTCGATCGATTCCCTGCCGCGCTGCAGCAATGTAGGTCCTCACGCTTTCGGGCTCCTCGGCTCTTATTTCGGCAAGCCTCAGGCCGGATCCGATGACTGCCAGGAGGTTTCTGAAATCATGGGCAATACCGCCAGTCATCTCGCCTAAGGCGGCAAGCCGATGTGTGGCACGCTCACGTTGTTGGGCTGCAGCCCGAGCACCGGGAGGCATATCTACCGGACGCTCGTCGCGCTTCGCTCGTGTTTCATTATCGTATGGAAACGCGCTGCCGGTCATGATGGTCGCCCCTATCGATCATTGACGACAAACAGGAAACTCGGGCTCCCATTCGCATCGTCGTTTGGGTTCTCCTGTTGCTGGTGTCATGCATCCTGCACGTATGCCTAGGCGCGCCGCACGATCCTTTTCGTCATGATGTCTTCGACCATCGGAAAGGCCTTGACGGCCTCTTCCGGTAGGTCTCCCTTCGCTCCGGTTAGCTCCGTCCAGTCATGCGCCTCGGGCTCGCCGACGACGATACGACCGACCATTCCAGCATGCTCATGCGGAATGCAGTAATAATCATAGACCCCCTGCTCGGTGAAAGTAACCGAAAAGCTTTCGTTGGGCAGTAGATAGTCAGAATCCCAAGATTTTGCCGCTTTGGGCATGCGGAGCGGCCGCTCGAAGTTTGTGGGATTGTATGCCGTCGTCGTGTGCGAATTGCCGGGATTGAGATTGGTCCAACGGATCGTCTGTCCTGGTTTGATCAGGATGCCTATCGGGTCGAACCAGACGTGTGAACCGTCGTCGCGCCCTTGCATCTTGACTTCGATCATCTCGCCACCCAACACGGCCAGAGAAGAGAGGGAAAGGGCGGCGGCGAGCCCGCCGCCAGCGCCCAGTATCTCACGACGCGTCAGTGTCATTTGGCGACCTGTGCCTCGTCAGCCGCTGAAACATGCCACAGCACGACATGGACATGCGGCTCTTCTACCCCCGGATGGCCGGCATTGTAGTAGACGTCCACATGGTCGACATTGCCGCCGGGTGAAGCGAGGTCGTCAAAACGCTTGTCCGGATTGAGGTCTTTGATCGGCAGCATGTAAATCGTGCTGACAAGCTCGCCATCGTGGTCATAGGCAAAGAATGGTCCGGCAGGCAATGTCGTCGGATCGACGAAAAGTTGGCCCATGCCCGGCAGGAAGTCGGGCAGTTTCACAAGCTTGCTGACCTGTTCGTAAGGAGCGGCTGGCGGAGCTTTGGTGACCTCATTCGCCGCCATGGCGCAAAGCGAACTGCCCACTGTCAAGGCAACTGCGAGGACGAGTTTTTTCATCACGGCATCTCCTGGTTGAAATAAAAATTGCAACGGCTGAAGATCTGGAAGTCCGTCTAAAAATTCGATCTTCACTTTCTGACACGGCATGTTCGCGCCCAGCTAGCAAGCAGGAGACTGTTCTGTTCGTCAAACGAAAATAACTGGCATTTAAAAGCATTATTTCTGCTAGTCAGGCCCGTACCTGTTTTGCTTGATTTTCAAAAAATCTACCATTACCTCTGAATTGCTATGAATATGTTCAGCCTCAATTTCCGGCGGGAGCCTAAACGCCTCAAAACGGGCCATTAGCCCGGACGCGAGAGAGTTCGCGTCCGGGACAGCCAGCCTCATCTCCACTCCTCAGTCCACTGAGAACTATTTACACTATACTTTGGCCGCCCTCTGCCACGTCCGCCTTCCTCCCTGCCCTTTCCCAAATATGCCGGCTGCTTCGGGCATCTCAGGTTCGGGCGCGACTCCGACAGGCACGGTCATCCGATGAGGCGTTGGCGATTCTCGAAGCTAAGCCGCTTCCGGCAATTTCCACCAATTTGCATATTTGCTGCGTCGAGCCTGGCGTTCTGGTGTCCAGGCACTTGAGCCATGCCTAGATCCCATTTGCCAGCGTGCGCGAACCAGTGCGAGTTGGAGAAGGTTGGATCTCAGTTGCTCTCCCTCCGCCACTCGACGATTGGCGGCTTGGCATAAACGAACCAGTTCTTCCTCCGAAGCGGCGCCAGGAATTGAGCGAAGGCGCTGTGCTCATTCAGACCGTCGTGACCGCCGAAGAACTGCAGTCGCCCAGCAGCATGGGCGTCGGCGAGCTTCGACAGGAAGAGCCGTCGGAACAACTTCGACAGCACGCGCACGGACAGGAAGAAGCCCGGCCTGCAATGCACCCAGCGCTCGCCGTCGAGCGAGATACCGCCACCGGGCACGATCATGTGCACATGCGGGTGATGGGTCATCGCCGAGCCCCAGCTGTGGAGCACGGCGGTGATGCCGATGCGCGCGCCGAGGTGCTTTGGATCGGCCGCGATCGTGAGCAGCGCCTCGGAGGCGGCGCGGAACAAAAGGTCGTAGATCACGGCCTTGTTGTAGTAGGCGATGTCGGCAATCTCGGCCGGCAGCGTGAACACGACGTGGAAGTAGCCGACCGGCAAGAGATCGGCCTGGCGCGCGGCGAGCCAGTCCCGTGCCGCCGCGCTCTGGCATTTGGGGCAGTGCCGGTTCCGGCAGCTGTTATAGGCGATCCGGCTGTGGCCGCAGTCCTCTCAAGCCTCGACATGGCCGCCGAGGGCAGCGGTACGGCAGCTCTCGATCGCCGACATCACCTTCATCTGGCCGAGGCTGAGATGACCGGCATGCGCCGCGCGCCAGGTGGCGCCATGGCGATGGAAGATGTCGGCGACTTCCAGTGACGGGCGGCTCACCGCCGCGGCGTCATCTGTCCGGTCGCGTCTCGTCCTCCGTCAGCAGCTTGATCCGGTCGAGTGGGCTCATCACGGTGCGGATCGTGTTGGTGGCGACGCGGGCATAGAGCGCCGTGGTGTCGAGCTTGGCGTGCCCGAGCAGGACCTGGATGATGCGGATATCGATGTCCTGCTCCAGGAGATGGGTGGCGAAGCTGTGGCGCAACGTGTGCGGCGTCACCCGTTTCCTGATCTCGGCCGCCTCCGCAGCGGCATGAACAGCGCGGTTCAGCTGGCGGCTGGAGAGCGGTATGACCGGATTGCGTCCTGGGAACAGCCAGCCCCGCGGCAACATCACGCCGCGGCGCTTGCCCTCCCGCCACCAGGCGCGCAGCAGTTTGAGCAGATGCGGCGACAGCATGGCGTGGCGATCCTTGCGGCCCTTGCCTTGTTCGACGCGAATCAGCATGCGCGCCGAGTCGATGTCGGTCACCTTGAGCGCCGCCACCTCGGAAACCCGCAGCCCGGCGCCATAGGCCGTGCCGAGCGCCGCCTTGTATTTCGGCCCCGGCGCCGCTTCGAGCAGCCGCGCTACCTCCTCGGCGCTCAGCACCAGCGGCAGCTTGGGTGGCTGGTGGACTATCGCGAGACGACGAGAGAGAGCGTGACGGTGAAGAAGAAGCGCAGCGCCGAAACCGAGCTGTTGATGCCCGGCGGCCGCATGCCGCTCTCGGTCTGGTGCACTTGGAAACGGCGGAGATCCTCAGCCGTTGCCGCGCCGGGCGAGCGGCCGATGAACGCCGCAAATCTCTTCACGCAGCGGATGTAGTTACGGCGCGTGTCTTCGGTGAAGCCACGCACGTTCATGTCTTCGATCATGCGCTCGCGAAGCGCGCTGCCGGACGGATGCGAAGAGATGGTCATCGGATGCTCCTCTCAAGCTGAAGGTTGACCCTTCATGCTCGGAGGCCGAGCCTGTCCGTCACCCCTCGTCGATTACAACCTCACCGGCGCTGCCGATAAACCACCAAGCCTCGAACCCGCGCCCTCCCGCGCGAGCGGGTTCGTTCTGTGACCCCTAATGGTCATTCCGGAGGCGAGATTGCAGGTCCGAATCGGATTGAGAAAACGGACGTTCGGCCACGCTATCTGCGCCGACCGTCGCGCCACCCCGCTGGCGAGGCGTCGTGAGCCTCTTGAAACCCCGACTGTAGGCCGCCTCCGCCGGCCTACAACGTAAGCCTACGGTGAAGGCCGCCTTGTCGCCTTAGGAAGAACATTGCAAGTCCGGGGAATAATCCTGGGGAGGTGTCCTATGACGATTGCGCGTGGAAGTGATCACCTTGGGGCAGCGCCGGCGGCGCTGGTCGCGGGCGGAGAAGGAGCGGCTGGTTGGCGGCGACGTTCGAGCCCGACGTGACGGTATCGGAGGATTCGCAGTACCGTGTGCCGGCTACGTCAACCGATTTGCGACATCTCCAAGATTTCTCGTAGAGCGTTGGGGATAACCGCACTGACCCCATTTGCAGCGGAATCGGTGTCCATTATCCTTCCGTTAACAAATGGACGATTTGATCTTGGTGGGGGGTCAACCGCGAAAATGTTGCGAGAACGAGGAGCCCATCAATGGCTGCGATTGCTCTTCCTGGCGATTGGACCGAACAGTACAAGGGATCGAAGCTGAACCTCTCCGGGTTCAAGCTCTCCTTTTCTGACGAGTTCAACACGCTTGATGTCGTGCCGAACAACGGCACCGGCAAGTGGTACGCGCCTGTGCATGCCCCCTATGGGGCCGCCACGTTCATGTCGCCGGTGGGGGCAACGAATCCGTTCTCCGTCTCTGACGGGAAGCTGACCATTACCATGAAGCAGGTGGACGGCGCCTGGCAGTCGGGAACGATGCAAACGGTTAACAGCGCCGGCCAGGGTTTCGCGCAAGAGTACGGGTACTTCGAGATGCGCGCAGCCTTTCACGGCGGGGCGGGAGCCTGGCCGGCTTTCTGGATGCTGTCGCCCGATCAGACTTTGCCACGCGTCGAGGTCGACATCGTTGAAGCGTATGGGGGCGATCCCGATGGTCATCACCAGGCGGTGCACTTGCGCAATAAGGAAAGCCACGCTTGGGAAAGCAACTATACGGGCCTCCCCGGTTCGATGTTCGACGGGGCGTTTCACACCTACGGCGCGAGGATCACGACGGACTGGATCACCGTGTACTATGACGGCAAGGAGCTGAGCCGCTTTCCAATGAGCGAGTCCTTCCGCACGCCGCTCTATATGCTGGCCTCGCTTGCCATGAATCCCCTTGAGGTCGAGCGGGCGTCCGGCACCTACAAGATGGTCATCGACTACGTGCGCGCCTATGCCGCGCCGGGCGTGATGGAGCAGCACCTGACCGGGACGGATGCAGCGGATATCCTGAACGGCGGCAGCTTTGATGACGTTCTGAACGGCGGAGCCGGTGCTGACAAAATGTCCGGCGGTTTCGGCAACGATACCTACCGCGTCGACAACGCATTCGACGTCGTCATCGAGGCTGACGGCGCCGGCATCGATGTGGTCATCACGTCGATGACGTATTCGCTGTCCGGCCAGCAAATAGAGCAGCTCACACTCACCGGCGTTGCCGACATCGACGCGATGGGTAACGAACTCGACAACACGCTGGTCGGCAACGCTGGCAGCAACCTGCTCGACGGCGGAGTCGGAATCGACAAGATGGAGGGCGGCGCAGGCAACGATACCTACTATGTCGACAATGCGCTCGACCGCGTGGTCGAGGGCGATGCGGCGGGCAAAGATTGGGTGTTCAGCTCGAGCACCTATTCACTGCCATCCTATGTCGAAAATCTGACTCTCATCGGCCTTGCCGCTATCGATGGTCGCGGCAATTCTTCCGACAATGAGCTGACCGGGAACAATGGGAACAACACGCTGGTCGGCCTTGCCGGCAACGACACCATAAGGGGCGGGGCGGGTAGCGACCGGTTAGCGGGCTATGATGGCGCCGACCTTCTCGATGGCGGGACCGGGGCCGACCAGATGAATGGCGGAGCCGGCAACGATACCTATTATGTGGACAATGTGCTGGACAACGTCATCGACGAAGCGGGCCTCGACCAGATTTTCAGCTTGGTCACGTACTCACTGGCGGTCGATCGCCGGCTGGTAGAAAATCTGCGTCTGACCGGAAACGCCAACGTCGGAGCCACGGGAAATTCCCTCGACAATGTGCTCGACGGCAACGACAGCGACAACAAACTGGACGGCGGCCGAGGCAATGATACCGTGCTTGGGCGGGGTGGCAACGATGCACTAATGGGCGGCCTGGGCATTGACCGGCTTACTGGTGGCGCCGGCAACGATTTCTTCGTTTTCAGCGCGCCGCTCTCAGTGGCCAACCGCGACATCATCACGGATTTCAACCATACGGCCGATGCATTCAGGCTCCAGAATTCGGTAATGCAGGGGCTTGGAGCCACCACGGGAGCCCTCAAGCCGAGCTACTTCTTCGCTGGGACTAGCGCGCACGACGCCGACGACCACATCATCTATGACAAGGTTACGGGTGCGTTGTTTTACGATTCCAACGGAAACGTCGCAGGCGGCATGACACAGCTTGCGACGCTGACGAACAGGCCGACGCTGCTGGCCGACGATTTTTTCGTGATCTGATCCGGCGCTACAGCGGTGCGCGTGAAAAAGCGATCAAGCGCACCGTTGTAACTTCTTGTTTGCGCATCGATTTGTCCGAAAACCGGTGACTTCTTTTTCGAGGGATGCTCTAAATTAGTTCTACTGCGTCATAAACTGTGTTGGGTGTCACCCTGGCATTCGTCACAGTCCGCAGTTGGCCGGGCGCCGAAGGATACGCTTCACGGGACACTTTCTTTTCCGACGCGCTCTCCGGCCGCAGAAGTCTCAACTTTGCCAATGGTGAACCTCTGACCCTGAGCGGTTATCGCGGAGCGCATTCCGGGCCACAACCGGGCCGGACGGATAGCGGCAAGCTTGAAGCTGGCGATGTTCTTTCGCCCCGCCCCAGCTATACGGTCGGCGGCGAATAGGCTGGCTTTGGCGAAACTCGGTGGTTATTATCCTTGCGCTTTGTGAGTTGTGGCCAAACTCCGTTTCTAACCTCCACAAACGATGAAGCTCGGCCATCGTGCCGCGCTGCTCAGTCTCCTTTGACACGCGCGGTGAACGGCGAGCGACCGCACCCCTAAAGTTTGGAAAGACTGCTCCAGAACAAAGACTGCTCCAGATTGGTATCGAGTTCGTGGCGTCGCCCGCGCATGCGGGTTGCGCCGACGTATCTTGCACGGCAAGCTGCCTCGAAGCATTCCAGCGATCGCACGTGGCTGCTCCAATGAGGCTATTCTGGATCTTCAGGTTCTGGCGTTCCTTCTCAGCCGCTGGCCTGCTGTTCGGAACACTCTTCTTTGCGGCCTCGCTCACCCCTACGCTGCTTCACGCAAGTTTGTGACGCAAGGCGTTCTATCCGGATGCTCTTTCGCGGCCGGATATGGGCTTGGCGTGTTCGGGCGCCGGCTGGCCGACTACCTGGAGTTGCCCAAGTCCACCGGCCGCATCTTGCGGGCCATCAAACTCGTCGCTGCGGCCACCTGCATCCTGGTTGCCGTGGCGTTTCTCTGGCAGGCTTCGGAATGGCAAAATTCGATCCGGCAGCACATGAGGTTCGAGCCGGTAGAGACTGCGCACCCCCTGAAGGTCGGTCTGATCGCGTTGCTGACCTTCGTGCTCTTGATCCTCTTGGCGCGATTGTTTCAGGTCACGTTCCTGTTCATCTCGCGAATGCTTGGCCGGATCGTGCCGAAACGCGTGTCATACGTGATCGGCATTGCCGCTGCGGCTGCGTTATTCTGGACGGTGGTCAACGGCGTTTTCTTCAGGGTTGCGCTCCATGCCGCGGATTCGTCCTTCCGGGCATTCGATGAACTGATCGAGCCCGAGACCCAACAGCCTGCCGACCCCGGCAAGACCGGAAGCGATACCTCGCTGATCGAGTGGGATGAGCTAGGAAGGGCGGGACGGGAGTTCATCGCGACCGGGCCGACGAGCAAGGATTTAGGCTCGTTCCTGGGGATGGATGCGCGTGAGCCGATCCGCGTCTATGTCGGATTGCGGTCTGCGGAGACAGCCGAGGAGCGCGCAAAGCTCGCCCTCGAGGAGCTCAAGCGCGTCGGCGGATTCGATCGCTCGGTGCTGATCGTGGTGATGCCGACAGGCACCGGTTGGATAGACCCTGCTGCAATGGACACCGTCGAATATCTCCACGGCGGCGACGTCGCGAGCGTCGCCATGCAGTATTCGTATCTCACAAGCTGGCTGTCCCTCCTGGTCGAGCCCGGCTATGGCGCCGAGGCAGCTCGCGCCCTGTTTGCGGAAGTCTACGCGCATTGGACCACGCTTCCCAAGGAAAGGCGCCCCAGGCTCTGTTTGCATGGGCTGAGCCTTGGCGCCTTGAGCTCCGAGAAATCCGCCGAGTTGTTCGAAGTGATCGGCGACCCGTATCAGGGGGCACTTTGGAGCGGCCCGCCATTTCCGAGCAGGATCTGGCGTTCCGTCACCGACGACCGCGAGCGAGGATCGCCAGCCTGGCTGCCGCGCTTCAGGGACGGGTCGTATGTGCGGTTCACGAGCCAGGAGAACGGCCTGGCGATCCCGGACGCACATTGGGGACCGATGCGGATCGTCTATCTTCAATATGCGAGCGACCCGGTGACGTTCTTCGACTACCGGTCCCTGTACCGACAGCCGGAATGGATGGCGGGGCCGCGCGGTTCCGACGTGTCTCCCGAGCTCAAAT
The DNA here is from genome assembly GCF_055811595.1 of Mesorhizobium sp. WSM4814. Classification (NCBI taxonomy): domain Bacteria; kingdom Pseudomonadati; phylum Pseudomonadota; class Alphaproteobacteria; order Hyphomicrobiales; family Phyllobacteriaceae; genus Mesorhizobium; species Mesorhizobium sp. WSM4814. The sequence goes on from NZ_JBVVQT010000002.1 coordinate 584,350, forward strand.
GGTATCCGGTCGTGACGCTTCTCCAGCTCACCGTCGACATGGCGATGGCCACAACGGCCCCGATGGGGTACGGGCATGTCTATGCGCCGGAGCATTACCTCGATGCCTGGATCGAAGTGACGGACGTTCGGGGATGGACCGCGGAGCAGATCAACCGGCTGAAGCTGGAATTTTTGCGACGGCGGTGAAGGGGCGCGGCTGGCGAAGGCCAAGTTCGCGGTGCGATCGGGCTGGTCTATCTCTTCTCCGGTATCAAGGTCGATTTCGACCTGACGGCGCGCGACATCCTGCTCGTCTACTTCTTCACCGTGATCGGCCTCAACGCCCACGTCGGCGATCTCGCAAGGGTCGGCAGGCCGCTGCCGACGTGGTTCTCAGTGCCCGGAGAGGACAAGCGTCTGTACCGGAAGGAGCAGCGCCTGAATTCGAAGGATGACGGCGTGCACGACCCCGACCGTGTCTATGACGTGGAAAAACAGCCATTTCGAGGTGCTCAGTCCTTCTTCGGACAGCCGGTCGTGGTTGTTGGTATACGCATTGGCAATACAGCTGCTTCCCGGCGGAACGCCTTCGAACCCGCCCTGGAAAAGCGGTTCCAGAAAGACGGTGATCGTCCCGGGCCTGACCACTTGCTGAGCGTCGATCAGTTGATCCGACGCGCGCACCTGGCCGGTTGCGATAAGATCCTGCACCTCGGTCACAACCATCGGGATGATGGTCATCGGCATGGAGATGCAGGTGGCCTCGGCAACCATGCCTACCTTCATGACCTGCGCCTCCAACTGGCCGAAGCCCGCCACAAGCGCCCGCCTGCCTGCCTCCGCGGGAACCAGCACTCCCGCGGGCCGCATGATAGGATTGACTATATCTCCCTTGCGTAGCGTGAACTGCTCGAGCGTTCCGTCCACTCCCGCATAGACGACCGTCTTGTCCAGTTCGACCTGCGCCTGGGCAAGTGCTGCCTCGGCGCTGGCTTTCTGCGCCGGCAGTACCGAAGCGATCTGGGCTTCGACGGACTGCTTGCTAGCCAGGACGGCAGACACCGCGGCTTGGCGACCATCGACGATATTCTGAAGCTTCTCGATCTCCCGTTGCGCAACCGTACCGGAGTTTCGCCTCTGAAGTTCGGTTCTGGTCGCGAGTTCGTCCACGGCCTGCTGATAGGCGCTCTGCGCTTCCTGGATCCGGGCATCGGCCGTCACCAACTCGGTCTTCGCCAACTCCAGCGCCGCATCTATCTCCGACACACGCAGCCGCGCAGTTTCAAGCGCGGCTTCCTGGGTCGAACTGCCGAGCTTGAAGAGCCGCTGTCCCGATTTCACCTTTTCCCCGAGACCCACATAGACCTCTTCAACGCGGCCGGAGCCTTCGGGAAGAATGGGCACCGTGCGAAAGAAAGAAACGGCGCTGGTTGTCGATGGATGGTAATAAAGGATCAGCGTCAGGAGAACGATGGTGAGTCCCAGGCAGGCGGTTATGCCATAACGGAGTTCATACCACACCGAATAGAGCGTGATCTCACGTCCGATCCTCTTTCCCTGGACAAAACGCCGGACGAGAAAATCGGGCAGGATCGTCACGACTGAGCATAGCAGTAACTCGATCATGGCCGGCGCTCCTCGTTTGCTGGAACACGGTGTTGGTCGTCGGGCGGCGTGGATGGAGCCTCGAGCTCCACAACCCGCACCTGGGAAAATGGCGCGTCGTTCACCGACAGCGGCGATCCCGCAGCAATTGCTTCCGGCGCAGATGCTGCAGGTGCGGGCGCCTGGCGCCTGTCGGCGGCCATCCTGGAAAGCGATTCAGCCATGGTGGACAACGGCGTCCAGAAGTCGGGAATGGGAACGATCGCAAGCAGCAATGCCGCAACCCAGAACACATTGATGTGAGTGAACAGCGCGAGCAACGCCAGAACCGCCACCAACTGAAACTGGACCTGGCTGGCCCCATGCGCGATGCGCTCAGGCAGCGAATGGAGCCAGAAATACAGGCTGCCAAGCATCATGAGCAGTGCGATGATGAATATTACCGTTCCGGTGAAGAGAACATCGGTCTCTCCCGGAGCCACAATAAAGCCCGGCAGATGATGGGGTGCTAGGGGATGCATCGCTTCGGACATTGCCATCACTCCAAAATATCAGGCGCTGCCTGATGATCGCCGCTTCCTGTTCGCCACCCTGTGCGGTCTGGGCGGCTTTCTGCTGGGCAAGCCTGACGACGGACTGGTGGCCGGGCTTGGCCATGAATGCGAAGCTCAATTCCATACCACCTCTTCTGCCACAGCGCAGGGTTTTGCCGATCGACTCGAAAATAACCCGGCTTTTGATCCATTTCTCTCAGTCGCCCACGACCTGCCACGTATCGTCCGGATTGAAGCGGTCGATGTATTTGACGATCTGCTCGGTGGCTGGCCCGAGATCCGCCTCGTAGACGACGCCGTGCTGGTTGACGGCGAAGGTTTTTGCGCCCGTCTCGCCATATTTGGCCGGCCAGGCGATAAGGCCAAAGCCGGCGATCATGTTGCCGTTGATGACGTAGTCGTAGGCGCCGCCGGCGATCTGGTCGCCCTGGCCGGTCAGGATCTTGTACTTGTAGCCGAAATAGCCTTCGCCCTTGGCCGCGTCCTCAAGCTCGGCCTGATCGATATTGGCACCGGCCGGGCTCTCACCGTTGATGTCGTCGGTAGGCCAGTAGAGCCCGTCGGTCGCGCCTTCCGAGCTGATCAGTTTCTGCGCGAACTCCTCCACGCCATCCTCGTCGCGGTCCTGCGATGCATAGTCCTCTTGCGCATCGACATAGGCGCGCATCGTCTCGATCGCGGTGAGCTCGTTTTCGCCGACATACCGGTTCACGATCTCTTCGAGCCCGGCATAGGTGTCGAAAGCCCACTTGCCGTCCTCGCCCTTGACGATCGGAAAAGGCAGCGGCCATAACTTGTCGCCGATCTGCAGCGTGCGGCGGTCGCCCTCGCCATCGAGGACGAGCTGCTTGGCCACACCCTCCTTGATCGCCGCCAGCGTCTCGTCCGCGTTCTCGTCGGCCTTCAGCTTCTCCGCATCGAGGCCGAGAAGGGCCGCAACCGCACCGTTGCCGGCATCGTTCAGCGCCTTCTTGAACGCCTCGACAGCCGCTTCTGGCGTGTCGAAGACGGGCGGCTCGGCAGCGGCCGCAAACGCAGTGATCTCCGGCGCTTGCGGCGCGTCCTGCGCGAATGCTGGCTGCGAGACAGCGATGCCCACTGCAAGTGCCAGGGCGCAGACAGAGTGGAGAAGGATTATATGAAATACTCCCGTGTGACGGGGGGTGCTAAATAACTGTGTCATGATCCGGTCCTCCCGTTCCGTTAACGCCGGCGTCCGCCGCCGCCGCGCTTGATCTGCTTGTGGCCGCCACCACGGCTGCCGCCACCCATGGATTGGTGGCCGCGGTTGGAGCTGACCTTGGTCACCTTTCCGCGATCGACGTTGCCAAGCCCCGAAGGCTTCTTCGGCCGATTGTCGACCCTTGCCGCCGGTTTCGGCTTGCCGGCCGGGCGGTTGATCTTTGCCGGTTTGGCGGTTTGGCGGTTGGCGGTGGGGCGGTCGGCGACGGCGGGCCTGGCTTCTGGACGGTTGACGTTCGGCCGGTTGCCCGGCCTGTTTGCCGCCTGACCGCCCTGGCTCTTCAGCCCGTCGAGCGTGCTCTTGCGGACATCTCTCGTTGCGGCCGTCTTGCCCGGCACCCTGTTGGCGAGTTTGTCGTTCTTCTTGATGTCGCGGGCGCGGTCGCGGATGGCGTTGTCGCCATTCTTCTCGATCCGGTTCTTGATGTTGGTCTGGTCGAACTTGTTGAACTGGTTGCGGTCGATGTTGATCTTGCTGCGATCGATGTTCTTCCAGTCGACGTCGTTGAGGTTGATCTTGCCGTTGAAGTCGCGGTTGTTGAAGCAATTGTTGCAGTCGATGTTGATGTCGTTGCCGTTCCAGCGGCCGCCCCACACGCCCCAATCATTCCAGTCGACGGCGGCGGCCCAGATGGCGCCAGTCACCGCCCCGGCGAAGAAGGTCGCTCCCGGATACCAGTAATAGGGGTAAGGATCGGGATAATAGCGGATCGGTTCCCACACGTAACCCGGCTCATAAAACATCTGCGGCGGATATTGCGGGACGTAGATCACTTCGGAACTCGCCGACTTGATGACGACATTGTCGTTCTCCTTGACCACCTGGATCTTGTCGTCGGTCTTGATGACGCCCTTGGCGACCGCCTCGTCGCGCAGCTGCTGGATGGCAACCAGCACGTCCTTCTGCTGGTAGGCGATGGCGTCGCCGAGCGTCTGCGTCCATTCGAGGTCGTCGCTCATCATCTTGACGATGCCGGGATAGTTGAGCAGCGACACCACGGAGCCGTCCCAGCTCTCCTTCGGCTTCAGGCTCTTGTCCTTCTCGTAGCGGTCGAGGAAGCGCGCCGCCTCGACGATCTCAAGCGGATAGAGCGCTGCCGCAGTGATCACTGCGATCAGCTCGTCCGGATAGAGCGCAATCCGCGCAACCAGGACCTCCATCTCGTCGGCGCTCAGCGGCTCCGGCGAAGTCGTCGCATCACCCGAAGCGTCAGCCGCCGCGACCTGTTCTTGTGCAAGGGCAGGATGCGCCGAGCCAAACCCGGCAAGCAGCAGCGCCAGCGCCGCCGCGCCGACCTTCAACATCTCATTGCCCGTCATGCTTCGATCCTCCCTGTCTGTCTCTGTCCCGGCAGGCTTTGCGCCGGGCGTTTTTGGCAGTGTTTGTCACGTTCTGCGTGCAATGCAGCGGAAACCTAAATGGCACGTCGACGTGTCGACGGGCTGCGCCATCCGCGCGGCCGGGCGGTAGCGCCGGCAATAGTTGGGCGCGCAAAGATGCGATCCGCCTTTCATCACCTTGCGCGGGATTCTGATCTGCGGCTGCCGTGGATCGAGGCTGTCGTCCCGTTTGGCACCGCGGGGGTTGTCAACCGTGCAGCACGGGCTGTCGATCTTGCCGTGTTCCTGGTACCAGTCCGTGGTCCACTGCCAGACATTGCCAGCCATGTCGTAGAGGCCGTAGCCATTGGCGGCAAAGGAGGCGACGGGTGACGTCCCCTCGTAGCCGTCCTCGCAGAGATTCTGCCATGGGAACTCACCTTGCCAAATATTGGCCATGTGTCGGCCATCGGGTGCCATTTCATCGCCCCAGACAAATTCGGCCGCGTCGAGCCCGCCCCGCGCCGCGAATTCCCACTCAGCCTCGGTGGGCAATTCCTTGCCCGCCCACGATGCGTAGGCTTCGGCATCCTCAAAGTTCACATGCACGACCGGATGGTCGGCCAGCCGCTTGATCGAACTCGCCGGCCCGCGCGGATGGCGCCAATTGGCGCCGCGCACGTAGACCCACCAATTGTAGTGATCGCGAAGATCGACACGCTGTTTGGCCTTGCTGAACACCACGGACGATGGCGCCAGCATGTCCGGCTTCGCTCCGGGATAGTCGTCGGGATTTACCGGACGTTCGGCCGAGGTGACATAACCAGTTGCATCGACGAAGCGAGCAAACTCGCGGTTGGTGACGGTGCAGGCGTCCATCCAGAAGCCGCCCACTGCCACCCTATGCGCCGGCGCCTCCTCGGGATAGTGCTTGTCCGATCCCATGACGAATGTCCCGCCGGGAATCCACACCATGTTCAGGAATGGCTCTTCGACCTGTGTAGATTGAGCCTGGCGTTCCACAACTTGACGCATCGTCTTGCTCCGAATCCTTACTTCTCGAAGGCGAACACCCGGTTCCAGTCCTTCTTCATATCGACAACCGTCCAACCAGAATCGGCTGCGGCGTCGAGACCCTTGTCCAGACGGCCGATGTGCGACTGGCGGTCGTAGGCCCATTCGCGCTCATCGTCGGTGTGGTGCACATAAAGGCAAAAGTGCGGGCCAGGTCCCGAGCATGTCCATTGCAGCATCTGCAAGTCGCCGTCCGAATTGCCAAACGCCGCGATTGGCCGGCGACCGATGTGCTGGTGGATGCCGACAGGCTTGCCCGCCTTGTCGTCAATGAAGTTGATTTCCGGCAACCGCATGAGCACCGGCGTTCCGTCGCGCATCTCGAACTTGGTCTTGCCACTGCTGCCGACGACCTGTTCGGGCGGTATACCGTAGACCTTCTCCGTCCAGGGACGCATGAAATCGATGCCGCCGCCGGAGACGATGAAAGTCTTGAAACCGTTGGCGCGAAGATACGCGAACAGCTCCAGCATCGGCTGGTAGACCATCTCGGTGTAGAGCCGGCCGCTCTTTGGGTGTTTGGCGGTGGTAATCCATTCGCGAACGATCTGGTCGAATTCCACTGTTGTCATACCGGAGTGGGTGGTCATGACGATCTCCACGATCGCCGGCTCGCCGCCTGAGAGTGCAGCTTTCACGTCGCCCTTGAGCAACGAGGCAAAGGGCTCCTTGTCCTTCCACTCCGGATGCTGCGGGGCCATTGCCTTGACCCGATCGAGTGCGAACAGGAGCTGGAAGTACAGCGGCTGCTCGCCCCACAGCGTGCCGTCATTGTCGAAGACGGCGACGCGCTCTGCTTCGGGCACGAAGTCCGCCGCGCCTTCCGCAGTCACACGTTCGACAAACGCGACGATCGCCTGCTTGGACTGGACGTCATTCCAGGATGGTAGCTGATCGGTGCCTTGCGCAGTGGCAGAGGCAGCGGCCCCCAGCAACAGGAGGATGGACACCAGGTAGCGCTTCGCGGCGCAAGCAAGATTGGTCATGGCTTGATGTCTCCCGTAGGTCAGCGCCCATCAGGAGCGCCATCATCAAAAAGCGATCACTGGTAAGGGTGATCGCTCGGGTTCGTTGGGCCTGGCTCTTTCGCGGCAGCTGCCAAACCGGCTGACCGAGGTCCGTCGCGGCGTTCGAGCAGCAGCGTCCAGAGCCTGCCTTCGCCAAGGGCGACATTCAGTTCCCTGGACGCCAAATAGGGGATCAATATCAGCAGCATGATCAGGCTTGTCGCCAGCGTCTGAGGCAGCTTGGCGCCTCCGAACTCAGCGAGCGAGGCGGCGACCGATCGCCCATGAATCAAACCGACGACGACTTCCTCGATGACCGAGAGAACGAGAAGCAGGATCAGATAGAGCAAGGCCTTGTAGGCTATGACGTAGGCGATTCTTCCTCCTCCGCGCCGGTCGCCCAATCGAATCATCTGCCCGAGCATTATGAACTTCGCCAGGATCAGTGCCTTGATGGCCGCCAGGCCTGATGGCAGATAGCTGATGCCCTCCTCGCCAAGGATCGCTGCCTTGTAGAGAACGAGCGCACCAAAGCAGACGAATAGATACAAGGACAGGAGCGCGTACTCGCGCAGCTCGTTCTTTGCCCTCTGAGCAATGGTCTCGGTCGAAGGATTGTTGTTTGCGACTGCCATTGACCTGCTTCCGAGTTGGCCTGGAGGCCGCGCCTGCCGATAGTGCGAGCGCGGCCTATTCAAAGCGAAGACTCAGTTTCTGCCACCCTCCTGCAGTTTCGCCAGGACCTGGTCGAGTGCGAAGCTGCCGGGCCTCTGCCGCGGCGGGAACTCGACATAGGTCTGCAGGTGTTTGGCGACATAAGCCTGCGCCGGCACGAGCGCGAAGGCGTGCTCGACACGCCATCTGTCGTATTCCCCGGCGTCCGTCTGCGCCCGTTCGAACGGGTCGCCCTTGATGTCGAAAAGCTTCGGGAACCGCAGCGGAATCAGCGGGTTCTCCCACACGGCCAGCCCCTCCTCGCGCTGCTCGAGGAAGACCATCTTCCAACGTTCGTAACGCAAGCCGGCGAGATTGCCGTCATCGGTCCAGTAGAAGTATTCGTGGCGCTTGCCTTCGCCTTCGCCGGCCAACACGTCGCGTTGGTTGTAGCCGTCCAGATGCACCTTGAACGTCTTGCCAGCAGCTTCGTATCCGTTCAACAGCTTGGCCGTCACGTCTGGTTCGCCTGCGGCTGCGACCAGCGTCGGCACGAAATCTTCGTGTGACGTTATGTGATTGATTTCGGTTCCGGGCTTGATGACGCCCGGCCAGCGCATCATGCACGGCACGCGGTAGCCACCTTCCCAGTTTGTGTTCTTCTCGCCTTTGAAAGGCGTGGTGCCGCCGTCCGGCCACGAGAAAACCTCCGCGCCGTTGTCGGTCGTCCAAAGGACGATGGTGTTGTCGGCGATGCCGAGGTCATCGAGCTTGCCCAGAAGCTGGCCAACCATGCCGTCCATCTCCACCATGGCGTCCGCATAGATGCCCAAGCCGGTCTTGCCCTTCGAGGCCTCCTTGAGAAACGTGTAGATGTGGGTCCGGGTCGAATTGAACCAGCAGAAGAACGGCTTCCCGTCGGCGTTCGAGCGGTCGATGAAGTTGAGCGCGCTGCCGAGGAACTCTTCGTCTACAGTTTCCATGCGCTTCTTCGTCAGCGGACCGGTGTCCTCGATCTCCTGTTTACCCACCCGCCCGAAGCGCGGATCTTCGGTAGGATCGTCGGTTGCACTGGCCTTGCATTTCATCACGCCGCGTGGACCGAACTTGGCCTTGAACTCGGGGTTCTTCGGGTAGTCGGGATGCTCAGGCTCGTCCTCGGCATTGAGGTGATAGAGATTGCCGAAAAACTCATCGAAGCCGTGAACGGTGGGCAGATGCTCGTTGCGGTCGCCGAGATGGTTCTTGCCGAATTGCCCGGTAACATAGCCCTGCGGCTTGAGCAGTTCCGCAAGTGTCGGGTCTTTCTCCGACAGCCCTTCCTTGGCACCCGGCAGGCCTACCTTCAGCAGGCCGGTGCGGAAGCAGGATTGGCCGGTAATGAATGCGGCGCGCCCGGCTGTGCAGGACTGCTGGGCATAGTGGTCGGTGAAGATCGCGCCCTCTTTGGCGATCCGATCGATGTTCGGCGTGCGATAGCCCATCATGCCCCGGTTGTAGGCGCTGAGGTTCCAATAACCGACGTCATCGCCGAAAATGACGAGGATGTTGGGTTTTGCGCCGGCTGCTTGAGCTTTCGCGCTCGTGGCTATTCCGGATGCGACAGCCGAAATGGCGAGCACAGATCCTCCGGTCAGCAAAATGTCGCGCCGGTTCGGTTGTCGGTCTGGATTCGCCTGCTTGTCACTCATCTGACGTCCTCCTTTGACTGTATCGCTTTTCCAGGATGACCCGAGTTTTCGGTTCCCTGGCATGCTCCGCGTTCTGTCGACGAGACGAAACTGGTGGCAGGACGCTTCAGACATGCCCCCGACAAAATCGCCCTTCGTGAGGTTCGCCTATTGCCGCTCGGGGCGGAAGGTAATTAACGGTAACCTACGGACGGAATCCGCTCGGCCAGCGCAAGTGTCGGGCGACTGCGTAACTTACATACTGATACTGGCAACATCAAAAAGACTGTGCGCATTCTAGCGCATAAGGGATGGCGCTATGGCAGCAAACGGCAAAACTCCTGGCAGGGAGCAGTGATATTCGGCGGCAAGCGACGCCTGCCGCATGCCGAATTTGCGATCCGCAAATGAGGCATTCCGCGACAGGAGGGTGTGGACGGTCGACATCGACTTCCCCTTCAGTGAAGCGACGGCGCAGCCTGGGTGGATGCCATGGCCGGTCTTCGCGGAAACTCTTCGGTCAGGCCCGAGGTCGACCGGTGGGGCTCGTCGGCGCCGGCGAAGCCGACATCGACTGGGATGTCGCCGGGGCGATCGGCCATCGTTTCAACGACCGCGTCTCATCGGTCATCGGGTACCGGGCACTGGGCGTCGACTACAGCAACGACGACGGTTTCCTCGATGTCGTGCAGGAAGGTCCGATTCTGGGACTCGTTGTCCGGTCTTTTATGGGCACAAAGAGTCCGATGGATTTTGACTGCGCCCTTAGCTTGCAGCCACTCTGCCCGGAGACGTAGCATGCAGCCAGAACAGTGCCCATAAAAGGGCGAGGAGCCAATATGTACAGCTGCGGCATTCAAAACTCGAGGCACTCATGAATTACAAGCTACGGCTCGGGTTCTTGCCAGTTATCGTCGTGCTCTTGCTAGCGCTCTTGCAGGGAACTTCGCTAGCTCAACAGCCCTCCCCCGACCTTCCGCCCGAAAAGGCAAAGCAGTTCCTCGAGCTTTTGTCCGATCCGCAACTAAAGGCATGGCTCGAGGGAAAGATTCCAGCGGCCACGGACGAGCCCGGCCTGTCGATTTCCGAGGACATCTTGAGCGTGGAGACGGGTATTCGTGCCCGTATCGGTGCGCTCGGCGCCGCGATCCCGCGCCTGCCGGAAGAATTTTCGCGAGCCGCCGAAATTGTCTCGCGTGACGTGAACTCCGGCAGGCCAGGGCTGGTCATGGGCATCCTGGCGGTCCTGATCGCGGTCGGTTTCGGAGCCGAGTGGGCGGTCCGACGAGCGCTCGCCAGGACGAGGAGCGCGGTTGCTCAGGAAGACGCCGGACAAGCGGTCCTCTTCGAGACTGTCGCCCTGCTGACTTTTGCTCTCGCCAGCGCCGGTTCTTTCTTGGCACTCGGATGGCCACCCTTGCTCCGCAGGATCATTCTGACCCTGCTTCTTGCGTTCATCGCGTTCCGTATCGTTCGGGCGGCAGCCCGATTGCTGTTTGCGTTCGGCGGTGCGACAAGCGCCCCCTCGGACAAGCCGACTCGGCTTTTCGAAAGCGAAGCTTCGACCCGTTTCTGGCGGTGGCGTGTCAGCCTTGTGGCCGGGTTCCTGCTGTTCGGCTGGGCGATCGCCAGCCTCATGCCTGGCTTGGGCTTTTCTCAAGAGGCTGCAGAGCTCGCCGCCTTCCTGTTCGGGCTTGGCGTTCTGGCGACCGCAATCGAGGTCGTCTGGCAACGGCCCGACGGGCGAGGCTCTCTGGTCAAGCAATGGTTTCTCACCTTGTCCCTGATCGTGCTCTGGATGGCTTGGGTCGCCGGCCTGCTCGGCGTCCTGTGGCTTGGGATTTTCGCCCTGGTGCTGCCGACAGCCTTGCGCGGCGTCGGCGCCGCGGCACAGGCCTTCGCCGGCAGGTCGAAGCGCAGCGGCGCGATGGGCGTCGCACTCAACGTGCTCATTGTCAGGGGCGCCAGGGCGGCGGTCATTGCCGCGGCGGTCGCATGGCTCGCCCACATCTGGCGGATCAGGGCCGCGAGCCTCGCCGGCAGCGAAACCGGCGGCTTCCTGATAACCGGGCTGCTCCACGGCATCATCATTTTGCTGATCGCCGACCTGCTCTGGCAACTGTCGAAGGCCTTGATCGAATATCGCATGAACCTCGCGCAGGCGGATGGGAGCAGCGCCGACCAGCTGGCCCGCAGCGGCCGGCTGCGCACGCTGTTGCCGATATTCCGCAACGCCCTTGCCGTGTTCATAGCCGCGGTCACCGTGCTAACGATCCTCGCTGGGCTCGGCGTGAAGATACTCCCGCTGATTGCCGGCGCCGGCATCTTCGGCATCGCCATCGGCTTCGGCTCGCAGACCCTGGTCAAGGACGTGCTGAGCGGCGTGTTCTACATGATGGACGACGCCTTCCGGGTCGGTGAATACATCCAGAGCGGCAGCTACAAAGGCACGGTCGAATCCTTCAGCCTGCGGTCGGTGCGTCTGCGGCATCATCGCGGCCCCATCTATACCGTCCCGTTCGGTGAACTCGGGGCGGTCCAGAACATGAGCAGGGATTGGGTGATGGACAAGATCACGATCGGCGTGACCTATGATTCCGACGTGGACCTGGCGCGCAAGCTGATCAAGAAGATAGGCCAGGAGCTGGCGGCAGACCCGGAATTTGCGGCTGACACGATCGAGCCGCTCAAGATGCAAGGCATCGACAATTTCGGGGACTACGCGATCGTTCTCAGGATGAAGCTGATGACAAAGCCCGGGACCCAATTCGGCATCAAGCGGCGCGCCTTCATGATGATCAAGAAGGCCTTCGAGGAGAACGGTATCAAGATCGCGGTTCCCACCGTTCACGTCGAGGGTGGCGGGGAGACTGCGGCCGCTGCTCATCAGGCAAACCAAATCCTGAAAAAGAGCAAGGCCCCCTTGGAGGCGGTGAGCGACACGCCATAGAGCTGCGCGGTCCTGTCCACGTCATCCGAACTCGGCCTGTCCTTTCTGAGAAAGGCATGAAGCGGGGGCGAGCATCCACCACGGGTCGGAGTCTTCGTGTGGATCGGATCGCTGCTCGGATTTCATTGTACCCTTGGGATCGCGCTCCACGCCCGCTACATGAACATTGAATCAAAGCGCTCAATGCTCCAGAACGCTGCGATCGTCCCGATGACATAGGCTGAGGCGACAACCGCCTGCCGCGGCAATTTATAAACGCGCTGGACTAGATGAATGGCGACCAGCACGACGGCAATAAATATCAGCTGGCCAAGTTCGACGCCGACGTTGAAATGAGAAGAGCGCCAGCGGGACCATGGGATCCGCGCCCCATGGCCAACCGTATCCACTTGTCACGGGACGAGTTCGATCTCGCCGGGCTTCCAGGTCTTGTCGAACCATGGTTGCAGCGGACCATAGAGGCGAAGAAGAACGTTCCAGCCCTTGCCGGGAACCGTCTGGACCCAGTTGGTCTCATGGCCTTCCGGCGCTGTCGGGCCGAACCAGACATCGACCGAGGAGTCCGCGTTGATCACGATGTCTTTCTTGTCGCTGCCGATGCTGGGGAATTGCTGGTCCGTCTGCAGCATCGAACGGGTCTGGTTGTCATACAAGACAAACGACCAGAAATTCTTTGCCGGAATGTTTGGCGGCAGATGCACCTTATAGGTCTTGCCGCCATCGAACGGCTTGCCGTCCTTGTCGGTCGTGGCGCCTGCGTACTGCGAACCGATGCCGACGCGCTTTATCGCCATGGCCGGCGTGATGCCCGTCGCATAGTAGTGGAACAGGACACGGGCATCCAGATAGCGAACGCCGGGCTGCAGAAGAAACTCGTAGCTGCCGCCGACAAAGCCGGTGAACCAGGCACTGTCCGGATAGTAGTAGGCGTCCTTCATACGAGTCTTGAAGGTAATGGTGCGCGCTGTCGCATTGCCGACGGCCACGGCTTCAGTGAGGATCTTCTTCATCCGCTCGTCCGGCGCGAAGGGTTTGCCTTTTACGATGCCGATGGCGGCGAGTTGTCCCAACACTTCCGGGTGATAGGACTCCTCCGGCTCGTATTGGACGATGTCGTTCACTTCCTCGTAGAAATGAAAATCATTGGCATGGATGGTGTTGAACTCCTTGCCGGAAGAATTGATGATCTTCATCGGCGGCGGGTTGTCAGCTTCCGAAAGAGGATAAACCTTGGCGAATTTCCTGGTGTTTTCGACAGCAGTGGCGGTACTGCCGTTCTCGAGGAAGCCGCGCCAGAAGAACAGGTTTCCGTAGGTTGACGTCTTAAACACGAAATAGCCGTCAGGTATCTCGCCTTGGTAACCCGGCGGCAAAAGCAGGTATTTTCCGCCCTTGCCCTTGTCCGGTCCGGCATTGCCGACATCGCCGATATATTGGAACCAGTGGTTGTCGATCATGCCCAGGATATTGGGCGGTGTCTCGATGACCAGCGGGCCAGCCTTGGTGTCCAGCCACATGAGATTGTAGATGCTTTCGGTGTTGGCCGTCAGGAACAGCGAATGCGAGTCCGCCAGGTTTTCGAACACCAGGATGGTCTGGTTGTTGTCGGCTCCCTGGCTGGCAAATCCAACCCGCATAGCTTCGACGGATGCACCAGGCATGGCGTTGAGAAAAGCATCGACGCCGCGCATGAAATCGAGATTGTCGTAGATCTTCTCCGAAGTGGCGTCATCCGGGAAGCCATCGAAAAAATTCAGTTTGCCAATCCTGGTGTCCACACTTTCCGGCGTAACGATGGAATCCGGTATCGGCGTCGTCATCTTCATCTTCGGCGCTTCGGCGGAAGCGGTGCTCATGCCGATCAGTACCGCCGCGGCGGTGGCGCAAAGCAGTCTCGTCGTGCGTGCAGCGGTCGCAATAGAGCCGGCCAATTTCAGGTAGTGTTTCATGGCTTTTCATCCTTCACAGCGGTTCAGGCCGCGGGGCGGCCGGTCTTCTCATTTTTTCGGGAACAGAAGCGTCCGGTCCATCAACCGACAGATCGGGAACCGACGCGCTGCGCTGAAAATGCTTTTCTTGCCTTTTGGCCGATACTCGCTGGCATTGCGCCACGTTATTCAAAGCAACTTAGGCTCGGCATTCGTGCAGTGCCAGCCGCAGTATGTAAATTACGTGGACCAACCCGTAGTTGACGAAGAAACGAGGCACGAGCGGTCGAAAACCTCAACACGCGAGGGTACGGTGATCCGGCGGATGCCTCCGCAGTAAGGAAGTTCAATCCCCCTGCGCGGAAAGACTGTCGTGCCCAAGTCCACCGGATCGCGGACGGCATACCGGTGGGCCTCGTTCCCACGCGTTTGCCTTGGGTGGTCGGGCGATTTCCTAACTATGCGACTGCCTGGGGCTTGCTGGCTCAGCGGCTCGATCGCGGACTTGATCCGACTCGGCGCGAATGAGCGCCAGAACAATGAGCCAGACCGGCAACACAACAATCAGGCAGGTCGTTTTGAGGAAGGAGCTTGTCGCATGTTTGAGCCTTCCTGTCTTGGCAGGCGGCGCGCGATCCGCCTGCCCCAACGCCAGCCAAGCAAAAAACCGGCGTTTCCTTTAGCCGGCCGGATTGTACCAGATCGGCGAGGTGTACGCGCGCTCCTGCATCTCCATCGTGGCTTCCGGCGGCATTTTCACTCCGAAATACTTGGCGTCGTAGGCCGTCCAGCGCGGCGTCGGAATCTCCAGGACGCGGCCGTAATAAAACGCCCGCTGCGTCGGATCGAACTCTGGATCGGTCCAGACGGCGACCAGTTCCGGGGCGCCTATCGTGTTGGTCCAGGTGGCGTCGGCGACATCGACTGTGCTGCCGACAGCGGGCACCTTGCCGTCCGCGCCCGGCTTGCGATCGCCCGACCACGCAACGTCGTAGACCTTTTCCTGCACCTTTCCGGTAGCATCCAGCCATCCCTTGACGATTTGATAGCGATCGAGGTTTGCGCCGATCGGATCCTTCAGCGCTGCAACCAGGAAGGTCGGCGCCTTGCCTTCCGGTGCGGCAGTGAGATCGTCACCCATCGGCACGCCCTTGGTATAGCCGGCCAGCGCCGGGCTACGGGTATCGGCATCCGCGGCGACGAAGTCGAAGCCGCCAAACAGGCGAACCAGCATCCGCGGACCCGTTGTTGCATAGGTCTCTCTGCGTTCCATCGCATCGAAAATGGCATGACGCGTATTCTCGGTCGCCCACACCGCGGCATAGCCGGACGCCGTCTGCTCCCAGCCCATGATGGTCGCCTTCTCGGTCTTGATGAACGGGTGCGTGGCCCGCTCGGCGCTGGGCTCGCTGCTCGATGTCTTACCGAAGAAATTGTCCTCCTCGACCGCGGCCAGCCCAGTATGCGCATCGGTCGAGCCGATCATGCCGAACTTGTATGGATTGATGCCGAGTTCTTTCTCCAGCTTGAGCCCATTCTTCAGCGCCGAGCGCGCATATTCGAACTCCAGCATGTCGGGCGTCTTGACGACCGTCAGGTCGAGGTTGCCCTTGTCCCACCGCTCGAAGCTGGCGAACTCGTCGTTCGGCGACAGGAAAGGATGCGTCTCTCCATCGCCTTTAATTTGGGTCGCTTCGTAAAGCCGCTCCCATTTGGATCGCGTTTCGGCATATTCCCGATCGATGGGTTTGTTAATGCCCGGTTCCACCATCGGGAACATGAGGCCGTTCGAGAGGTTGCCATTGTGCGCGATCACCAGCGCGTCGCCGCCGGTCTTTTCCTCATAGGCCGACATCCATTTCCACAGGTCGCGCGGATTATCGCTGCCAGGAGGAAGGACCGTATATGGGACGACCTGGCTGGCGCGGTCGCCATTGTCGCGGAACAGGACGTTGCGATGCAGATTGTTGCCGCCCGTGTTGGATGTCCACTCATAGCCAATGACCGCCGTGAAGCGTCCCGGCTCGTTCGCTTCCTCTGCCGCGTCGATGGTTTCCTGCCATGCCGAGCGATAGGGGGCGGAGTCGGGGGAATAGAGGATCGGGCCCTTGAACTTGCCGGCGCCAAAGGAGGTGATGATATCGATCGCAGCTTCCGCACCTTTGCCCGACTGGACCATATCGTACCATTTGCGGCCGAGCGGATCGGCGAGAAGCGCCGGCTTGCCCGCAAGCAGATCCGGGAAAAAGCCCATATTGTCGGAATGGTCGGTCACGACGAGAAAATCGAGCGGCCGCGACAGTTTCACCAATTGCCCAGACGAAGCCATCACCTCCTGGCCCTTGCCGAGCCGATAGGCCTCGCGTGGTCCCAGGCGCGCGCCGAAAGCGCCGGCATCCATCGAGAACGAGGTATGAGTATGCGTGTCGCCAAACAGCGGCCGCGTCGGGAAATTTCGGCCGGCCGCCGGCGAATAGGGCTTCTTGGCGGGAAAGACCTTCTCTGCCGCTTCCTTGTCCAGGGTGCCGGAATCCTGCGCTGCAGCGGGCAGCGCGCCTGTCATGCTTGCAGCTCCAAGAGCGGCGACTGAAACAAAGTGCAAAAGTCCGAGCGTTCTCATCATAGTCCTCCTCCAACTGTTTGGTGCATGCCCAAGCCAATCATTCCCTGGAAAACTGTTCATCGGAGACCACCGGACCGCGTCAACACGGCCTTGGAACTCCCGCCTTGATCAGCGCTTGAAAGGTACATGGCGATCGCGAAATGCGATGCTTCGTCCAGGCCAACGCCCGCATTCAGAATTTCACGCAGCCGGGGCACGAAACGAACCACTTTCCAATTGGACAGGTCATTTGCGACATTCCCGGCAAGCTCGGGGTGATGCGCGAGCAGGCGACCGTAAGCTTCGATGATCGCGGACCGCAGTTCGACTGCCCCGCCCGTCCCCTGTACCGACAGTGCTTTCACGATTTCGAGCATCTCAGCATTACTTCGGCCCGGCTCGACGAAGTATTCTTCCGCGAGCCGCGTCACCCCGTCCGCGCCGGTCATTTCGATGAGCGCAGTGGCATAGGCACCGAGATTGATCGTCAGCTCATACTCCGCCGCGGTCTTCAGTTTTCCGCGAACGAAGGCGATGTCGTCCGGGCGGTCCGACATGCCGAGCATGAGGATGTAGAGCCCATGCCATTCGACGTGAAACAAGTCGTTGACGATTCGATAGATGTCGTCACGCGCAACTCTTGTTCTGAGTTCGCGCAGCGTTGCGTAGGGCGCGCGCGCGACCTCGAGGAAGGCCAGTTCGGCGAGCCTGCGATCTTCGTGCCGGAGGTAAGTGGCGAAGAACACCGCGCGTTCGGCCAGCGTCTTCGAGCTCTTGTCCCATTGCGCCACCTGGCGCATTACACTTTGATACTCGCGCCCCGCCATGCCAAGCGCCCTCCAGGCCCCGCCGGGACCGTTCTGGACAAGAATAACCTGGAGAGCCGGATACAGCTGGAGGGCGCGCGCCGTCGTCGAATCGAGGAACAAAGGGATGGCGCTGCCGTCGTAGCGTCCCTTGAATGTTTCCCGCACTGCGTAGGAGAAAGGTCTTGCCGGGTTCTCGCGCGCGAAAACCGCCGTGCCGCTCCCGACAACCTGGTCGGCATTCGTCACCTTGGGATAGGGCATACAGAGCACACAAGCATGCGCCGGCGTGGCGGTCAGCAGGAACGCCGCGGCAATCATGCACATCAGCGATGCCAGTGCTGCGCTTGTCAGCCCGGTTCGCCGATCCCTGAGCGAGGTGTTCATATGTCGCCCTTCCCGACAATCTCAAAAGGCCGCCACACGTTCGATCACCCAGAACATTGCAATCGTGCCGATAGCGTATGGCGGTACGAGATCCAGCCAGGCCGGCAGCGATCGCCTGCGAACCCCCAGTGCGACCAGCGCAAGCACGGCTCCGACAAAAAGAAGCTGTCCGACTTCCACTCCGAGGTTGAAGAACAGCAGCGCAACGGGAATCTGTCCCGCCGGCAGTCCAATCTCGCTAAGGGCGCCGGCAAAACCGAAGCCATGGAGAAGCCCGAAAGCAAATGCCACCAGCCAGGGTGCTCGAGCGGCTAAACTTCTGCGCCCCTGCCGTACGTGGACGATCTCGACGGCGACGAACGCGATCGACAACGCAATCACCGCCTCGACCGGCGGCGAAGGGATGTGAACAAAGCCGAGCGTCGCCAGCGCGAGCGTGATGCTGTGCGCAACGGTAAAGGCGGTCACCGTCTTGATGAGCCGCCACGAGCCCTCGGTGATGATGAGCAGGGCCAGCACGAAAAGCAGATGATCGAAGCCTGACAGAATGTGCTCGACGCCAAGTTTGAAATAAGTGGCGGCCGTAAACCAGCGGCTTGGCGTTGCAGGAATCGTCGCTTCCGGTGCGCCGGGCGTCAGCCGCTCGATCCACACGTTGCCGCTGGCGAACTCGACGCGCACCAGCGCATCGGTCATCGTGTTTTGCAGGCCGTCAATCGATACCACCTGGTCTTCCAACGGCTCGACCGCGCGCATCTGCCAGGTCTGCACCATTGCGTCGCCGGTCGGGCGCGAGACGACCGGCGTGAGGTTCTCGACCTTGCCCGAGAATGCTGCCGACAGCGCCAAACGCGCGTCACCCTGCATCGGTGTCTTGAACAGCACGCTGAACTCGTTCGGCGCCTCTTCCTGAACGCTGAGATAGGCTGGGCGCACCTCGTGCGCCGATGCAACCGCCGAGAACAGCGTGGCGATGGCCGCTGACAGCACGACCGGCCGAACGCACTGCATCGCGGCGCGGGCACCTCGGACGAGTGCACACCATTTGGCCAGCGGGTTCATTGCGTGGCCACTTTCGGTGCGGGCTCGGGCCCCAGTACCGCTTTCGTGGTGTCGTCCAGCTCGACGCCATACTTGTTGCGCAGCCCGATCAGATAATCGCGGCTGAACTCGGTCTGCTTCGCAGAGCGCCACTCAGAAAGGACCGCATCCCTGACCGTCTCGAAGGGCTTCAGCGCGGTCGCTGTACGCTGCGTGACGAGCACCAGGTGAAAGCCATAGCCGGATTTCATCGGCCCCTGCCATCCGCCGGCTTCGAGTGCAAACACCGCGCGCGCAAAATCGGCACCGAACATCCCGGACAGCGCCAACTCGTCGATATCGGCGAAGCTGTCGCCGAACAGCAGCCGGTCGCCCGCGGTCGAACCGTCCTCTGTATTCGCTGACAGCGCACCCAGCGCGGCGGTCGCGTCCGCCGCGGCATCCTTGCGATGCTCCGGGTTGAAGTAGACCTGCCTGAACGAGAGTTTTCCGGGCGTCTCGAAGTGTGCAGAGTTGGCGGCATGGAACTGCCGCAGTTCCGCTTCGGTCGGCTCGGCAAGCTGGGCCGTGTCCTCGACAAGGAATTTCAGCTTTTGCGCCAGGCGGCGGCGGATTATGGTGTCGTCCTGCTCAAGGCCCATCTCCTGCGCTTCGCGCGCCATCACTTTCTCATTCAGCAGATCGTCGACAAGACCCTTGAGCTCATCGGCGGTTGGCTCACGCAGCCATTGGCTCGACCAGGTCTGCTTGAGCCAGCGCACGTCGCCTTCACCGATCCGGATCGGCTCGGCGGCTGTGGCTTCGATACGCCTGTCGTTGAGCCAGGAATAGCCGCCAAACAGGATCGCACCGATGACGGCAAAATGCAGCAGAGGCTCCCTGAGCAATATCATACGCTTTCCTGCGCCCCCTGCTGTCGCATCCATGGTTCGGTCCAAGACGACAGCATCTCGCATCAGAGCCATTCGAGTGTGATACTTCGAAGACTACTTCTTTCGCTCCTGCATGGATGGTAGGCCCCAAAGATCCGGGGCGGAATGTAATTTACGTGGGCAAGCACGTAACAGGGCAACAACAAAGCCGCTGCTGAGCGTGTGAGGAGTCGTGCCAAAATTACGGTGAGCATCGATTGCGAGCCGATCACGTCGCACGACGATGCTCTCGCTCCGGCGAATTCATCAAAGCATCCGGCACCAAAGGGACCGTGGAGAAGATTTCGATACGATCAGTGACACTGTGCAATTCTAGCGGTCCCTGGCACAGTTTTGCCGAGCCACTTGGAGCCGGAGACGAACCTCGAAATTACGCCGCGCAGGCCAACCGAGGGGCTACCTCTTGCAATCTTTTGTGGCGGAGCCAACACATTCCTTGCCTGCACCCGATTTCTGGCTGGCCTGGGAACCCGTCAAGGCGCCGATGTGATTGCCCAAATTTTCTCTGCTGTTTTGATCGACGGCTGCAACGGGTGCGGCAATCACCAACCCTGCTGCGCTGCCCGCCGCTGCCGCCACACCGGTCGTTGCGTGAATGATGGTGTCGCCCAGGCCTATCCTGTTGTCGGTCAACGTCTGGCCGCCGGCCATACGCGCCCCGATCAGTTGCACGACCTGCGGTGACGAGGCGAACTTGCCGTGATGCAAAGGATCTCCGGATTTGACTTTCGTCAGATCGATGACGGTTATGTTGTTGCTGGCGAGATCTTCCTTGTATGGAGCTTGTTCCGGATCAATCGATCCGAGCCGGGGGATATCGCCCCAGACCCGTCGCGAAACTTTGAGCGCGCGATCGTCCTGCGAGACAAAGAGGGTGAACTGCGGGTGCTGTTTGCCCATGTCGGCAATCTGAGTGCGAAACACATCGACGTCGACGTCTGGCGCGGCCAGCATGACGTTCTTGAACTTTTTCGGAAGGCCGCCATTGCGGATGGCCATCTGGCGCAAGCCTTCCAGCGCAAGCCAGTTGCCCATCGAATGGGCTAGGATCGAAACTTCCTTTATCTGGGGATCGCGGGCAAGATATTGGAACAGCAGTTCAAGCGCATTTCGCGTGTAGTTGGTGCTTTCACGATCGTAGCCATACGCCAGCGCACTGCCTCGGGAGGGCCAGGTGACCAGGATCGGGACGCTCTGCGTGTCCGTGTCCTTTGCGATCTGCGCAAAGCGATAGACCGCGTCTTCAAAGCGATTGTTGAACCCGTGAATAAAGACGAGGACGCTGTGATCCGGGCTCTTCCTGACCGAGGCGCTAAGCCACCCCTTCGCTGTCTCGAGCGTCAATTCCTGGGCCTGCACGACTGCAAAATCAGTCGCCGGGTTTGATGGCAGCTTCTTGGGCCATGCAACCTCTCCAACCTTGCGGACCGATGGCGGAGGGATCGAAACCGTAATTTCGGCGAACGAGGGGGCCAGTCCGCGCTCGCCCGTATACATTTGTGCCGGATTGGAGGAACGACTGCGTGTCGTTGCGACCAGCATCTCCACCTTGCTGGAGGACGGCGAGGTATCGGCCACGGGCAGCAGCACATTCGTCGGACGGGACGCGCACCCCCACAGCAGGCCAACCAACGCCGATGCCAACAAGACGTTGCTGATACGCCTGACTTTGGACGGGCTCACGAAACAGTTCCCCAAACTCTTCTCCCGTTGGAAGTCGTCCCAGGCTCAGATCCGATCAGAACCGAAATCTGGCGCCGATGATTGGTCCCTGCATTGCTATGTCAAACACAAATCGGTCGTCGTCGTAGTCTACGGCAAGGTAGCGATATCCCGCTTCCAGCGTGACCCAATCACGGTACCGGTATTGAAGCGTGCCCTGCACTTGCCAATCGATGTCGGCGCCAAGGCCGAAGCCACCGACATCCGCCTCGCCATGGAGTCCGAAACCGTTGCCGAGAGCAACATCGCCGGCCACGCCAATAATGGGGTCGACCCAGGTCTTGCTGCCGCTGGCCTCTCTTACGGCGAGAGGGCCAGTAACGGTCAGATCCGCATCGA
The DNA here is from genome assembly GCF_055811595.1 of Mesorhizobium sp. WSM4814. NCBI lineage: Bacteria > Pseudomonadati > Pseudomonadota > Alphaproteobacteria > Hyphomicrobiales > Phyllobacteriaceae > Mesorhizobium > Mesorhizobium sp. WSM4814. The sequence continues at coordinate 606,164 of NZ_JBVVQT010000002.1, forward strand.
GGTGCCAAAGCCGTCCGCCGGCCAGAACGTCCAGGGTCGCGGTGCCATTGTCGACGACCCGATAGGAGCCGCCGAAGGTCCACACCACCGTGTTCATGTTCGCTTCGGCCGAAAAAAGAGCCAATGGGCCGGGCGACGTGCCATCGGCCTCGAGTCCCAGGTAGATGAAGTCGGTGAAAAGAGCGTAGCGGCCATTGCGCGCCTCGCCGGCAAGCATGACCGGCGGGGGAGACCAATCGATGTGGTCGAAGATCTGGCCGAAATCGACGTCGATATCTACCGGCGACAGGCCCCTGACGCCGACCCTGCCCTTCATTCCTGCCATCCAGAAATAGGGTTCTGCGGTGAAGGTCCAGGCCGGCACGGCTTCAGCAGGCACGGGCGCGGCTTCAGGAAGTTGCGTCGCAGCGTCAGCAGCGATCGCCGGCACCGCAAACAACGCTGCTGCTGTTCCCGCCGAAGCCAACACGAGAGCTCGGATGATTCCCATATCGAAGTCCCCTCTAGTTCCGTCTTTTACTTCATGGCCGATGCGATCGCGCCCACAGTGACAACATATCTGTATTCGCGCTGCTCAGCCAATGGATATCGGATTCCGATCTTTTTTGATGTCGACAGCGGTTCGTTTGGTTCGTGGCTGCCACGGACGGACAGTGCTGGGCTTACTTCAGGGCAATTCCCGTGCGGAATCGAGCCCGTCGGGTCCGCTATCGGGGCTTACCGTGACGACAAGCAGGGCCGGGAGCACGGCTGCTATAATTTGTGGAGGTCGATTGCCAGACAGAAATTCCAAGCCAGCCTCCGCTTAATTCTGGCGTGGCGGCCAAGGAATGACGTGCGGTTTCCGGGCGGCATCCGCGCGCAGCACGGCTCCGACCTCCCCAACCAACCGATCCACCAGTTCCTGCCATTCGGCTCGTCTGGACTCGCGCAATGCCGGCGGCACCTTGTCGATCCTCAAGAGTGCCAGCTCCGCTTCTGCAAGTTCCTCGCACATATCCTGAAAGCCCTCACTTCGGCCCAACAGCCGATGGATCGCCAATTCAAATTGCGGGAACCGACGAACCGCCGCCGAGACCGCTCTTTGTCTATCAGCCGGTTCGTCGTCCATCCTCATGGCGCAAATTCGTGTTTTTCCGAAACCACCGTAGCCTATCGCAGGGAGGCGGCTGCGGAATGTAAGTTACGTGGGCGACAGGGTAATTTCTGAACATCCATAGCGGTCGGCACCAAGCCTAAAATCGCAAATTCAAATTGCGCTGCCGGCGAGGCCGCCTAACTCTTTGATCCGTTGTCATCCGCCGGTGCATTGCGCGAACCGTCGCCGTCGTCCCAGCGTTATCCGTTCAGACTACTGGGAGTATTGCAAGAACAGGCTCGCGGTTATAAATTGCGCAGCGAGGGTAACCGGCGAAAAAAGAAATATAACTGGGAGTGGTCACCCCCAGAACGTCAGGTGAGGGAACCAAGGTGATCCGGGCGGAACCAGCCATAGGGAGGGAGCATGGGCTCGCCCCAGAGGATTGTCGTGCCCAGCTTGCCCTGATCCTCAACAGCGCGGACTTCGATGCAACCGGTCGCGAGCGCCGCTTCCTCAGCCATGTGGTTGAGGAGACGCTGGCGGGTCGCGGTGATCGTATCAAGGCCTATTCGATCGCAGTCGAAGTGTTCGGCCGTGACATGTCCTTCGACCCGCAGACCGATCCGATTGTCCGGATCGAGGCTGGCCACCTGCGGCGCGGGCTCGAGCGATACTACCTGACTGCCGGACACGACGATCCTATTCTCATCACGATCCCGAAAGGCGGTTACGTTCCAACGTTCTCGGTGCGATCGCCCCTCGAGACCATTGAGCCGGACTTGCCTGTCGACCGAGCAGAGAAAGTCTCGCCCCCTGCTCGATGGATGAAGGCATCATGGCTGACGGTGGCTCTTGCGGCAATCGTCGCGGCATTGGCTGTTCTGGCATTGGGATTGGCGAGGAGCGACGTTCGCCCGACTTCGCCTGAGATCCCGCGACTGCTGGTCGAGACGTTTGACGACCTTTCAGGAACGGAAGCCTCCAGGGCGATTGCGAGCGGATTGAGGCAGGAAGTCGTCAGCCAGCTTTCCAAGTTCAAGGATATCGTGGTCGTGGAGTCGGCCGCAAAGGAGGAGGATCCATCGATCTCGCCGGCAAGATTTGTCCTGGCCGGAAGCGTGAACCTGTCGACCGATGCCTTCCGGCTTCGGGTCCGGCTGCTCAACCGGGCGGACAACTCGGTTCTATGGGCAGAAAGCTATGATGGCGGGCTGAAAGTGGCGCAGCTTGTGGAAGTCCAGACGGACATCGCGCGTAATGTGTCATCTAGCCTGGCCCAGGCATACGGCGTCATCTTCCAGGCAGACGCCAATCTCCACGTCGTCAATCCGCCCGACGATTGGGCCGCCTACTCTTGCACGCTTTCTTTTTACGCATATCGGGTCGGTGTCGATGCAGAAAGCCGGTCATCGGTACGCGCGTGCCTTGAGAAGGCGGTGGACCGCTTTCCGACCTACGCCACCGCCTGGGGTCTTCTCTCGCTAATCTACATAGATGACTACCGATTCGAGTTTTCAGCCGACCCGGCAGAGTCCGCCGCTGCGCTCGATCGCGCCTTGGCGGCGGCAAGGCGATCTGTGGGGCTTGATCCTGTCAACATCCGGGGACGCCAGGCCGAAATGGTTGCGCTCTATTTCCACAAGGAGATCGATGCCGCATTGAAAGTGGGCAAGCAGACTTTAACCATCAACCCGAACGACACCGAGTTTATGGGTGAATATGGAGAGCGCCTGGCGGTTTCTGGAAATTGGCATGACGGATGCCAGTTGATAGCGGAGGCGCGTCAGAAGAACCCAGGGCCAGGCTACTATGACGTGGATCTGGCTCTTTGCTCGTATTTCAGCGGGGATTATACGCAGGCAGCCATGTGGATCAACAAATCGCCATTTCCGTCGAATCCGATCTATCATCTGCTTGCCGCTGCCGTTTTCGGCGAGGGAGGATACAAAATCGCGGCTGATCGCGAGGTCGCATGGCTGAACCAAAATCAACCTGATTTGGTGAACAACATGCGCCAGGTGGTTTCGGCGCGGTTGGCCCGTTCGCAAGATGTCGAGTTTTTCCTCGGCTCGCTAAGGAAAGCGGGCCTTGGCGTCGCAGACTGACCATAATTCTGCAGACAGGATCCGACTAATTGTTACGTGCAGAGCTGCCCAACGACTCCCGGGCCGTCTCGAAGAAGCTCAAGCAGTCCGGCGGCTTTACCTCGGAAGTCAGCGGCGCCCGCCTCTCACCTGCCCTGCGGCGAAGCCGGCATCAAAAACAACGAGATCTGGATGGACGGAAGTGTTCGTTCGAATGATGCCATTGCGTTGTCTTGAGCGCAGGTTTTGCTCAGCCAGCACAGCGCCTCCTCTTAAGCACGCTGGCGGTCTTGGCCCGGCTGCCTGCTGACAGTCCCCCAATAGAGCTGCCGGGCCACTCGAACTTGCTCAATGGAAGGCGCGGACTTCCAGGATTAGAACCAACAGGCACATCAGAGGCATCATCTTTGGCGAGGTGCTGCGTCATTGAGCATTTGCCAATGAAGGATAATGGCTGAAAACGCAAAAAAACCCCGCCGCTCCATTTGCGAAGCGGCGGGGGCCCCCCACTCGCCCCCCATTGATGCCCACGCAATTGCGGTGCCAGACGTGTTGACCCATTGCGGCGCACCTTTGATGCCACGACGGCCTGTCGCAGTTGCGAGGGCTGTATCGAGCCGGTCGATGGAGTATCGACTTTTTTGCCGCAAACGGTTTCGCGCCGGAACGCTTGCTCGTCTGGATGGTTGGTTGGGATGCAGGAGATGCGAGGCGTGGCCAAGAAGCTGTCAATCGCGCAAACGTTGCGACGAACCTCTGATCAACTGAAGAGGATCCGGAAACACGTCGCCAATGGCGGTCATGTGGACCAGATGCAAGAGGTCGACGCCTTGGTAGGCCTCGCCAAAGAAGTGGCCGATCGGCAGTTGGCCGGGTATGAAGGCCCGGCAGATGAAAACGACGGCTCAGTGCAGGACAATGACGATGCAAAGGACTGAGCGTTGTCGACCGGCTCCTGACATTCCGCGATAACGGAATTACTTGATTTGCCAAGATCGATACTATCCAGCGGTGGCGGACCCCCCAATCCGCCTGGCCGGCGCCGTCAAGCGTTCTTACCCCACGCCCCCCAAGCGGCGCCGGCCGCTCGGCTGCGCACCCTCGTGTCAGGCCCGAGAGCATGCTTTTGCACAACGTGCATTGGACCAGCAGACGCGCCGGTTTGACGGGTTTTTTCTGCGACTTGCGGCGATCTGTACACGCGCCACGCAATCGGGAGATTCCCATCGCTCTCGGCGGCCTTTAATACCCGATCTGCGATATCGCAGCGGATAATGGGATCGTCTGTTAGATGATCCATTGGATTCTGTGGATTCTGTTTGAAAAACATCTCCGCCCCCGCGCTTGGCGCTGAGAATGCTCAACGGATACCGCTTTGAACAGTCGTCAAATGACGACCACAGACGAATTTATACGTCATCCCACGAAGGCCACTTTGGCGTAATCGCAAGGAGCCGAGACGCGGATCCTGCCGTTGGTCGGCGTAACAAAAGCTTGTAGCCGGGAACGACCACTCGACGACTCGCGTTTGTTGTGAAGGCCCGCTTCTTTGCACAGGCAGCGAGCCTCGAAGGTTCGCAATGCCGCACCGGCGTTTCAATCGCACCCGCCTCAGCCCTCACGATCTGGCTATTTGTGAACGCGTGTATGATCAGGTTTGTGCAGAAGAACACATCGACCCTTTGAGCCGGGATGCCGAAGCCTTGGCGGTGATGATTGTCGCAATCTTCCGAAACATTACGACCAGTGAGCGCGAACTGCTGGAGGAGGTCAGGTCGCTTCGTCGTCCAAAGGGCGCAGAACAGGCGCGCTAGCTTGGCGGCTTTCCCTGACGAATCGTTCTTGTCCCGCTTTGGCACAGCCGGATTGGCATCGTAATTGCTTTTTGAGTCTCGCCAGAGTGTAGCCACAGCGCTTGCGAAGGAGATGGAAATGGGTTTGGCCGAAGACCTGTCTGATGTTGCCCTCACATTCGCTTGTCCGGATTGCTCGCATCCGGCGGTAAGGAAGGGCTCTGCGCTGAAAACGATCGCCCACTTCAGATGCGACGGGTGCAACGCCAAGGTGCGGATCACTTATCCGCAGAAACTGGCGATCTTCGAAAAGCACAAGCTATTGACTGCGCATGGGGCATGGCAATAACTCAACGCTGCTTATGCGGTTAAGAGCCAGGTTCGACTTCCCTGTGATTCCAAAGGGTTTTGGCGAATTGATGAATTGATTTGTAAGATGATAGGATCCCCGATCGCCCGGAAACAACTTGGCCGAGCATGGCTGCGCCATGAACTTATTTGACGGAGGCCGAACGCCATGGTTGAACCGCAGCTCCCATCGCCTGCAAGGGCCTCCGATCGTATTCAACTCCAGGTGGTTTGAATTTGACCACGGCAATTGAGGACATTTTTCGGCCGCTTGCATTAACCGCGCGGTTGCTTGTCCAGTGCTGGCCGCAGCTATTGCTTGTCGGCTGCCTGGGCATGATCGCTCGTGGTCTGCTGCTTCAGGGCGCCGTGACGATCGGCCTGCAATTCCCGCTGGGCGGAATGGTCATGCTGTCGCTGGTGGTCCTCGCCAAGCTGACGGTGCTGGTCATGATGTTCGTGGTGCTCCGGCCGCATATGCCGGCGGTGGCGGCACTGAGGCAAAAAGCCAAAAAGACAGTGGACGAAACGAAACGGGAGCCGGTCCTGGCGATTACCGCCGCTGCGATCCTGCCGTTCTTCGCCTATTACGCCGCCTGGGGTTTTCTTGGCGATACGGTTCGCGAATATTCGCGCATGGCGCTCGCCCAGGCCGAGTTCGGCAAGAGCGTCGACATCTTCGCCATTCTTCAGTCAAGCGGCGTGGCACTGTCGATCGTCATATGCTGGCTGGTGCGTTTTGCCGCCAAGCGACTGGATGCGCGCGCGTCTCACCCCTACTGGCGGCTGCTGATCGTGGCGACGGACGCAACCTGGGTCTTCATCGGCCTTTATGCGCTCGGCGTATGGAAGGACCAGTTCATCCGCTGGCTTGGCGCAGGCGCCGCTTTGCAACAATTCAGCCTCGATTTGCTTGCGCCGATAAGTCAGGCGGCCGCGGCCGGCCAGTTCGTTCCCGTGGAGTTCCGGCCGCTTCCCTTCGGCGAGCAGCTTCACAATCTATTCTTTTTCGCGTTGCTGCCGATTGTCTGGCTGGTGATGGCAGCGATCATCAACGGCTATGAGCTTTCCGCGCCGGCCGCTTCCGGTCCTGCGCCATCCCAAGCGACCTCCTGGCAGAAGTGGCTGAAGGATTTCGCGTCTCACTTCGTTGGCGGTTACCGCAGCCGCTATTCGCCGGTCTGGACCTGCGTCAAGCTGACGCTCAGTGCCGGCCTGGCCACGCTTGTCACCTTCGTCATCGCCTATCAGGCCATCTCCTGGGCCGGCGCCTGGGCATGGTATGGCCTGACGAGGCTGATCGGAGCGCATGATCTCGGGACCTGGCAGGTCTTCGCCGATGCCATCAGCCTGTTCATCGGCAGCCCAAGCGAACTCGACGGAGGAATCCTGCTCGACGCGGTCAGGGTCGCGCTGCTTGCAGCCGTGCTCGAAACCGCAGTCGCGATGGCTGGCGCAGCGAATGGCGTCAGGTCCGCGGCTCGCTGACGCTGAGATAACTCGGCAGCGCCGAGTAGAGGGCGATCGACAGCCTGAGGCCGCTCGCCGCAGGTGGGATCGAAAAGCTGGCAGCCATCCGTGCCGGTTTGCCAGGCTCCGTCGCCGCGAATGCCATGCCGCCGCACAGGGACCGTTGCTCGGCCCCCGGATACTGCTTCCTGACCACCGGATCGGCAAACAGGGTTGGCCGCCATTCGCGACCGCTGCCATCGGAAAGCCGCACCTCGCAAGGTACCGAGCCGAGCGCTTTCGGGTCAGCAGCGAGAGCTTCGAATTCGGCAAGCACGACGACGCTGCCCGCGCTGCCTGCCAGTCTGGTGAAGCGTGTCACGGTCCAACTGGCGCCGGCATAATCGATCGGCTGTCCCAAGCTCGCAGATAGCGGCTGGCGCAGATGTTGGGAGCGCCAGTCCTTGATGCTTCCCCACGTCTGCACGGCCAGCGCGGCAGGCAGTGCGACCACCAGCGCCATCATGCTCAGCCAGTAGCCTCGCCGCGTTGACGTCACCTTTGCGGGAGAACTGTCCATGGCGGCCTTTCTTCGTTGCGGCGTATGATGATAGCCGGCTCGATGTCCTTGCCGGAAATAGTCGTGGCGATGCGGATCTCGTCGTCGAGCGGCAGCAATTTTGTGGGTGCGACCACGACGGTGCCGCCGGCGACGGCATCCTCCGGCACTTCGAAGACCAGAAGGACCCGGCGTGGCAGCCCGGGCTGGTAGACATCGCCCGGCATCATTTCGATCGTCGCCCACAAGCGGTCGGTCAGGACATAACGGATGCCGCTGCGGCTCAGCCACTCGCCCGATGTGAGACCCAGGGACTTGAATTTCGCTTCGGCCTCGCCTTCGACCACAACCCATACGCCGGAACTCGTGTAGGTCTTTGACTTGCCGAAGGTCTCGACGTTGAGCACACGCGCCACCCTGGCGCTGTCCAGCGAAAGCGCGAAGGCGCGGGCCTCCACACGCTTGTTCATGCCGCCCGAAGCGACTATCGGCGATGTAATGTCGCTGTACAGCGGACGCGTATGCTGCATGCCGTAGAGCACGGCGGCAGCGAACAGCAGCGCCAGCGCCGAACGCAACATGCGTATCATGGCGCCTTCTCCACCGGCAGATCGACCGTCGCAACGGGATCACGTTCGAACCACCCGCTTGCACCGTAGACATTGTCGCGCAACTTGTAGATCTGGCCGGTGACGGTGATCGTCACCTTGTCGGGCACGGGCACACCGGCCGGCCACTCCCAGGCCATGGTCAGGCGTTCCGGCATGTTGGGATTGAAATATCCCGCCAGGTACTTGTCACGCTCGAGATAAACCGTTGGCATGGGCAGCTTTTGCGCCGGCGCGCTGAGCGTGACGACGCGATGGAGCACGTTGTTGGGAGTGGCGGAACGGTTCACCACATCCATATCCACCATCACAAGCTGCACGGGCCGCGATGGCGGAACGCCTGTCGGCGGAACGGTTCCGACACGTGCCGTTCGCAAGGTCACAAACCAGCGACCGGCATCGATTTGCTGGCCCGCCTGCACAACCGGCGTCCTTGGCGGGTGGGCAGCTTCGTAGAGCGTCATTGAAAACGAGATTGCCGATGCGGCCAGCCCGCCCAGGCCTGCAATCAGAAAAGCATACAGCCGTTGCCGTATTGTCGTTCGTGTCGGTTCCGTCATGCGCCGTGCGGTATGCGATGGTCCTCGGGCCAGCCTTATACGATGCGAAAATGATTTGTTACAACAGCAGTGGCAGGCATCTCCAAAGGGGTTCAGCGCAGGCCACCAGCCGCGCAATCGGATCGTGGCCCGCCCGGCCAGTGTTCAATCTCCGCGGCTGACGCCAAGAGCGGCATTAAGTCCGATGGGCTCGCCTAAACCATTCGGCCCCACACCATTCGATAGAGGCGCCGGGCTCGGCTCGGCGCCCCCTCACCTCTTCACTTATCCGACCACACCGCCAGCTCGTAGCCGTCGGGATCGGAGAAGTGGAAGCGGCGGCCGCCCGGGAAGGAATAGGCGGGCTTGACGATCTTTCCGCCGGCTTCCTCGACATGGCGCTGGGTCTCGTCGAGCTTGTCAGCATAAAGGATCACCAGCGGCCCGCCTGCCGCCTTGCCCTGGCCGCCCAGAGCGAAGCCGCCGGTCAGGCGGCCGTCGTTGAACTCGCAATAGCTCGGCCCGTAGTCCTTGAAGGACCAGCCGAAAGCCTTTCCATAGAAATCGCGCGAGCGCGCGATGTCGCCGACGGAAAACTCGACATAATCGATGCGCATGTCGTTGCTGGATCTGGCCATGATCTTCTCCTTTCGCGGTTTTTGGATGCTCAGCGCTCGAGCATTGCCTTCAGGCTGTTGAGGTCGCGCTGCACGGCCTCGGCGTCGGCAGCGAATATCTCCTCCGTCATGTCCGGCGTCCTCAACAGCACGAACATGACCTCCGCGCCGGTCCCGTTAGGAACCACGCGCACCGCATTGCGGGTTTCCTTGTCATCGGCAAAGACGATGTGATCGAGGACGCCGTATTCGTTCGGCCGGGAGAAGCGGATGCGGATGGGCCGGCCGTCGAAGTCCTCCGCGGTCCATTCCTCGCCCGATCTTTCGAAGCGCCTGCCGAGGCCTGCCGCCCAGCGCTGGAAATTCTCAGGGATGGAGGCGAAGTCATAGACTTCGCGCCAGTCCCGGTCGATGGACAGGGTGATGATGCGGGATTTGTAGATCGTCATATCTGCCTCCTTTCAACGAAGGCAGACTAGGCCGCGTTGGCGGTGGCGTATTGAACGAAACGGCCAGCTCAGGCGCCGAGCTGCCGCAGAACCGTCGCCGGCGAGAAGCCCGACAGGCGCCGCACCTCGCGCGTCAGATGCGCCTGGTCGGAATAGCCCGCCTCGAACGCCAGACCGGCCAGGCGCGGCTCGGTGGACTGCCGCGCCAGGTTCAGGAACCCCTGGAAGCGGAGGATGCGGTCGAGCGTCTTCGGGCCATAGCCGAAAGCCTCCTGGCAGCGGCGGCGAAGCGTTCGCGGGCTGACGTCGAGCCGGTCGAGGATCACCGCCATGCCCGGACCGGCGGATTCGGTTTTCAGCGCGTTGAAGGCAAATCCCATGTCCGCAGGCGGCGGCTCGACATCCGGCGCAAGCCTGCAGAGTGCCGCTTGCATCGCCCGCATCCGCTCTATCGTCGAGGACGCCTCGCCAATTTTTTCGGCGATTTCGCGCGCAAGCGCTCCCCAGAAGTGGCTGAGCGCCACCCGGCCGCCGACAATTTCCGACATCGGCAGGCCGAGCCATCGGCTTGCCGCACCCGGTCGGAAGCGGGCGCCGATCACCGTAGAGCCAGGTGTCAGAGTAGAGAGGGCAACGGCCACGTCGGGGCCCGCCACGACCAAATCGCCGTCGATCCAGGTGATGTCGACGCAGCCGTCGGGGACCACGGCCGACAGGCTCGCCGCGTCCGGGCGCAATGTATTGGACCAGGCACACTGGAAATGCCCTTCGAGTGCGGCCGCAGGATCGAACTCGCGGTACTCCCCGATTGCCCCGGAAAGGATTGGTGCCCCGGAAGGGACGGGTGTGTTGTCGGACGTCACGAGCCTCTCCTGTGAGGAACTTTAGGCATCGTACCCTTCGGTCCCCGAAATCTATTGCGCTGGCGGCGGGCTTCAACCCTGTCCTCTGTGCTCCACCTCTCGTTTGGGGCCTGCACTGTGAGCGGGCGTCTGCGGTGCAATGCGTCTTGACGACCGGGGCGCCGTTCGATTGGCAGCTTTCACCGGCTGCTGGAGATGTCGCCCGCGATAGGCAGTTTGCCGTCTTTATCGCCATGGAGCCTTGACGCACGGGAACCATACACGTTAGGGCGTCCGGGCACGAACGATTGGCGACCAAGCAAGGAAATTCCAGCTGATGGAAATTTTTACCGCCGCCGGCCTCGCGGCCCTGCTCCAGGTCATTGCCATCGACCTTGTGCTTGCCGGCGACAATGCCATCGTCATCGGCCTTGCTGCGGCGGGCCTGCCGTCGGATCAGCGCAAGAAGGCGATTCTCGTCGGCATTGCGGCGGCCACCGTGCTTCGCATCTTCTTCGCTCTGATCACCCAGTGGCTTCTCACCATCGGCCCCATTCTCCTCATAGCCGGCGGCCTGCTGCTGCTTTGGGTGTGCTGGAAGATGTGGCGCGAGTTGCGTGTCAGCTACGAGCAGGAACATGACGCGACGGAAGCGTTGTCGAATGTCGATTATGACAAAAGCGGGACGATTGGCGGCAAGGGGCCGCGCAAGACCTTCGCTCAGGCAGCCTGGCAGATCGTCATTGCCGACGTTTCGATGTCTCTCGACAACGTCCTTGCAGTCGCCGGCGCGGCGATGGACCATCCGACGGTCCTGATCATCGGCTTGGCGCTGTCGATTGCGCTGATGGGCTTCGCCGCTTCGTTTGTCGCTCGCCTCCTGCATAAGTACCGCTGGATCGCCTATATCGGCCTGGTGATCATTTTCTATGTCGCCGTGAAGATGCTTCTGGATGGTGCTGTGCAGCAGTGGCCCGAACAGTTTGCGTTCCTGGCGCCCTGGTTCGGGCCGGGCGGTCATTGAAACCTGAGCAGTGCCGGTCTTAGCGTGCAGGCCCGCCCGAGGCGCCAAGCCATTCCTCGGTTTGCCTGATTGCGGAACTATGCTATTGCGCCGTGCGAATTGAGCTTCTGCGAAAGTTCAAAAGATCAACATGCATCGAGACTTCCGGGCCGGGCCTAAGGGTTTCCGGCCCGCGTCCATTGGAAAGCGCAAATGTCTGCCCCTCGCGTCAGTTTCGTCAGCCTTGGATGCCCCAAAGCCCTCGTGGACTCGGAGCGCATCATCACGCGCCTGCGCGCCGAGGGCTATGAGATCGCGCGCAAGCATGACGGCGCCGATCTGGTCGTCGTCAACACCTGCGGCTTTCTCGATTCGGCTCGCGATGAATCGCTCAATGCCATCGGCTCCGCCCTTTCGGAGAACGGCAGGGTCATCGTCACCGGCTGTCTCGGCGCCGAACCGGACGTCATCCGCGAAAAACATCCCAACGTTCTCGCCATCACCGGTCCGCAGGCCTACGAGAGCGTGATGGCTGCGGTGCATGAGGCCGCGCCCCCGAGCCACGATCCCTATGTCGACCTTTTGCCGCCGCAAGGCGTCAAGCTCACGCCGCGCCACTATGCCTATCTCAAGATTTCGGAGGGCTGCAACAACCGCTGCACGTTCTGCATCATCCCGGCGTTGCGCGGCGATCTCGTTTCGCGGCCGGCGGCCGACGTGCTGCGCGAGGCCGAGAAACTGGCCAAGGCCGGCGTCAAGGAAATCCTGGTGATCTCGCAGGACACCAGCGCCTACGGCATCGACATCAAATACCAGACCAGCATGTTCGGCGATCGCGAAGTGCGGGCCAAATTCCTCGATCTGTCGGAGGAACTCGGCAAGCTCGGCGTCTGGGTACGCATGCACTACGTCTATCCCTACCCGCATGTCGCCGATGTCATCCCGCTGATGGCCGAAGGAACGATCCTTCCCTACCTCGACATTCCTTTCCAGCACGCCTCGCCGCGAGTGCTGAAGAACATGCGTCGGCCCGCCCATGGCGAAAAGACGCTCGACCGCATTCGCGGCTGGCGCGAAATCTGTCCGGATCTGGCGATCCGCTCCACCTTCATCGTCGGCTTCCCCGGCGAGACGGACGACGATTTCGAGATGCTGCTCGACTGGCTGGACGAAGCCAGGATCGACCGCGCCGGCTGCTTCAAATACGAGCCGGTCAGGGGCGCCCGCTCCAACGACCTCGGCCTCGAACAGGTACCGCAGGAGATCAAGGAGGCGCGCTGGCACCGTTTCATGCAGCGCCAGCAGAAGATCTCGGCAACGCAACTCGCCAGGAAGGTCGGCAAGCGTCTGCCAGTGCTGATCGACGAGGCGCATGGCACCTCGGCGAAGGGCCGCACCAGATACGACGCACCCGAAATCGACGGCTCGGTGCATATCCAGTCGCGGCGCCCGTTGCGCGCCGGCGATGTCGTCACCGTCAAGATCGACCGTGCCGACGCCTACGATCTTTACGGCTCAGCGGTCTGACCGCATCTCGCCCTACGGCGCCGCGTCCTTTCGGGCGACAAAGGACGCCGCATAACATAGCACCTGATTTTGCGCATGACCCTTCCCGAAATCGATCCCTATTTCGGGCTCTTGCTAAACGAAAGGGCGCCGCGCGGCGCCCTTCCTGTCAAGATTTTGGCCCATCTTGCGCTTACTGCGGCAGCTTGTCGTCGACGCCCTTGACGTAGAAGTTCATGCCGAGCAGCGTCGGGTCGTCGGCGACTTCGCCTTCCTTCAGCCACGGCGTGCCGTCCTGCTTGGCGATCGGGCCGGTGAACGGGTTCCATCCTTCGACGATCTTCTTCTCGGTGGCTTCCGCCATCGCCTTCACGTCGTCGGGCATGTTGGTGTAAGGGGCCATTTTAACGGCGCCGTCCTTGATGCCCAGCCAGACATTGCCGGGTTTCCATGTGCCGTCGAGCGCGGCCTTCACCCGGCCGATATAGTACGGGCCCCAATCGTCGACGATCGAGGTCAACTGCGCCTTGGGGGCGAACTTGATCATGTCCGAAGACTGGCCGAAGCCCTGCAGTCCGCGCTCTTCGGCGACTTGCAGGGCAGCGGTCGAGTCGGTGTGCTGGACGATGATGTCGGCGCCCTGGTCGAACAGAGCCTTGGCGGCATCGGCTTCCTTGCCCGGATCGAACCATGAATTGATCCAGACGATCTTCGCCTTGAAATCCGGCTTGATCGACTGGGCGCCGAGCATGAAGGAATTGATACCCATCACCACTTCGGGAATCGGGAACGAAACGATGTAGCCGGCGACGCCCGACTTCGATTGCTTGGCGGCAATCTGGCCGAGGATGTAGCGGCCTTCGTAGAAGCGTGCGTTGTAGATGCCGAGATTTTCTGATGTCTTGTAGCCGGTCGCGTGTTCGAACATCACGTCGGGGAATTTCTTGGCGACCTTCACTTCGGGGTCCATGAAGCCGAAGGACGTACCGAAAATGATCTTGCATCCTTCGCGCGCCAGGCGCTCGAACGCACGATCGGCATCGGGACCCTCGGAGACGTTCTCCAGATAAGCGGTCTCGACCTTGTCGCCGAGCGCCTTCTCCACGTCCAGGCGGCCCTGGTCATGCTGGTACGAATAGCCGAAATCACCGATCGGGCCGGTATAGACCCAACAGGCTTTCAGCTTTTCCTGCGCTTCGGCGGTCGCCGCCAGCGACAATGCCGCCGCCGCGGTCATCAGCGCAATAAGCAGTTTTTTCATCGTGTTACCTCTCTGAGTTAAGCCTTGGAGCTTCCCGTTTGTCTTTTTATCGTCAGCGATCCGGAACGAATGGCTGCCCCAAGGAAGCCGGTGTGTTCATCATCGTCAAACGCTTGTTGCGCGAGATTAGAACGAGAACCACGATGGTTGCCAGATAGGGCAACGAAGAAAGCAGTTGCGAGGGAACCGGAATGCCGAAAGCCTGTGCATGAAGCTGGCCGATCCAGACCGCGCCGAAGATATAGGCGCCCGCCAGCACCCGCCATGGCCGCCATGATGCGAACACGACCAGCGCCAGCGCAATCCAGCCGCGCCCGGCGGTCATGTTCTCCACCCATTGCGGCGTATAGACCAGCGACAGGTGGCCCCCGGCAAGGCCCGCACAGGCGCCGCCGAAGATCACTGCCAGATAGCGGTAGCGGATGACCTTGATGCCAAGTGCATGGGCCGATGTGTGGCTGTCGCCGATCGAGCGCAGCGTCAGTCCGGTGCGGGTCTTGAACAGGAACCACATGACGGCGGCGGTCAATGCAATCGAGATGTAGAAGATCGGGTCCTGGCCGAACAGCAACCTGCCGACGACGGGCATCGCTGTCAGGCCGGGAATGTCGAGGTTTGGCAGCCTCGCGCCGGGCTGGCCGACAAAGCTGGTGCCCATCATGCCGGAAAGCCCCAGGCCGAGCAGTGTCAGCGACAGGCCGGTCGCAACCTGGTTGGTGGCCAGCGACAAGGTCATGACGGCGAACAGCAGTGAAAACACCGCACCCAGGGCGATCGCCGCCAACAACCCGATCCATGGCGATCCGGTGAGATAGCCGGCGCCGAAACCGCCGACCGCCCCCATGATCATCATGCCTTCGACGCCGAGATTGAGCACGCCGGAACGTTCGACCACCAGCTCGCCGATCGCCGCGATCAGCAAAGGCGTCGCCGCGGTTGCGATGGTCAAAAGAATGTTGACGGTGATGTCCATCAGCGGGCCTCCTCCAGCTTCGGCGCGGCTTCAAGCGTCGGCGCAGCCAGGCCGATCAGACGAATGCGGTAGTGAATGAGCGTGTCGCAGCCGAGCACGAAGAACAGGAGCATGCCCTGGAACACGCGCGCCACCTTGTCGGAGATGCCGAGCGCGCTTTGCACCGCCTCGCCGCCAAGATAGGTCAGCGCCAGCACCAGGCCCGCCGCGACAATGCCTAATGGATTGAGCCGGCCGAGGAACGCCACGATGATGGCGGCAAAGCCGTAGCCGGGCGAAATCACCGGCTGCAGCTGGCCGATGGCGCCGGAGACTTCCGAGATGCCGGCAAGTCCGGCCAGTGCCCCCGACAGCATGAAGGCGAAGAACACCATCCGGTGGATGCCGAAGCCGGCGAAGCGCCCTGCCCTGGGGCTTGAGCCGAGCACGCGGACCTCAAAGCCCTTCAGCATGCGGCTCATCAGGATCCAGACCAGCACCGCCGCGACCAGCGCGAACACGAAACCCCAATTGGCGCGGCCGGAGGCCGGCATCAGTTCCGGCAATATCGCCGAGTCGTTGAACTGTATCGTCTGCGGGAAATTGAAACCCTTCGGATCGCGCCACGGCCCGCGCACCAGCCAGTCGAGGAACAGCTGCGCGACATAGACCAGCATCAGGCTGGTCAGGATCTCGTTGGTGTTGAAGCGCGCCTTGAGCAGGGCGGGAATGGCGGCGTAGGCGGCACCGCCGACCATGCCGAACAGCAGCATCAGCGGCAGCACCAGCGGCCCTTCAAACTGCGGAAACAGCACCGGAATGCTCGATCCGACGATGCCGCCCAGGATGAACTGGCCTTCCGCGCCGATGTTCCAGATGTTGGCTCTGTAGCAAACCGACAGGCCGACCCCGATCAGGATGAGCGGTGCCGCCTTGATCGCCAGCTCATGCAGCTGCCAGACCTGACTGACAGGCTCGAGGAAGTAGATTTGGAACGCCTTCAAGGGATTGACGCCAAGCAGCGCGAACAGGATGGCGCCGGCAATGATCGTCAGCACGAATGCAATGAAGGGCGACAGCGCCGAGAACAGCATCGAGCGCTGCGGCCGTTTGACGAGTTCGAGGCGCATCATGACGTCTCCAGAGCGTGTTCGGCGTGGCCCGGCTCGGCCCCGCCCATCAGCAGTCCGATCTTTTCGAACGTCGCCTCGGCGATCGGCAAAGGCTTCGACAACTCGCCATTGTGCATCACCGCGATCGCGTCGGATATCTCGAACAATTCGTCGAGATCCTGGCTGATGACCAGCACTGCCGAGCCGCTGCGCGCCAATTCGATAAGCGTCTGCCTGATATGGGCGGCCGCACCGGCGTCGACGCCCCAGGTCGGCTGATTGACGACCATGACGCTTGGCCTGCGGTCGAGTTCGCGGCCGACGATGAATTTCTGCAGATTGCCGCCTGAGAGCGCTGCCGCCTCCGGGTCCGCAGCGCTCTTGCGCACATCCATCGCCTTGATGATGCGTTGGGCAGCGGCATAGATCGCATCGCTTTTGACCATTCCGCCGGCGCCGACAAACACCTTGCCGTCGGTGGCATGGCGCGACAGCAGCAGGTTTTCCGAAAGCTTCATGCGCGGTGCTGCACCGTGGCCGAGCCGCTCTTCCGGCACGAAGGCAGCGCCCATCAGCCGCCTGCCGGTGATGCTGAGGCCGCCGGCGTCCTTGCCGCGGATGCGTACCGAGGCGGCATCCTGCTGCGGCACTTCGCCTGAAACGGATTCGAAGAACTCGCCCTGGCCGTTGCCGGCGACGCCTGCAATGCCGATCACTTCGCCGGCGCGTACGGTCAGGTTGATGTTTCTGAGCGGGATCGAGAACGGCGTTGCCGGCTTGCGGCTGAGCGCGCGGATTTCAAGCAGCGGCTGCGCGGTCTCGATACCCTGGGCCGGCGCGCGCACCACGGCCTGCACGTCGTTGCCGACCATCATGCGGGCCAGCGATGCCGCGGTTTCCTTGCGCGGATTGCAATGGCCAACCACCTTGCCGTGGCGCAGCACAGTGGCGCGGTCGCAGATACGCTTGACCTCTTCCAGCCGGTGCGAAATGTAGAGGATGGACTTTCCTTCCGAGCGCAGCCGTTCGAGCGTCTCGAACAGCTTGTCGGCTTCCTGCGGCGTCAGCACCGAAGTCGGCTCGTCGAGGATGATGAGTTGCGGCGTCTGCAGCAGACAGCGGATGATCTCGATACGCTGACGCTCACCGACAGAGAGGTCGCCGACCAGCGATTGCGGATCGAGCGGCAGGCCGTAGCTATAGGAAAGCGCCCTCGCCTTCGCGGCAATCGTGCTGATCGGCGAACCGTCGTCCAGCGACAGCGCGATGTTCTCGGCCGCAGTCAGTGCCTCGAACAACGAAAAATGCTGGAACACCATGCCGATGCCAAGCTTCTTCGCAAAGCCGGGATTGGTGATCTTGACCGCCTGGCCGTTCCAGAAAATCTCGCCCGAATTGGGCTCCAGCGTTCCGAACAGCATTTTGACGAGCGTCGACTTGCCGGCGCCGTTCTCGCCGAGCAACGCATGGATTTCGCCTTTTGCGACGGTGAGATCGATATCGTCGCACGCTGTCAGTGTGCCGAACGTCTTGGTAAGGCCACGAACCTCAAGCAGGTTGGCGTCGTCCTGATTTGCACTCACAGTGCCTCCCATCTGGTTTGCCAGATATGTTCTGTGTTCCCGCAGGCATGGTATGCGCGGCCTGCTGTCGTCGCAAAGCGGCACCCGTCTTGAAAGAGCTTCAAGAATTTCAGCGGAAACCTAACGCATCGGCCCGAAAATCGAAATCGATTTTCGGAAAGCACGATGCGTGGATTCAAAATGTCAGAGCATGCTTTTGTGCGTCCAAGTGGACGCACGTCGCTCAAAGCGATGGCAAGGCTCAGGGGACAAGAATGGTTGTCCCGGTCGTCCTGCGGCCTTCGAGGTCGGAATGCGCCCTGCCGGCATCCTGGAGCGCGTACCGCTGATTGATCTTGATCTTGACCGCGCCGCTGAGCACGATTTCGAACAGCGCGGCGGCGGACGCCTCCAGGTCTTCGCGCCTGGCGTTGTAGACGAACAGCGTCGGACGGGTTGCAAACAGCGAACCTTTCTGCGCCAGCAATGACATGCTGAACGGCGGGACCGGTCCCGACGATTGACCGAAGCTGGCGAACATGCCGAGCGGCCTCAGGCAGTCGAGCGAGGCCGGAAAGGTGTCGTTGCCGACCGAATCATAGACGACGTCGCACTTCTTGCCGCCGGTGATGGCGAGGACGCCGGCGACGAAGTCCTGCTCGCGGTAGTTGATGACGTGGTCGAAGCCATGCGCCCTGGCGAGCTCGATCTTGTCGGCGGAGCTGGCGGTGCCGATCACGGTTGCGCCAAGATGCTTGGCCCATTGGCCGAGGATCAGCCCGACACCGCCGGCCGCCGCGTGAAACAGGATCGTGTCGCCCGCCTTCACCTTGAAGGTACGGCGCAGCAGATATTCCGCCGTCATCCCTTTCAGCATCATGGCGGCCGCCTGTTCGTCGCTGATACCGTCCGGCACCTTGACGACGCGATCGGCCGCGATCACGCGCTGCTCGGCATAGGCGCCAGTCGTCACGGCGTAGGCGATGCGATCGCCCGGCTTCAGCCAGTCGATATCCGCGCCCACTTCCACGACCACCCCGGCCGCCTCGCTGCCGGGTATCAGCGGGAAACCGCCTGGCGGCGGGTAAAGGCCGGAGCGATGATAGACGTCGATGAAATTGAGGCCGATCGCCGTGTGCCTGACCAGGATTTGCCCCGAGCCGGGTTGGCCCGGATCGGCGTCCTCATAGGTCAGGACCTCCGGACCGCCATGGGCGTGGATGCGTATTGCTTTGGACATTGATGAGGCTCTCTTGGGACCAGACTCTATGGGATCAGGTTTTCTTGGCGCCGAGCGTTGGAAAGAGCTGCATGATACCGCCGATGCATGCGAGGTAAAGTCCGGTGACCGTGATGCCGATCTTGGTGAAGACACTCACCTGCTCGCCCAGGACGCCGATCTGGTCGTAGAAGGCGGCAAGAGCTGCCTGCGCCAGCGCCAGCGCTCCGAAAGCGCACCATAGCAGCGTCATGCCAAGGTTGATCGGCCGCAGCCGCGCCACCCGCACCGGGTGGATGAAATTGATCGGCACAAAGGTCAGGATGCCGGCCACCACGACCACGGCGAAGGAAACCCATTGTCCCGGCTCGATGACGAACAGCGTGAACACCACCATGTTCCAGACCACGGGAAACCCCTTGAAGAAATTTTCCTTGGTCTTCATCCCGGTGTCGGCATAGTAGATCGCGCTCGACACGACGATGATCGCCGCCGACAGGAACGACAGGCCCTCACCCATGAAGCCGCGCTGGTAAAGCGCGAAGGCTGGTATCAGCACATAGGTGACGTAATCGATGATGTTGTCGAGGAGTTCGCCCGACCACGTCGGCAGGATTTCCTTGACCTCGAGCTTCCTGGCGATCGGCCCGTCGATGCCGTCGACGAACAGCGCCAGCCCCAGCCACCAGAACATCGCCGTCCAGCGCTGCTCGCTCGCCGCAACCAGCGACAGGAACGCCAGGAACGAGCCCGATGCGGTCAGCAGATGAACCGAAAATGCGCGCGCCTGCGGCCATGTGACTTTCTTCTTCGGCCTCGGAATCTTGTCGGCGATTTTCCTGGCCGTGATTTTTCCGGCCGTGATTTTTCTGGCCGTTGTTTTTTTGCTCACGGGCCCCGCCAGTCCAGCTTGCAGATTTCGGCCGAGCGGCCGGCAAAATTCCAGTTGCGACCGAAGGCCCGCATCTTGCTCTTGTCGGACCTGGCGACGATGATTTCCGGTGCGATCCAGTACTCCGAATTGCTGATCACCGTATCCTTGTCGCGGTCCTTGCCGGAAATCGGCGTCACCGCTCCATCGATGATCTTCGGGATCTGGAAGATCCGCGTCCTGTCGCGCGTCTCATAAGTGATCGGCGCCTGCTCGACGCCGAGGAACTTTCCGACCAGGATGGAGAGCAGCGAGGTGGTCCCGCCAGCCTTGCCGGTGAAAATCCTGGTCAGCGCCTTTACCGCGTAGACTGAGGCGCGCTTGTCGATGAACAGTCCGGCGGTCCAGTTGCCGCGGCTCATATAGCCGGGGATTTCCATGACCAGCCCAAGATTGAGGCCGGACAGCTCGACCTCGCCGAAATGGCCGGCATCGATGCGGAACCCCGCCCAGGTCTGGCAATAGCCCTCGGTCGGCGGATGACTGCCGAGAGACAGCACGCAAGGACAAAAAACCGTGCAATTGCAGGAGAGCACCAACTCTCCTTTCATTGCCCAGCCTTGATCCGCCATAGAATTCTCTCCCTATGCCGAGACTACTAGCAGGGCGGTTGCCCAGACAAGCAGTATCGCACCGGCGATCCGGGTTGGCAGCCTGCCCGCCGTCTGTTTTTCGATCAGGGTGAAGAGGCCGATCAACGCCAACCAGAACACGTTCATCACACCGACGGCGAACATCACCAGCATCAGCGCCCAGCAGCAGCCGAGGCACCAGACACCCTGCTCCATGCCGAGCCGGAAAATGCGGCCGGGCCTCGCGCTCCAGTTCGAAAACAGGATCGAGAACGGGCTTTTGCATTTTGTCAGGCAGGCTTCCTTCAGGCCGCTGAACTGGTAGAGGCCAGCAACCAGAAGCGCAGCCGCTCCTGTCGCTCCGACCACCGGATCGAGCATCTGCACAGATGAGGCGAAGGCGTGAACGATGAGCGTCAGCGCCGCAAACACTGCCGACGCAGCCAACCAGACGCTGAGGTAACCGGCGACCAGGATCAGCGGATGGACAACCGCTTCGCCCTTGATCCGCGCGGTATCGGCAATCTCGCAATAGGTGCGGATCATCGGCCCCGCCGAAGGCAGCATGGTGGCGACCGCCATCAGGAACCACATGACGATGAGCGCTCCGGCCTGCGCGCCGACGCCCCCGTCGAGCGGCGCAGGTGCAAGACAAAGACTGAAGAAGCGCTCGAGAAGATCCGGCAGCGGCAGCCCCGGCAGGTACCTGAGCATCGTGTCGCCGGGTGCATCGATACCCGGAACCCGGCTTTCGGCGCCACGTATGGCCACGGCGCCAAGCAGCAGCCAGGCCAGGACGACGGCTGCGCCCAAAACGATGTTCACCGCCAGTCGAGGATTGCGCGAGACGCTCGCCGCGGCGCGGCCGAAACGGTCGAGATGACTGAAATCATGGTCTTCGGCGGTCATGGCAATCGAATGGGCCGAATCGCCGCGTTGATCAAGCTGCATGATCTGATCTATATGCTCATCAGGTCGGACCGACCGCCTCGCATCGCAACCGGGAAGCCGAAATTGGACCGTCGGGACACAGCACGGATACTGGTGGCCGGCAGTGGCCCGGCAGGGCAGATTGCAGCGCTTGGTTTCGCAGACGCCGGCTTTCCCGTGACGCTCGTTGGACCCGAGGCAAATGGCCAGGACGGCCGCACGACGGCCCTGATGAACCCGGCCCTGAAGATCCTCGAACGGTTGGGCGTCCTCGATGCGGTGAGGTCCCAGGCCGCACCGCTGAAGGTGATGCGCATCGTCGATGCAACCAGCCGGCTGATCCGCAGCCCGGTGGTCATTTTCCGCGCCAGCGAAATCGGCGAGGAGCAGTTCGGATTGAATTTACCCAACAGTGCGCTCAACCCCGCACTTGCCCGTGTTGTTGCCGCCCATTCCGGCATCGAATGGCGAAAAGCGATGATAGAGACCTGGCGCCTCGAGGGCGACCATGCGCATGCGATCCTGTCTGACGGCAGCGAGATCACGGCATCGCTGGCCGTCGCTGCCGATGGCCGTCTGTCGCCGGCCCGCGAGGCTGCCGGCATCTCGACGTCGGCGCGGTCCTATCCGCAGGCGGCATTGGTTCTCAATTTCGGCCACCGCAGCGACCACGCGTTCACTTCGACCGAGTTCCACACCGAGACCGGCCCGTTCACCCAGGTTCCCCTGCCCGGCAACCGGTCGAGCCTTGTCTGGGTGGTAGAGCCGGAAACGGCGAAGGAACTCGCCGCACTGGACGACGCGGCGCTTTCGATGCGGATCGAACAGCGGATGCAATCGATGCTGGGCCGGGTTTCCGTCGAACCCGGGCGGCAGGTCTACCAGCTTTCCGGCGTGACGCCGCGGTGCTTCGCGCGCAACCGGGTGGCACTTGTCAGCGAAGCCGCCCATGTGTTTCCGCCGATCGGCGCGCAAGGTCTCAACCTTGGTATCAGGGATATCGATGATCTGATTGGAATTACTTGCAAAAACAGGGACGACCCGGGCGCCGTCAAGGCCCTCGCAGCCTATGATTTCAAGCGCCGGCCCGACATCCTGGCGCGCAGCAATGCGGTCAACCTGCTCAACAAGTCGCTGCTCTCGCAGATGCTGCCGGCACAGATGGCGCGCAGTGCTGGCCTTGGCGTGCTCGGCGGATTCGCGCCGCTCCGCGCCTTTTTCATGCGCGAGGGGCTGCGGCCCGGCAGTGGTTTTGCAGCGCTCGCCGGCGGCTTAAGGAAACAGATCCGGCGCTAGCGAAGGGCGGGCTGGCCCGTAGCTTGGCGGGGCGTCAAGCGTTCGGCATTGAAATCATGCGGCGTCTGCGTCAAATAGGTCAGGTATCAGCCATAAGTCGGGCTCGATTTTTTGAAGCGTAACGCGTAAATTCAAGGTCTTAGGGAGTCTTTGCGCATTCCAAGGACGCGGCACTCTAGGACTTAGTGGTGAGTACCATGATGAAAACAGCCAAATTTTCGATCGGACAGGTGGTCCGCCACCGGCTGTTTCCGTTCCGCGGCATCATTTTCGATGTCGACCCGCAATTCGCCAACACCGACGAATGGTACGAGGCGATCCCGGCGGATGTGCGGCCGCGCAAGGACCAGCCCTTCTACCACTTGCTCGCCGAGAATTCGGAAACGGAATACATCGCCTATGTGTCTGAGCAGAACCTGCTCGAGGACCGGTCTGGCGAACCGGTGCGGCATCCGGAGATCGGCGAGATGTTCGACAAGAGGCCGGACGGACGCTACGAGCCGAGACGCCAGTCAAGACATTGACCTGATAAAAATTGCGGGACCTGACGAAAATCGCGGGGACCTGACGCGATTGCGGGCCTCGTGGGATCAAGAAATGGCCGGACAGAACAAAAAAGCGGGGCATGACCCCGCTTTTTGTTGGCTTGAGAAATTGTCTTGTTTGCCTCAGGAATCAGTTGGCGGTCTTCGCCTTGTCCTGCTCTTCCTTGAGCTTCTTGGCGAAGTCCTGATTGTTCTTGGCAACGAAATCCTGAAGCTTCTTCTGCCGATCCTCGATGTCCGACTGCTGCAGCGGCGGCCCGTCGAAGGCGCCGCTGAAGCCGGCCAGAGCGACCTTGATCGGGTTCGGCTGGTTCTGAAAATTGACTGAGGTCAGCGTCAGGTTCGAACCCTTCTTGAAGGAATTGATGAGCTGGTCGGTCAGCGGCACTTCCGCCACGCAGCGGTCGGGGAAGCAGATCACATAGTCGAGCTTCTGCGCCTTCGCGGTGTCGATCTGGAGGCCAATGCCGGGAGGAATCAGGCGACCGCTCGGAACCGTCACCTGGAACACCTTGCGGTTTACCTTGCCCTTCAATTCGATCAGGCTGACGCCGGTGACGAGCTGGCCGTTGCCGGCAGTGGTGATGTTCTGGACATTGCAGATGTCGACGTCTTCCTGCTTGGTGCAGGCTTTGAACCAGCCCTGCGGAATCTGCTGTTGCTGCTGCGCGAGAGCAGCGGGAAGCTGTGCGCCCAAAAAGCCGACCACGCCAGCGGCCATGACCGACAGGCGGTATGCGTTGCTGTTCAGGCTCGTCATATCGTGCACTTCCTCTCAAATGATCCCGGGACCGGCTTCTTCGCGCCGTGGCGGTCCAGCTAACTGTTGCCGAAATGAGGCAACAGAATGACTTCGAACGGCGTGTTACACTGCAAGCGGTGCCGAATCCAGCCTGATGTCAGCAATTCTTGAGCTCGCGATTGACCGGGAGGCGGTCGGCTCATGTTAGGGTGCGCTCCGAATCATCAAGCCGACCCGGTAAGGAGACGGTCATGGGCCGCGTTCTTGTTTGGCTGATCGCCGCGATTATCACCCTTTCGCCCCAGCCGGCCTTGTCGGAGCCGAAACACGCGATCGCCATGCAGGGCGAGCCGGCGCTGCCGGCCGACTATGCACATTTCAACTACGCCAATCCCGATGCGCCGAAGGGCGGCAGCATCACCTATTGCGTCGTTGGCAGCTTCGACAATCTCAACCCTTTCATCCTGAAAAGCCTGCGCACGACGGCACGCGGCATGATCGACAGGATTTTCGGCAATCTCGTCTTCGAGCCGTTGATGCAGCGCAATGACGATGAGGCCTTCAGTCTTTACGGCCTGCTTGCCGACACTGCCGACATGGATCCGGAGCGCAAGAGCATCGAATTCCACCTCGATCCGAGGGCCAAATGGTCTGATGGCCAACCGGTGACTGCGGAAGACGTGCTGTTCACCTACGAGGTCTTTACCGAGAAAGGCCGGCCACCCTACAGCGCCCGCATGAGCATGGTCGCCAAACTGGAAAAGACCGGCGACCGCAGCGTGCGCTTTACATTCAACGACAAGGCTAATCGCGAGACTCCGTTGGTTATCGCGATGACCCCGATCGTGCCGAAGCACGCCTTCGACAAGGCGACCTTCGACAGGACCACGCTGAAACCGGTGCTCGGCAGCGGCCCCTACACCGTGGCGCATGTGGCGCCTGGCCAGCGCATCGTGTTCAAGCGCAACCCGAATTATTGGGGCAAGGACATCCCCGCCAAGCGCGGTTTCGACAATTACGACCAGATCACCATCGAATATTTCCTCAACGCCAACGCCAAGCTGGAAGCTTTCAAGAAAGGCATCTGCGCCATCGCTGACGACAGCGATCCGGTCAAGCGCGAGCGAGATCTCGACTTCCCGGCCTTCCACAAGGGCGACGTGATCGCCGAAACGTTCGACACCGGCATCCCGCCAGTGGTGACGGGGTTCCTGTTCAACACGCGGCTGCAGAAGTTTTCCAATCCGGTGGTTCGACGCGCGCTCGGCATGCTCTACGACTTCGAATGGGCCAACAAGAACTTGTTTGGCGGCAAGTACATGCGCACCATGAGCTATTGGCAGAATTCCGAGTTGTCGGCACTCGGCCATCCGGCCGACGACAGGGAAAAGGCGCTCCTGGCGCCCTACCCGGGTCGTGTGCCAGCCGATGTCATGGACGGCACCTGGCGGCCACCTGTCACCGACGGCTCGGGCCAGGACCGCAAGGTGCTGAAAGCCGCCTTCGACATATTCAAGGGCGCGGGCTATGCCTTGCAGGATGGAGTGATGCTCGATCCCGAGGGGAAATCCTTCGGCTTCGAGATCCTGACCGCCTCCCAGAACGAGGAGCGCCTTGCCGCCATCTACCAGCGCACGCTTGCGAAGATCGGCATCGATGTGACCATCCGCAGCCTTGACGGCGACCAGATCCAGTCACGCAAGCAACGTTTCAATTTCGAGGTGCTGATCGGCGCCAGCGGCTTCGAGAACTCGCTGTCGCCGGGCATCGAGCAATTCGGGCGCTGGGGATCGGCTGCCGCCAATGCCGAAGGGTCGTTCAACCTTGCCGGCGTCGCCGATCCGGCGATTGATGCAGCACTTGAGGCGATTGTCGACGCCCGCAGCCGCGAAGATTATGTTGCCGCCGTCCGGGTCCTCGACAGGTTGTTGATCTCCGGCCACTACATGGTTCCGATGCAGCACAACACGCAGCAATGGCTCGCCTACTGGAGCTATCTGGAACATCCGCGAAAGACCCCCATATCCGGTTATCGACTGCCGACATGGTGGCGCAAGCCGAAGTGACCTCTTCGGAACAGGAGATCAAGATGAGCGACGAGAAGTCGATTACCGTCGATGTGGTCTCCGACGTCGTCTGCCCCTGGTGCTTCATCGGCCAGAAGCGGCTCGACAAGGCGATCGCCGCGGCAAACGAGGTCGAGGTGCATATTCGCTGGCGGCCGTTCCAGCTCGACCCAACCATCCCGCCCGAAGGCAAGGATCGCCGCGAATACATGATGGCCAAATTCGGCAGTGACGAACGCGTCAGCGAGATCCACGCCCGCATCGAGCCATTGGGCGAAGCCGAGGGCATCAATTTCGCCTTCGCCGCCATACAGGTTGCGCCCAACACGCTGGACGCGCACCGCCTCATCCGCTGGGCTGGTGCCGCCGGCGAGGTCATGCAGAACCGGCTGGTTCGACGTCTGTTCCAGTTGAATTTCGAGGAAGGCGCCAATCTCGGCGACCATGCCGTGCTGATCAACGCCGCCCGCGAGGCCGGCATGGATGCATCCGTCGTCGAGACGCTTTTGCCGACGGACGCCGATGTCGAGGCGGTGCGCACCGAAATCGCCACCGCATCGAGCATGGGCATCACGGGCGTGCCGTGCTTTCTGCTTGAGGGCAAGTATGCGGTGATGGGCGCGCAAGACGTTGACACGCTCACCGACGCCATTCGCCAGGTTGCGGCGGCGAAGGCGCGGGGCGAGTTGAAGAAAGCGAACTGATAGACGTCCTTCCATAGGCGCGTTTGGCGACATCGCCACAGCAGCCAACGCCCTCCGGGCCAACGCCCTCCGGTCACTTTCCCGGTCGATAAGGCAACAAAGATGACGGCGCGCTTTGCGTCGATTCGTCTTCCGCAGCATAAAATCGGCCGATCGATCACGCTCTTCCCAACAAAACTGTGCAAAAAGCTTTCCCTTGGGGAAGATGCTGACGCTTGCACACGTGAATCAGCAACTCATTGATATTACACGGATAATCTGCGTCGAGGGCGACGTCGCAAGGCGTTGCCGCTGTTGCTTAATGGCAACGGCCAGGGGTTCAATCCTCGACGGTCCGAGAAAAGATAATGGAAAATGATCAATTGGTGTTACTGTCTGTAACAAAACTAAAAGAGGGTTGGGCGGGATTGTGATTCGGGTCGGTAGACCAGAGCGACATTCAATATCGGAAAAATGGCTCCGCGGTGCCGCAAGGCCGCCGCTCCTGACACCAGTTTCCTCGATGCGCAGCTTCTGGGGACTGATGCGGGCCTACTGGTTCTCGGACCGCTGGGTGGAGGCCTGGACGCTGACGCTGGTCATCGCCCTGTTTACCGCGCTCTCCAGCAAGGCTGGCGTCTGGTTCGCCGAAGCATCCGGAGAACTGGTCAACTCGATTGCCTTCTACCACGATGCCGCGAACACCACGCCGCTCGCATCGCTGCTCACCAACGCCGGCGTGCTCATCCTTCTGGTCGTGCTCAAGGAC
Organism: Mesorhizobium sp. WSM4814; assembly: GCF_055811595.1. NCBI lineage: Bacteria > Pseudomonadati > Pseudomonadota > Alphaproteobacteria > Hyphomicrobiales > Phyllobacteriaceae > Mesorhizobium > Mesorhizobium sp. WSM4814. Next base: position 633,682 of record NZ_JBVVQT010000002.1, read on the forward strand.
GCGGGCTTTACCGGCATCCGCACTTTTGTCTCCGCGACGCTGCATCGCAAATGGCGCGGTTGGCTGGATAGCGGTTTCAACGCAGCGCTTCTCGACACCAATCACACCCATTTCCATGCTCAGCACGGTTCCTCCGGCGCTGCTGCTCCCGACAACATCGACCAGCGCGTCCAGGAATCGATCAAGGACATGACCGGCGGAGCCATCGGCCTCGCCATGGGGGTCATGGCTGTCGCCACATCGCTTTTTTTCGTCGGCCAGAAACTGCTTGAAACCTCGGCAGAGGTGAAAGGGCTGGAGTTCCTCGGCAGCTATGGCAGCGCGGTCCTGGCTTTCCTGGCGGTCGCCATTTACGTGCCGCTGAACACCTGGATCGCGGTGAAGCTCGGCAGGTTGCTGGAACGGCTCAACATCCGGATGCAGCAATCCGAAGGCAGTTATCGCGGCGAACTGACCACGTTCCTGCGCCGCAGTTTCCACGTCGCCGCCTCCCAGGGCGAGAATGTGCAAAAGACGATGCACGACCGGCTTTATGTCGACATCGACCGTACCTGGGCAAGGCTGAACATCGTCAACACCAGCTATCGTTCTTTCGAGTTGGTCTACACTTTCATCGGCGCCCGCATTGTCGCCTATGCGCCGGGCCTGGTGCCCTACATCCACAACCGTTTCGACCTCAAGGGCTACATAACCGGCTCCGAGATGGTCAACTCGCTCATCGGTCAATGTTCGTGGTTCATCCATGTCATGCCTTCCATTGCGGCGCTGCGCGCCAACAGCCAACGCGTGACCGAACTCGCCAACGCGATCGAAAACGTCCAACACCCGCAGGAATTCTACAGTCTCACCGGCTGTTCCGATTTCCGCTACGACCGTCAGAACCCGGTTTTCGGCTTGACCATCCAGAAACTCGAGCTGACCCACCAGGGCGAGGACGCCACCCCCTTCCTGAGTGCTGCGAATTTGCGCTTCCGGCGTGGCGAGTGGACGTTCCTGAAGGGCGAATCCGGCTGCGGCAAGACATCGCTGATCAAGGCGATCAACGGCCTGTGGCCCTATGGCCGCGGCTCCATCGTCTTCCCGGAAGGGGTCGAAAGTTTCTATGCCGCCCAGGAGGTCAAGCTGCAGCAGGTCTCGCTGAAGCAACTGGTCTGCCTGCCCGGTTCAGAGCGCGATCACACCGACGCCCAGGTTGCATCGGCGATGCACAAGGCCGGCCTTGGCGATTTCATCGAACACATGGCCGATGAAAGCCGTGACGGAATGAGCTGGGACCAGGTGCTTTCGGGCGGCCAGAAACAGAAGCTGGTTGTCGCTCGTATCGTGCTGCAGCAGCCGGGGCTTCTGTTCCTTGACGAGGCGACCGGGGCGCTCGATCCGGAAGGGAAGATCGCTTTCCATCAGGCGATCAAGGACAATTGTCCAGACGTCACGGTGATCTCGATCATGCACGAGGCCGTGCCGCCAAGGTCGCTTTCGGGCGCCGAATTCTACCACAGCATCGTTGCCATCGCGGATGGCGTCGCCATCAAGAAGCCGCTGGCGCCGAGCCTGCCGGTCGAGCTCACCACCATCCTCGCGCACCCCAGGCCAGTCGCGGAACCAAGGCCGGTCGAGGAAAGATGGCTGCGCTTCCCTCGCCGCATCAGGCAGAAATAGCGGCGAACAGAATATCGTTGCACAGTGTCGCATCGGATTGGTGATCTGTGGTCGGGTGGTGCGGCGCCATTGCTTGCGAGCATCGAGTGCTCCGTTGGCGAGGGTGTGGGAAAAACGTCAGGCGCGCTCGCCGTCCCTCACCCGGTAGGTCGGCTTGTACATGGTGACGAGTTCTTCCGCCGCGGTCGGGTGCACGGCCATCGTGCGATCGAAGTCATCCTTGGTCAGCCCGGCCTTCAGCGGAATGCCGAGAAGCTGCGCCATCTCGCCGGCATCAGGCCCGAGGATATGCGCGCCGAGCACCTTTTTCGAGGCGCCGTCGACCACCAGCTTCATCAGCATCTTTTCGTCGCGGCCCGACAGCGTGTTGCGCATCGGCCGGAAGCTGGCGCGGTAGACCTCGACGTCGGAAAACCGCTTTATGGCCTCGTCTTCCGACAGGCCGACCGTGCCGATCTCGGGCTGCGAGAACACCGCGGTGGCGATCGTGTCATGGTCGGGCGCGGTCGGGTTGTCCTTGAAGGCGGTCTCGACGAAACACATCGCCTCATGGATCGCCACCGGCGTCAATTGTACGCGGTTGGTGACGTCGCCGATGGCCCAGATGTTGTCGATGCTGGTGCGCGAATATTGGTCGACATGGATAGCGCCTGTCCTGGTCATCTCGATGCCGACGCCCTCAAGCCCCATGTTTTCGGTGTTGGGGAGACGCCCGATGGCGAGCATGACCTGATCGACCGTCAGCACCTTGCCACCTGTGACGACAGCGTCGAGGCGCCCGTCCGGACGCTTCCTGACCCATTCGGATACGGCATGGCAGAGGATTTTTATCCCCTTCTTTTCCATCGTCTCGTGCAGCATGCGCCTGAGATCCATGTCGAAGCGGGAGAGGATCTCCTTGCCGCGATAGACCAGCGTGGTGTCGACGCCGAGGCCGTGAAAGATGTTGGCGAATTCGACGGCAATATAACCGCCGCCCTCGATCATGATCGCGTCAGGCAATTCCTTGAGATCGAAGGCCTCGTTGGAAAAGATACAATGCTCATGGCCGGGCAGAGCCGGGTGCGGTGCCGGGCGGCCGCCGGTGGCGATGAGAATCTGGTCGGCGGTGACGGTGCGGTCCTCGCCGAGAAGATGCACCGCATGCGGATCGACCAGCATGGCGCGTGACTGAAACGTCTCGCCGCCGGCGCCTTGGACATTTTTCCTGTAGATGGCTTCCAGCCGGCTGATCTCGCGATCCTTGTTGGCAACCAATTTCTGCCAGTCGAAGCTCGCCTGCGGCACGGTCCAGCCGTAACCGGCGGCGTCGGCAAAGTGCTCGGGAAATTGCGAGGCATAGACATAGAGCTTCTTCGGCACGCAGCCGCGGATGACGCAGGTGCCGCCATAGCGGTATTCCTCGGCAATGCCGACGCGCTTGCCGAGTGCCGCCGCCATGCGCGCCGCCCTCACCCCGCCGGAGCCGCCGCCGATGACGAAAAGATCGTAGTCATAGACGGCCATGGCGCGGCTCCTTGCCCTTCAAAAATGTCTGAGACAGGTAGGCTGCAAACCAGCAAAAGAAAAGCCCGGACGCAGCCCATCCTGTCGGACGCGCAACGGAGGCGGGCTTTCCGGTCCAGCGGCGATAACGCCGCCGGAAACTATCCTCAGTTCTTCGGTGCTTCCGGCTGCGTGCCATCAGCAGGAGCCGCGGCATTTGCCGGTGCTGTGGCCTTTGCCGCCGCGGCCAGCGTTTCGCCGACCTGCTGGGCGAGATCGCGAGCGAGGCCGTTCTGCCATATCTCGGCGGCCTTGAGCAGCTCACGCGTCACCGCCTGGCCGCTGTCGAGCAGTTTCTTGCCGGTATCGGAATTGTAGAAAGCGGCGATTTCGGTAAGCTCTTTTTCGGAAAATACCTTGGCATAGGCCAGGGCCGCTTCCTTCTCGAGATCGGCGCGGCGCGAGGCCAGCGTCAGAGCCTTTTCGCTAACCGTTCTGCCGATCAGCTCCTGCATGTCCGGGTTCTTTTGGATAAGCTGCTGCTGAAGCGCGGCGGCGGCCTGCGGCAGGATGTTGTCGAACGGGTCCGTCGCGTCGATCGCCGCGACTGCGGCGCGGGCCGCCTTCAGGTGCCCTTCGCTGACGTCCTGCGAGAACGCCGGCGATGAAAACGCAAAGACGGCCGAAGCTGCCAGAATTGCAGAAAAACGGCGAACCCGGTTATGCAACGTCATGATCGGTAGAACTCCCTGGTTTTCGGGCGGCATGGACGGTTTGGACGCCGTCGCCGGCTATGACGGCCGCTGATGCCAGCCCGATGAAAAGACCATGCTCGACCACGCCCGGAATGGCATGGAGAGCATTCGAAAGCGCTCTTGTATCCGGAATGCGGCCAAAAGATGCATCGAGGATAAAATGGCCGCCGTCTGTAACAAAAGGCTGGCTTCCCGTCATCCTCAATGTGACGGGGCCGGAAAGGCCGAGCCTTCCGGCTGCCGCGGCGACCGCGATTTCAGTGGCACGCAGGCCGAACGGGTTGACCTCGATCGGCAGTGGAAAACGGCCGAGCGTCTCGACCATCTTCGAACGGTCGGCGATGACGATCATGCGGGCGGAAGCCGCCGCCACGATCTTTTCACGCAGCAGCGCACCGCCGCCGCCCTTGATCAATGTCAGCTCCGGATCGATCTCGTCGGCGCCGTCGATGGTAAGGTCGAGCTCGGGCGTTTCTTCCAGCGTCGACAGCGGCACGCCAAGCTCGCCGCAGAGGATAGCGGTGCGCTCCGAGGTCGGCACGCCGATAATGGTAAGTCCGGTGGCGACCTTTTCGGCGAGCAGCCGCACGAACTCGTCGGCCGTCGAGCCGGTGCCGATGCCAAGCCGCATGCCATCGCTGACATGGGCAAGTGCCGCCCGCGCGGCCTCGACCTTCAATTGTCTCGCATCCATGCCGTGTGTCTAGCCCCAAAATTTGTTTCGGCGCTCCTAGCATCTTTGCCCGTCCGGTCAAAGACTTTGCCCTGTGGATTGACGCCCTGTGGATTGAGCCGGCACGGCTTGCCTGGATGGGCTGCAGCGGCTATCGCCTGCAGGCAGCGTAATCGTCACAGGACAGGCCATGACCCGACCGATCATCGTGTTCGACCTCGACGGGACGCTAATCGACACAGCGCCGGACCTGCTCGACAGCCTTAACCACAGCCTTGCCGCCAGCGAACTCGCAGCCGTCGATGAGGCCGGGTTCAAGCGCTTCGTCGGCCATGGCGGCCGGGTGATGATCGAGCGCGCGCACGCCGCGCAGCAGAGATCGCTGGTGGTGGAGGAACACGACCGATTGCTAAAACTCTTCCTCGATCATTACACCGATAACATCCCGGGCAAATCGCGCCCCTACCCCGGCGTCGTCGAGACGATCGAGCGATTCGAGGCGGCTGGCTATCTCCTGGCCGTCTGCACGAACAAATACGAAGCCAACTCGGTGGCGCTGATCGAGGCGCTCGGCCTGGCGAAGCATTTCGCGGCGATTTGCGGTCAGGACACGTTTGCGTTCCGCAAGCCCGACCCGCGCCATCTGACCGAAACCATTTTGCTCGCCGGCGGCGATCCGCACCGCGCGCTGATGGTCGGTGATTCGCAGACCGACATTGATACGGCCAAGGCGGCCGGCATTCCCGTGGTGGCGGTCGATTTCGGCTACACCGACCGCCATGTGCGCGAATTCGAACCGTCGGCGGTGATCTCGCATTTCGATGCGCTGACGCTTGGTCTGACCGAACGCCTGATTACCGCTGCCGGGCACTGAGCGCGACGGCGACCGGGCCGCTGCCGGCGGGCCTGCATTCGGTCTTCGTCGGAACGCCAGCACATCGCCTTGACTTCCCCGGCCGGCCTCCCTTATATCGCGGCGCGCTTGGCCTTCGGGCAACGAGCGGGCGATTAGCTCAGCGGGAGAGCACACCCTTCACACGGGTGGGGTCGCAGGTTCAATCCCTGCATCGCCCACCAATACCCGCTTCCCGTACAAAGTGCCGTCCGCTTCGGAGCCGCCTACGCTTCGAACTTCCGCCTCATCGCAAGGTCTGCCAAGACCCGGTTCATGCGATTCGCCAGGCAGCCGGGGACACATCACAAGGCGCTGTCTACCCTTGGAATCGCTCAAGCTGCACATTGAACGCGGCCGGGAGAAAGTTGACGCAGGACAAAATCGTCCTAGGTGAACTGCTATCTCAGTGGCCCGCGAACTGACGAGGGGAAATCGCCGTCGACCTCCTGCTCCGATTAGGTGAAACTGCGCAATTGCAAATGCGTCCGGCTTCCGCGAACATTGCTGGACCCCATCAAGGGCCCGTAGCGGCCGACCCGAAACTGAGCGCTGGCTTCCCGGCCCGCTGTCCTGGCGGCCTCGACCTTGGATCCAGCCGGCGACCTTAAAGTCGAAAGGGAGGAATAACCGATGAACCTGACAAAACACCTTGCCGGTGTGGTGATCGCGTCGACCTGTCTGTGTGCGCCCGCGCTGGCGCAGACCAGGTTGACCATGTGGTATCACGGCGCCGGCAATGAGGTGGAGTCGCGAATCCTCAACCAGATTATTTCCGACTTCAACACCAGCCAGTCCGACTGGACGGTGACCATCGAGAGCTTCCCCGAGAAGAGCTACAACGATTCCGTCGCGGCGGCGGCCCTGGCGGGCAACCTGCCCGACATCCTGGATGTGGACGGGCCCGTCATGCCCAATTGGGCCTGGGCCGGCTATCTGCAGCCGCTGCCGATCGACGAGAGCGAGTTCGCCGACTTCCTGCCCGGCGCCAAAGGCGTGTGGGATGGCAAGCTCTATTCGGTCGGTCTGTGGGAGGCGGCGGTGGCGCTTTTTGCACGCCAATCGACGCTGGATGAATTGGGCTTGCGCACCCCGACCCTCGACAAGCCTTGGTCGCGCGAGGAATTCATGGCCGCGCTCGATGCCGCCAAGGCCTCCGGCAAGTATGAATTCGCCCTTGATCTCGGCATGAACGACCAGGCCGAGTGGTATTCCTACGCCTTCTCGCCGTTCCTGCAGAGCTCCGGCGGCGACATTGTCGACCGTTCGACCTACAAGACCGCGGAAGGCGCGCTGAACGGCGAGGCTGCGCGGGCGTTCGGCAAGTGGTGGCAAGCGCTGTTTACCGGAGGCTATGCGCCTGGCACCAGCGAGGACCCGGCCGATCAGCAGACCGGTTTCATCGGCGGCAAGTTCGCCTTCCAGTGGAACGGCAACTGGCGCGCGGTGGCAACGATGGAAGCCGTGGATGACGTTGTCTTCCTTCCAGCCCCCGATTTCGGCGCCGGCAACAAGATCGGCGCGGGATCTTGGCAATTCGGCGTGTCGGCCAAGTCGAAACATCCGGAAGGCGCTGCCGAGTTCATCAAGTTCGCCGCGCAGGACAAGTACCTGGCCGCCTTCTCCGACGGCATCGGCCTGATCCCGCCGACGCCCTCGGCGGCGCAGATGACGAAGAACTACAAGGATGGCGGCCCGCTCGCGGTGTTTTTCGACCTCTCCAAGGCACAAGCCCTGGTGCGCCCGGTCACCCCGGGCTACGTGGTCCAGGCCAAGGTCTTCACCAAAGCACTGGCCGATATCGCCAATGGCGCCGACGTGGCCGACACGCTTGACGCGGCGGTCGACGAGATCGACGCTGACATCGAAAGCAATGGTGGCTACGGTCACCGCTAGTTCTGTCGCGCCGGGGTCCTCGCCAGCCGCGGACTCCACCCTCTGTGGCTTGCTGGGCGGATACCGCAAATGGCGTCGAAGCTAACCCTGTCGAACCGGGCGGGCTGGACATTCGCCCTGCCGGGCTTCGCACTCATCTTCACATTCATCGTGCTGCCGTTTTTCTTCGCGATCGGTCTGTCATTGACAAATCAGCGGCTGCTGTCGCCGAATCCCACCCAGTTCGTCGGGTTGGAAAACTATCAGCAGCTGCTGGGCCTTGCGGTGGTGACCCTTGAGCCAGAGCGCAACGATGCTGGCGAAACGATCCGAAACGAGGCCGGCGAAATCCAGTATCCGCGCCTGCGCGAGATCACCCGTAGCGAGGCCTATCCTCAGTATCGCGGCATGCGCGAGTGGTTTCGCTGGCAGTCCGGCGAAAACGTCATGATCGTCATCGCCAGCGACGTTGTGTTCATGAAGGCGCTGGTAAACACCTTCCTGTTCGTCCTGGTCGTGGCGCCGGTACAGGGCAGCCTCGCTCTGATGCTTGCTTTGCTGATCAACCACAAGGTCAGGGGCATCAACCTGTTCCGGACCATCTACTTCATGCCGGTGGTGGTCTCCATCGTCGTGGTCTCGCTCCTCTGGCGGTTCATCTATGACGGCCAGAACGGGCTGTTGAACAGCATCCTCCAGGCCCTCACCTTCGGCCTCTTCCAGCCCGTCGACTGGCTCGGCAATCCCTCGACGGCGCTGCCCGCAGTCATGGCCATGTCGATCTGGCAGGCCGTCGGCTTCCACATGGTCATCTGGCTGGCGGGGTTGCAGACGATCAGCCCCACGCTCTACGAGGCCGCCGCCATCGAGGGGGCTTCAAGATGGCAGACCTTCCGCTATGTCACCTGGCCGGGCCTGCGCAACACCGCCGTGCTTGTGCTTGTCGTGATCACCATGCAGGGCTTCGCGCTTTTCGCCCAGATCGACGTGATGACCAATGGCGGTCCGCTCGACAGCACCCAGACCCTCGTCTTCCAGGCGGTCGAGCGCGGCTACGGCAAGCAGGACATCTCCGGCGGCTCGACCATCTCGGTCATCCTGTTCGTGATCGTGCTGGCGATCTCACTCATCCAGCGCTGGCTGACACGGGAGCGTTAGGATGGCCTTCGATCCCGACAATTACGGCCTCAGGCTGTTCGTCCGCTATCTGGTGCTGTGCCTGATCGCGCTGATCTTCGTCTTTCCGCTCGTGTTCATGATCAACTCGAGCTTCAAGCCGGACAGTCAGCTTCTCGCGGACACTTCCAGCCTGCGTGCCTTCCTGCCCGTCGGCGACATCAGCCTCAACAATTATTTCGGAGCGTTCCGGCGGGCGCCGGTCGGCCTGTTCGTGTTAAACTCGGTTCTGGTCACCGGGGCGACCGTCCTTCTCTCGTTGCTGATCTGTTCGCTGGCCGCATTCTCGTTTGCTTTCCTGCGGTGGAAGGGGCGCGATGTCCTGCTCTCGATCGTCATCGCGACGCTGATCATCCCTTTCGAGACCATCGCTATCCCGCTCCTGCTGCTGGTCTCGAAACTGCCCTGGATCGGGCTTGATGGGCTGCATTGGGGCTGGCTCAATAGCTACCGGGTGCAGATTGTCCCGTGGATCGCCGACGGGCTGACGATCTTCCTGTTCGTGCAGTATTTCAAAGGGCTGCCGGGCGAACTGATCGAGGCGAGCCGGGTGGAGGGCGCCAATTGGTGGCAGGTCTACTATCGCGTCGTCATGCCGCTTTCAGGGCCGGTTCTGGCGACTGCCGCCATCCTGAAATTCCTCGTCATGTACAACCAATATCTCTGGCCGCTCATCGTGGTGCAGCAGGAAAGCTATCGCCCGGTCATGGTCGGCCTCGGCTACTTCTTTCAACTCAACGTCGCCTGGGGCGAAGTCATGGCTTATCTCACCCTTATCACCGTCCCGGTGCTGATCTTCTACCTGTTGCTGCAGCGCGCCTTCATCGCGTCGATCGCCTCGACCGGCGTGAAGGGCTGACGCCGCACATGAATCAGGAAACGGGAGCCATCGCTCATGGCTGAGGTCTCACTCAAGGGCGTCAAGAAATCCTTCGGTCGCGTCGAAATCATCAAAGGCGTCGATATCCACATCAACGATGGCGAGTTCGTCGTCTTTGTCGGACCGTCGGGCTGCGGAAAATCCACCTTGCTGCGCATGATCGCCGGACTCGAGGACATAACCGAAGGCACCCTCGAGATCGGAGGCCGGGTGGTCAACCAGCTGCAGCCCAAGCAACGCGGTGTTGCGATGGTGTTCCAGAGCTATGCCATCTTTCCGCACATGACCGTGCGCGAGAACATCGCGTTCGGCCTTACGATCGCGGGCGCTTCCAGGCAGGAAAAGCAGCAGAAGGTGGCCGAGGCCGCACGCATCCTGCAAATGGAACATTTGCTCGACCGCCGGCCAAGTCAGCTTTCGGGCGGCCAGCGCCAGCGCGTCGCCATCGGGCGCGCAATCACCCGGAAACCGGCTGTTTTCCTGTTTGACGAGCCGCTCTCCAACCTCGACGCCGCACTGCGCATGGACATGCGCATGGAAATCGGCCGGCTGCGCAGGCAACTGGGCACAACGATGATCTACGTCACCCACGACCAGGTCGAGGCGATGACGCTGGCTGACAGGATCGTCGTGCTGAAGGACGGTCAAGTCATGCAGATCGGAGCACCGATGGAGCTCTATCACGAGCCGGCCAACAGGTTCGTAGCCGGCTTTCTCGGAGCCCCGTCGATGAATTTCCTGAACGTCGACGTCCTCGCCCTCGATGGCGAAGCGGCAATGGTTGGCAACCAATCCCTGGAGCCGATCAGGGTAGCGACCAGAAGGCGCGCCTTCCGGAAAGACGGCAAGGCCATCCTGGGTATCCGTCCGCAGTACCTGCGGCCGGTGCAATCTGGAAAAGGCTTGCTGCATGGCATCGTGGCCCATGCCGAGCGATTGGGCAGCGAGACGGTCGTGGACCTGACACTTCGCGATAACAGCGAGCTCATTGCCGCCTTCAATGAAGACAAGGTCTTTCAACCGGGTGACGCTCTGGAGCTCACCTTCGACGCGGCCTTGGCCCACCTCTTCCCCGACGAGTTGCAGACGCATTAGCGTGAGCAACGACAACAGGATGCGTCGGCGCAATTCGCTTGTGTCCATTCCGGAACCCGGAACAAACCTGCCCGGAACAAACCTGCATGGCCGCGAGTTTCTACTTTCGCGAGAAGCGAGGGAAAGCCATGTTCAGACTTGTTTTGGCGACAGGCGTCGTAGTTCTCTTTTTCGGTGAACCGGCCCTTGCCGCAGACGGAAGTCCGTTGCCGCCGCAGAATGCCAGGAAACTGTCGGAGATAATCGCCAAGGTCGAGCAACGCGACGACTTTCGCTACGTCGACGAGGTCGCTTGGGACAGCGGCGCCTACACCGTTACTTATTACACGACCGACAAGGCGAAGGTCGAAATCACCTACGATCCGGTGACAGCCGAACCCAAATAGATCGGCCCTCCAGGCAATACGTGCCCAGCTCGGCGACGCTCATGGCGGCGCGGCCGGGTTCCGGCGCCCGCTCTCCCTGCGTTAGAGCGCGATGATTTTAGGTTGGGACATAGCCGGCCTCGGTGAAGTAGTTGGCGCATTCCTTTGATGTGACGGTGT
>NZ_JBVVQT010000003.1:0-157189 GCF_055811595.1 Mesorhizobium sp. WSM4814
CGGGGGCTACCGCGTAACACTTTTGGGGGCTTGGGGCCCCGCGGGGGAGGGGTGTTGGGTCTTCGGGAAATAGGGGAGTAGGGGAGTATGTTAAGCGACCTGCCGAGGTGACAAACTTTCTTCTTTTCCCTATTCCCCTACTCCCCTACTCCCCTACTCCCCTACTCCCGCGAGCGAAGCGAGCACCTTATGCCTTACGACCAGAAGAAGATCGTCGAAGCCCTGCGCGCCTTCGAACGCGGCGAGATTGTCGTCGTCATGGACGATGACGGGCGCGAGAACGAGGGCGACCTGATCGTCGCCGCCGTCCATTGCACGCCGGAAAAGATGGCGTTCATCGTCCGCAATACCTCTGGTATCGTCTGCACGCCGATGCCGCGCGAGGAGGCCAAGCGCCTCAACCTGTCGCCGATGGTCGCCGACAATGACTCGGCCCACACCACCGCCTTCACCGTCAGCGTCGATTTCAAGCACGGCACCACGACCGGCATTTCGGCCGACGACCGCACATTGACCGTGCGCAACCTTGCCAACGGCAATGTCGGCGCCTCCGATTTCGTCCGCCCCGGCCACATCTTTCCGCTGATTGCGCGCGAAGGCGGTGTGCTGATGCGTTCGGGCCATACCGAAGCCGCGGTCGATTTGTGCAAGCTTGCCGGCCTGCCGCCGGTCGGTGTCATTTCCGAGCTGGTCAATGATGACGGCACCGTGATGCGCGGCCCGCAGGTGCAGGCCTTCGCCGAAAAGAACGGTTTGAAGCAGATTTCGGTCGCCGACCTCATCGCCTATCGGCAGCGCAAGGAAACACTGGTCGAGCGTGTCGCCTGTTCGGAGATCGACACGCCCGGCGGCAAGGCGCAGGTCTTCACCTACACGCTGCCCTGGGACTCGATGCACCATGTGGCGATCGTCTTCGGCGACATCCGCGACGGCGAGGAGGTGCCCGTGCGACTGCATTCCGAGGATGTTGTGACTGACGTCTTCGGCACCGGCCACAGGCTGGACGGCATCATGAAATCGATGGGCGAGCGCCGGCGCGGCGTCATCGTCTATCTGCGCGAAGGTTCCGTCGGCGTCGCCCATCAGGAACGCAACCGGCCGGCCGCCGGCGACCGCGAGGACCATGAAGAGGCGCGCCGCCGCGAAAGCGAATGGCGCGAGATCGGCCTCGGCGCGCAAATCTTGAAGGACCTGGGCATTTCCTCGATCAACCTGATTGCCTCGCGCGAACGCCACTATGTCGGCCTCGAAGGTTTTGGCATCCATATCGCCAAGACCGAGATTCTTTAAAACCGGTCTGGCGGCGCTGGCATACGTCCGGCCCCGCCGGGACCGGACGTAGAGGCGGACATTTATTCGGCAGGAACCGCGGCTGCGTCGCGCGCGGAGATGTCACTATCCGCCGTGGCAAGGCTGCGCATTCCGAGCAGCACGGTGACCAGCGCGACAGTGCCCGCCGCCACCGACACCAGGAAGCCGCTCTGTGCACCGAAGGCGTCCACCACCCATCCGGCGGCAAAGGAGCCGAGCGCCATGCCGATGCCAATGCCGGTCATGACCCAGGTCACGCCCTCGGTCAGCATCGCCTCCGGCACGCGCCGCTCGATCAGGCCGAATGCCGTGATGAAGGTCGGCGAGATCGCCACACCGCTAACGAAGACAGCCAGCGCCAGAAGCGGCACCGTGTCTGCGACAAGCAGCGGCAGCGTGGTGAGCGCGATGATGGCGATCGCGATGGCAAGCTGAATTTGCAGCGGTGTTTTCAGGTTCAGAGCGCCGAGGACGATGCCGACGACGAACGATCCGAGGGCATAGACGCCGATGACGAGGCTGGCGGCGCCCGGCTGGCCGAGCTCCTTGGTGATCGCCACGGTGCTCACCTCGGTGGTTGCGAAGGTCGCGCCGATGAAGATCAGGGCCAAGGTGATGATTTGGACGGGCCGCAGGCGGATTGCCGATCCGCGCGAACCCTGGTCGACCGGTCGCACGCGCGGCTCGGTCGAGCGCTGCAGGATGAGAGCTGTCGAGCCGAAGGCGAGGAACAATGTGCTCGCCAGCATTCCCGCTTCCGGGAAAAGCGCGACGCTCAGGCCAACCGACAGCGAAGCCCCGGCGATGTAGACCAGCTCGTCCGCCGCCGACTCGAAGGCGAACGCCGTGTTCATCTCGGGGCGATCCCGGAAGAGCTCTGTCCAGCGCGCGCGCACCATCGCTGGGATGCTGGGCATTGCGGCGGCCAGCAGCGCTGACACGAACAGTGTCCATATCGGCAAGTCCTGATTGGCCGCCGTAATCAGCACTACGAAGGCGAGCACGGAAATAACGGTGGTGGGCGCCACAATCCGCGCCTGGCCGAGGCGGTCCACCAGCCGCGATATCTGCGGCGCGACAAAAGCATTGGCCAGCGCATATGTCGCGGAGACGGCGCCGGCCAGCCAGTACTCGCCATGCGTCTGCGACAGCATGGCGACGATTCCGATCGGAGCCATGGCCATCGGCATCCGGGCGACGAAGCCGGCTGCAGCGAAGCCCTTGGCTCCCCTTGCCTTGAATATTTCGCGATAAGGATTGGGCATGGGAACACTCCTGGATTTTTGAGGCCGAGCCACTTATATACGCGGCGTATGCAAATCAGATAATGACATACGACGCGTATGTCAAATAATATACGAGACGTATGTGAAGGAATGAGCGAATGGGGCACAAACCACGCAGGGAGATGATCGCCGAAACCCGCGCCAAACTGGTCGCGGCGGCGCGCCATGCCTTTGGCACTGTCGGCTATGCCGAGGCCTCGATGGACGACTTCACCGCATCGGCCGGGCTGACGCGCGGCGCGCTTTATCATCACTTCGGCGACAAGAAGGGCCTTCTCCAGGCGGTCATCGCCGAGATCGACGCGGAGATGTTGGCCCGGTTGAAGATCGTCTCAGTCAGGGCGGACACTCTCTGGCAGGGCTTTGTCGACGAATGCACCGCCTATATCGAGATGGCGCTGGAGCCGGAGATCCAGCGTATTGTCCTTCGCGACGGACCGGCGGTGCTCGGCGATCCTTCGCAATGGCCGAGCCAGAACGAATGCATCCGCTCGATGAGCGAGAACCTTCAAAAGCTGAGGGACGAGGGAACCATCGTTGCCGTTGATCCCGAAGCCGCAGCAAGGCTGGTCAGCGGCGCCTCGCTACATGCCGCGCAGTGGATCGCAAACTCGGAAAATCCAGAAGCGACGTCGAAAAAGGCGGTGAAGGCGTTCAACGTGCTTTTGGAGGGACTGCTCAGGCAAGGCCGCAGCACTGGCGGTCCACAAGCACCGGTTGAGGTGGACAAATCGCCGGCCTGAGCCTGTATCAAGACCGCCAAAGGCAAGGCGCGACCTCGAATGGGACGGGCGAAGCGCGCCTCAAGATTCGGGCAGCTCGCGCCGGACCCAACCAGCACCCAACGCCTAAACCCTGTTGAACGTCTGCCTTTGGCGGTTGCAAAACATGGTCAAAGCCGCCGGGCGCGCCTATATCGGGGGCATGGTCACAAGGCTTTATACCCACCCGATCTTTCTCGAGCATATAACGCCGCCCGGTCATCCGGAGCGGCCGGACCGCCTGCGCGCCATCGAGCGCGTGCTCGACGACGAGGTCTTTGCGGCCCTCGATCGTGTCGAGGCGCCGGAAGGCGACGAGGCCACCATCCTCTACGCACACCCGCAGGAATTCGTCGAACGGGTCCGCGCCATGATACCGGACATCGGTATCGCTCGTGTTGACGCCGACACCACCGCCAGTCCGAAAAGCTGGCAGGCGGCCGTGACGGCGATCGGCGCTGCCAACGCCGCCGTCGACGATGTCTTTCGGGGCGACGTGGCCAATGTCTTTGTCGCCGCCCGGCCGCCCGGCCACCACGCCGAAAAGACCACGTCCATGGGCTTCTGCCTGTTCAACACCGCGGCGATCGCGGCGCGCTACGCGCAACGGCAGCACCAGGCCGAGCGTGTTGCCATCGTCGACTGGGACGTCCACCACGGCAATGGCACGCAGGATATTTTCTGGGACGATCCGTCGGTGCTCTATTGCTCGACGCACCAGATGCCGCTTTACCCGGGGACCGGGGCGGTGAGCGAAACCGGCGCCGGCAACATCGTCAACGCGCCGCTGGCGCCACAGACCGGCAGCGAGGTTTTCCGCGACGCTTTCCTGTCGCGGATCTTGCCGGCGCTCGACAATTTCGCGCCCGACCTCATCATCATTTCGGCTGGCTTCGACGCGCACCACCGCGATCCGCTGGCCGAGATCAACCTGACCGAGGACGATTTCGACTGGGCAACCGGCCAGTTGATGCAGCGCGCCGGTCGCCACAGCGGCAACCGGCTCGTCAGCCTGCTCGAGGGCGGCTACGATCTGCAGGGATTGGCATTTTCGGTCGCCGCCCATGTCGGGCGACTGATGAAAGGATAGACGATGGCTGGTGAGAGCAACGAAGACGTCAAGGCGATGAGCTTCGAGCAGGCGCTCGACGCGCTGGAGAAAATCGTCGATGATCTGGAGCGCGGCGACGTGCCGCTCGACCAATCGATCCGCATCTATGAGCGCGGCGAGGCGCTAAAACTCCATTGCGACCGGCTGCTCAAGGCGGCCGAGGACAAGGTCGAGAAGATCAGGCTTTCGCGCGACGGCAAGCCGGTGGGGACCGAGCCGCTGGATGCGGAGTAAGGCACGGTCCCGGACGATAATTTCGCCGTGCGGCTTTTCGACATGATCATGATTGAGGATAATACTCATCCCGCTTGAAACGGCTCCAGGACGAGAGGAGATTGCGAACGATGTGCAGAAACATCAAGACCCTGTTCAATTTCGATCCGCCGGCAACCGATGACGAGGTCCGCGATGCCGCACTTCAGTTTGTCCGCAAGCTGAGCGGAACGACACGGCCGTCGAAACAGAACCAGCATGCGTTCGATCACGCCGTCGAGGCCATAGCCGCGTCTGCGCGCGAATTGCTGGACAGCCTCGAGACGACACAGCATCCGCGCAATCGCGACGAGGTGGCGGCCAAGGCGAAAGCCAGGTCTGCACTCCGCTTCGCCTGAGGAAGACCGCATGAGCTTCTTCCCCGGAAACGACCCTCTGCCCGGTGACGCCTTCGCCAGCGACCAGATCGAGCTGATGGTTATTCCGAACGCCAAGGACATTGGCGGCTTTCAGGTTCGCCGTGCCTTGCCGACCGCCAGGCGTCGGCTGGTCGGTCCGTTCATCTTCTTCGATCGCATGGGACCGGCGATTTTGCGGGCCGGCCAGGCGCTCGATGTCCGCCCGCATCCCCATATCGGCCTGTCGACGGTCACTTACCTGTTCGACGGCAAGATCAGGCATCGCGATTCGCTCGGCACCGAAATGGTCATCCAGCCCGGCGACGTAAATTTGATGACCGCCGGTCGCGGCATCGTCCATTCCGAGCGTACGCCGCAGGAGCTGCGCGGTGCGCCGATGTCGGTTTCCGGCCTGCAGACATGGCTGGCGCTGCCGGACGATAAAGAGGAGGTCGACCCGATCTTCGAGAATACCGCGGCCATGCGTCTGCCCGAGATCGACGCTGAAGGCGTCAGCGGACGCGTTGTCATTGGCGCGTTTTCCGGGTTGCGGTCACCGGTCGTGACCGCTTCGGACACGCTCTATGCAGACCTCAGCCTGGCGCCCGGCGCCAGCGTGAAAATCCCAGCCGATGCCGAGGAGCGCGCCATCTATACGTTGGAAGGCGAGGTTTCGATCTCCGGTGACCGCTTCCCGGCAGAGCGGCTGCTGGTGTTCCGGCCCGGCGACGAGATCGTCGTGTCGTCGGAGGGTGGAGCGCATTTCATGCTGTTCGGCGGCGCCTCGCTCGGCTCCAAGCGCTACATCTGGTGGAATTTCGTGTCATCGTCGAAGGAACGCATCGAACAGGCGAAAGAAGAATGGAAGACAGGCCGTTTCGATATCGTTCCGGGGGATGAAGAAGAGTTCATTCCGCTGCCGAACGATTAATGCATGTCGCGCAAAAGTGTGCAGCGGTTTTGCGATAACGACATGCATAAAACAACAACCTAAAGCGCGTCGCGTGAGGTCGGTCGAACGCGACGCGCTTTAGAGCGCCGCGCGTCCTTTTTGACGCGTAAACGAAACCCTAACAGTTTGAAGCTATGCCGCGTCACTCGCACGCATTTACATTCGCCGGCCAGCAGCCTATTTCGCAGATGAATAAAAAGCAGGCCCCAGCACCAGTGAACGCAAAGCTCCATACGCCACTTCTCGACAAGGTCCGCATCCCGGCCGACCTCAGGACGCTTGACGAACGTCATCTGCCGCAATTGGCATCGGAGCTTCGCACCGAGTTGATCGATGCCGTGTCGCATACCGGCGGACATCTCGGTGCCGGGCTTGGCGTGGTCGAACTGACGGTGGCACTGCACTATGTCTTCAACACGCCAGACGACCGGCTGATCTGGGATGTCGGTCACCAGGCCTATCCGCACAAGATCCTGACCGGCCGCCGCGACCGTATCCGCACGCTGCGGCAAGAGGGCGGCCTGTCCGGTTTTACCCAGCGCGCCGAGAGCGAATACGATCCGTTCGGCGCCGCCCACTCCTCGACCTCGATTTCCGCCGGCCTCGGCATGGCAATGGCACGCGATCTCTCCGGGGGCCGCAACAATGTCATTGCCGTTATCGGCGACGGCGCCATGTCGGCCGGCATGGCCTATGAGGCGATGAACAATGCCGGCGCGCTCGATGCCCGGCTGATCGTCATCCTCAACGACAACGACATGTCGATCGCTCCGCCGACCGGGGCGATGAGCGCCTATCTGGCCCGCCTGGCGTCGGGCAAGGCCTATCTGGGCTTGCGCGATTTCGGAAAGAAGCTGACCTCCTATCTCGGCGAGCGCGCCGATCGCGCCATCAAGCGGGCGGTCGAGCATGCGCGCGGTTACGTCACCGGCGGCACGCTGTTCGAGGAAATGGGTTTTTATCACATCGGCCCGATCGACGGTCACAATCTCGAGCACCTGATCCCGGTGCTGAAGAACGTCCGCGACAATGCCGACGGTCCGGTGCTGATCCACGTCGTGACCCAGAAGGGCAAGGGCTATGGACCGGCCGAGGCGGCCGCCGACAAATATCATGGCGTCAACAAATTCGACGTCATCACCGGCGCGCAGGCCAAGGCGCCGGCCAACGCGCCGAGCTACACGAAAGTCTTTGCCGACAGCCTGATCCAGGAAGGCCGCGAAGATGATCGCATCGTCGCCATCACCGCCGCCATGCCGAACGGCACCGGCCTCGACCTCTTCGGCGAGGCGTTCCCGGCGAGGACTTTTGATGTCGGTATCGCCGAGCAACATGCGGTGACTTTTGCCGCCGGCCTTGCCACCGAAGGCTTCAAGCCTTTCGCGGCGATCTATTCGACCTTCCTGCAGCGTGCCTACGACCAGGTCGTCCACGACGTGGCGATCCAGAAACTGCCGGTGCGCTTCCCGATCGATCGCGCCGGCTTCGTCGGGGCCGACGGGGCGACCCATTGCGGCGCCTTCGACACGACTTTTTTGGCGACGCTGCCCGGTTTCGTCGTCATGGCCGCGGCAGATGAGGCGGAACTGCGACACATGGTGCGCACGGCGGCAAGCTACGATGACGGCCCCATCGCCTTCCGCTACCCGCGCGGCAACGGCGTCGGCGTCGACCTGCCGGAGCGTGGCTCGGTTCTCGAAATCGGCAAGGGCCGTATCGTCAGGGAGGGCACCAAGGTTGCGCTGCTTTCCTTCGGCACGCGGCTGCAGGATTGCCTGGCTGCGGCCGAGGAACTCGGCGCGGCAGGGCTTTCCACTACGGTCGCCGATGCTCGTTTCGCCAAGCCGCTTGACGAGGACCTGATCCGGCGCCTGGCCCGTTCGCACGAAGTGTTGGTGACAGTGGAAGAGGGCGCGATCGGCGGCTTCGCCAGCCACGTGCTGCAATTCCTGGCCCATGAAGGGCTGCTGGAAAACGGCCTGAAGGTACGCCCGCTTGTGTTGCCCGACAGCTTCGTCGATCACGCCAAGCCCGAAAAGATGTATGCCGACGCCGGGCTAGATGCCGCCGGCATCGTGCGCACCGTCTTTGTGGCGCTGGGACGCACCGCCAGCGCGCAAAGCGCCTGAATCAAAATCTCAAAGGCTTGCATCAGTTTGACGACCGGCGGTCGTAACTGACTGTTTGCGTTGTCATTTGGCATTCGCCTACGCAAGCGTTTGTGCGAGTTCAGGATCCGCCAGCGTGCCTTCGAGGAACGGCATTCATGATGGCCTCCGCCAGTCCTTCGAGGACGGAAGTATCGCCTTTCGATGCGGCAAATAGCCTGAACTGCGCTTCTGGCAACTCTGGCAGACCGTAGCTTTCGGGTACCCTGACCAGGCCGTTTCTCAGCTGACTGACGATCATCGGCGCTACAGCGAAGCCTGACATGGCAGCCGCCCTCAGGCTGGCGTTGCTGGTGCATATCATCACCGTGCGCTGGCTGATCCCGGCCTTGGCAAGCCGTTCAAGAGCAACTTCCCTGTAGGGGCAGGGTACCGGCAACACGGCCAATGGCAGCGGGTCCGGAAGATCCACGCCGGTATGATCCGCCCATGCCCAGACAAGAGGCTCGCGCCACAGGAGGCGCCCCATCTCCTCACCCTCACACTGGGATCCGAGCACCAGTTCGATGTTGCCCTCCTTCATCTTCGAGAGCAGCGCACCCGGAATCCCGACTTGCACCTCGACCTGCAATCCGGGGCGATCAGCGCCGAATGCCTGCAAGGCGCGAAGGATGGGGACCTGTGCGAAGTCTTCCGAGAGGCCGACGCGAACTCTGCCGTGAAAGGGTGCCTGCGCCAGATCGGCCAAAGCATCCCGGTTAAGGGCGAGCATCGCCCTTGCATAGGCGAGCAGGCGCTCGCCATCTTGTGTTATCTCAAACGAGCGCGTCGTCCTTTTGAGTAACGGCTTTCCGACCTGCTCTTCGAGACGACGCAGGTGCCCACTGACGGCCGACTGCGTAAGGTTCAGTCGCGCCGCTGCCCGACTGAAGCCGCTTTCGTCGAACACGGCGACGAACGTCCTGAGCAGGACTAATTCCAGCATATATTCTGATCCATGATGAATACTGTCGATAATCTCAATTTTTATATCGAATTAAAATATGACGCAATACGGTTCGTCACAATGAGCAAGGATGATCCATGACCAAGGTGCTGCATATCGTTTCCTCGCCCCGTAAAGAGCGTTCCGCCTCGCGTGAGGTCGCCGAGGCCTTTGTTCAAAGCTGTCGTGCTCGGCGACCCGACCTGGCGATTTCAACGCTCGATCTATGGGATGTCGACCTCCCCGAATTCGGTGAGGACGCGATGTTGGCCAAATATGCCGGGCTCAGCGGCACGCCGCTTACCCCTTCTCAACAGCAGGCATGGGCCACATTGCAAGAATTGGCGCAACAACTGCACTGGGCGGATATTGTCCTGCTGTCGACGCCCCTGTGGAATTTCAGCATTCCCTACAAACTCAAGCACTTCATCGACCTGGTATCGCAGAAGGACATCCTTTTCTCGTTCGACCCTGAACACGGGTTCGCAGGACTGCTCCGGGATAAGACCGCCGTGGTCGTCCATGCGCGAGGTCTCGACTATGCGGCGCAATCCATCACGCCGGCGCAGCGCTTCGACTTTCAAAAACCCTATGTAGAAGCGTGGTTGCGCTTCATCGGTATCGAAGATGTCCGCAGTCTAATCATCCAGAAAACCCTCTTTGGACCCGATATTGACCATGCGGCTCGCCAAGATGCACGGGCGGCCGCGTTACAGCTGGCGGAAGACCTGCTGTCGCAGACAACAGAGGCGATTGCATGATTACGAAGCGCTTGCTGCGGACAAGAAGGGCGGCTCTGGAGACTCGCCGGGAAGGTCGCCTTATGGTGCGACGGAGCACCCTCGGTTCGAGCCCGAGGGCATGTTTTCGCGCGACATGCACTAGAACCACATATCGCGCACGCAGCGACCATCGCCAGGCAGGTCCTCGAACGTGTGGAGACCATCGAAATGGTCGATTGGCAAGTCGGCGACGGTGTCAGGCGGCGCAAGCCTCACATTGACGGCGATCCGAGTGCGACCGGCGGCACTGGCGCGCAAACCACGCCAGGCCAGCACACAGGCGCATGTCGGACAGAACAGGATCTCGAGCGACGGGGCATCCTTTCCGGAGCGCGTATAAGCACTTGTCGGTCCCGCAAGACGGATGCGTTCGTCGACATAATCGTAAGCCCACAGCGCGCCATAGCGGCGGCAAAGCGTGCAGTTGCAGGCTGTGATCGAGCCGGGATCGCCTTCCAAAATCCAGTGGGCCGCGCCACAATGGCAGGTTCCGGTCAGCATTCGTCCTCCTCACGTTCTGGCAGCAACACGAGCATTGTTCCCAACATTGTGCCGGACCCAGTGCGATATTCAACAGTTTGTGGCGCGGCCTGATGCGCTCGCCGCTTTGGCGAGATGTTCGTTGTCTTCCCCAATATCCTTGCCTTCGTGACAGGCTTTCGCCATGAAGGCCGATGAACTCCCGTTTGCCAGCCAGCACACGCCAGCGGCTCGACGAAGTCCTCGTCGCGCGCGGCCTGTTTCCCAGCCGCTCTCGCGCCCGCGACGCGATCGAGCGCGGCACCGTGATGGTTGACGGCGTCATCGCCCGCAAGCCCGGCCAGACCGTCCGGGCTGATTGCCTCATAGAAGTCGATGATCCGGCGCAGGGCTATGTGTCCCGTGCTGCGCTGAAGCTGATCGCCGGGCTCGACTATTTCGACCTCGATCCAGCCGGCAGCGAAGCGCTCGACGTCGGCGCCTCGACCGGAGGCTTCACTCAAGTGCTGCTCGGACGTGGCGCGGCGCATGTCACGGCGATCGATGTTGGGCATGGCCAGATACATCCGGATATCGCCGGCGATCCGCGTGTGACTGTTATCGAGGGATTGAACGCCCGTGATCTTTCGACCGCCGATCTTGCCGATCGAATTCCGGATTTTATCGTCTCCGACGTCAGCTTCATCTCGTTGAAACTGGCGCTGCCGCCGGCGCTCGCCATTGCCAGGAGCGGCGCCAAAGCAATATTTCTGGTCAAGCCGCAATTCGAGGCGGGCCGCGAGGCGATCGGCAAGGGCGGCTTGCTGAAAGACCCATACGATGCCGCGCGGGTTGCCGGCCTGCTGCAGGATTGGCTGGACGGCGTCCCCGGCTGGCGCTCGCTCGGACTGCATCTGTCGCCGATCGAAGGCGGCGACGGCAACCGCGAGTTCCTGCTCGCCGGGATCAAGGACGCCGGTATCGAGAACAGGGGGATCGGAGGCCGATGACCGCGCGCTTCACGATCACACGGCTGGGCTCCCAGGGCGACGGCGTCGCCGAGACCGGAACCGGCGAGCTTTTCATTCCGTTCACGCTGCCCGGTGAAACCGTCACCGCCGCGCGCGAAAGGGACCGTGCCACGCTGATGTCGGTGCTGGAGGCTTCGGCGCTTCGCATCGACCCTGCCTGTCGGCATTTCACCGAATGCGGCGGCTGCGCCATCCAGCATCTCGAGGCCGAAGCCTATCATCGGTGGAAGCATGACAAGGTTGCGCATGCGCTCAACAGCAGGGGCATCAGTTGCGACATTGACGCGCTGGTGCCGTGCGCGCCGCAGACGCGCCGGCGCGTCGTGTTCACCGCCCGGCGCAGCGAGGCCGGCATGCTGCTCGGCTTCGTTCGGGCGTTGTCGTCCGAGATCATTTCCATCGAGGAATGCCCGATCTCGCTGCCGGAGATCGTTTCAATGCTCGACCGTCTGAGAGCACTCGCCGAACTGGTTTGCGCAACGACGAAATCGTTCCGCATGACGGTCACGGTAACCGGTTCCGGCCTCGATGTCGCGGTTCACGAGTCCGGCAAGCTCGGCGAGAACCAGCGCCGCGTCGCCTCCAATTTCGTCATCGCCCAGGGATTGGCCAGGCTTTCGATCGATGGCGAGATCGTCATCGAGCCCAAAAAGCCAGTTGTCACGTTCGGCAGCGTCGCCGTCGCGGTGCCGCCGGGCGCCTTCCTGCAGGCGACCGAGGCCGCCGAGCAGGCGATGGCCGACATCGTCGGCCGGCACCTCGCGCGTGCCAAAAAAATCGCCGATCTCTTCGCCGGCTGCGGCAGCTTCGCGCTGCGTCTCGCCGCCAAGTCGGAAGTCCATGCGGTGGAGGGTGACGCGGCAGCGCTTTCGGCGCTCGACCGGGCATTCCGTTTCGCCAGCGGTCTGAAGCGGGTGACCAGTGAACGCCGCGACCTGTTTCGGCGGCCGCTCACATTCAAGGAGTTGAATGCCTTCGATGGCGTCGTCTTCGATCCGCCTCGCGCCGGCGCCGAAGACCAGTCGAGGCAGATTGCCCGTTCCGACGTGCCGCTTGTCGCCGCGGTTTCCTGCAATCCGGTTACGCTGGCGCGCGACTTGCGCATCCTCGTCGACGGCGGCTACGCCCTGAAAAGCGTGACGCCGATCGACCAGTTCCTGTGGTCGCCGCATGTTGAGGCCGTCGCGCTTCTGGAGAAGCCGAAGCGAAGGCGGTAGCGAGTCCGCACTTGTTGAGCTTGAATTTCGCGTAAAATGAGCATACTTTGAACGTGTTCTGTTCAAAATGTGCGGGGAAACTGTTATGAATACCGCAGCTCTCGATATCAGAGCATCGCGCTTTGGCGACGAGCGGACGCCATTTCTTTCGGCAAGACGGGTGGCTGAACTGCTGGGCGTCAATCTGACCGAACTGGCGGGCCTGATCGGCGTCGCGCGCAACACGCTTGCCGCCAAGACCGGCGCGCGCAAGGTCGACGCCGCATTGAGTCCGATTGTCCGTATCCTTGCGATGGCAGGCGAGATGGCCGGCGATGAACAGCGTGCGGCGATCTGGTTCAAGCATCAGCCGATCCCCGGCTGGGCGGGAAAGACCGCCTACGATCTCGTTCGAGAGGGCAAGACGGACAAGGTGCTTGCCTATCTGGAGGCAGTCCGCTCCGGCATCTATGCCTGAAAACAGACTGAGCCTATGGCGCGCCTTCGTGCCGCGTTGGGCGCATCTGCCGCCTTCCGGCGAAGGAGCAGCCCGCTTTGGCGGTCGCTGGAATCCAGTGGGCGCCACGACGATCTATGCCGCGGGCGAGTTGTCCACTGCTTGGGCGGAGTACAATCAGGGCTTTGTCCAGCATCCGGCGCTGATTGCTAAGCTCGAACTTTCAGGCGCGCGGCTGGCCGACCTGACGGACGCTGATGTGCTGATCAAGCTCGGCGTCACGGCAGACATTCACCGATGTGAATGGCGCGACATCATGGATCAAGGCCTGGTGCCTGAGACGCACACGCTGAGAGATCGCCTGATTGCCGATGGGCAGCATGGCGTGATCTACCCCGCCTTCATGTCCCCCGGCGGCACATGCGTCGCGCTGTGGCGATGGAACGAGAGCAACACACCCCGTCTGAAGGTCATCGATCCCGACGATCGCTTGCCGAAAACGGCGGCTTCATGGCTTTAATGCATGTCGCGCAAAAGCATGCCCTTGGGCCTGGACCCGAGGGTGTGAAGCGGTTTTGCGATAACGACATGCATAAAACAACACCCTAAAGCGCGTCGCATGGGGCCGGTCAAACGCGACGCGCTTTAGGGCAGTTCGAACCGGCCGCGCCGCCGCGCTTCGGCCAGCACACCCGCGTCCATTTCTTCCAACGTCTTCGGCCTGTCTCTACGGGGCAGGGATCCAAACACGTCTTCTGGCCGTGTCTCGGCGAAGTCTGGTGCAGGCTTCAGTAGCACGCCCTGCGGAGTATCTTCGACCAGAAGACGTGTGCCGGCGTCCCATTCCCTCCGCTTGCGGATCGCGCTGGGCAGGGTGACCTGCCCCTTGGTCGAGACAGTGGTTACGAGTCTTTCCGGGTTGGCCATCGCGGCGCATCCTCTGAATGTAAGACAAAAACCGCAGCTTCTATCAAACCCGCGTTCCGCCAACCGTCATCTGGTTCATCCTGAGGTGCGGCTGGCCAACGCCGACCGGCACGCCCTGGCCGGCCTTGCCGCACATGCCGATGCCGGTGTCGAGCTTCATGTCGTTGCCGATCATCGCAACCCGATGCATGGCATCCGGCCCATTGCCGATCAGCATGGCGCCCTTGATCGGCTGCGTCACCTTGCCGTTCTCGATCATGTAGGCCTCGGTGCAGCCGAACACGAATTTTCCCGAGGTGATGTCGACTTGGCCGCCGCCGAAGGAGACGGCATAGATGCCGTTCTTGACCGAGGCGATGATTTCGTCCGGCTCCATGTCTCCTGAAGTCATATAGGTGTTGGTCATGCGCGGCATCGGCTGGTGCGCGTAGCCTTCGCGCCGTCCGTTGCCGGTGGCGTTCATGCCCATCAGCCGGGCGTTCTGGCGATCCTGCATATAGCCGACAAGCTTGCCGTCGTCGATCAGCACATTGCGGGCCGACGGCGTGCCTTCATCGTCGACGGTCAGCGAGCCGCGCCGCTCGGCCATGGTGCCGTCGTCGACGACGGTGACACCTTTTGCTGCCACCTGCTGGCCCATCAGCCCGGCGAAGGCCGATGTCTTCTTGCGGTTGAAGTCGCCTTCCAGCCCGTGGCCGACGGCCTCGTGCAGCATGACGCCCGGCCAGCCGCTGGACAGCACGATGTCAAAGGTGCCGGCGGGGGCCGGAATGGCCTCGAGGTTGACCAGCGCTTGCCGCAGCGCCTCCTTGGCGGCGTGTTTCCAGCTGTCCTCGACCAGGAATTCGCCAAACCCTTTGCGTCCGCCCATGCCGAAGGAGCCGCTCTCCTGGCGGTCGCCGTTGCCGACCACCACCGACACGTTGATCCTGACCAGCGGGCGGATGTCGCGCACCATCTGGCCGTCGGCACGCACGATCTCGACATGCTGCCAGGAGGCGGCGAGCGACGCCGTCACCTGCCGCACGCGCGGATCCTCGGCTCGCAGCCACGCATCGATTTCCTGAAGGAGCTTGGCCTTGGCCTCGAAGGAGGGCGAGGGGATCGGGTTGTCGTCGCCATAGAGATGGCGGTTGGTGCGGGCGGGAGCCGCAGCAAGCGTGCCGGAATAGCCGCTCTTGACGGTTGACACAGCGTCGGCCGCGCGCAGCAGCGATGCTTCCGAAAGATCGCTGGAATGCGCGTAGCCGCTCGCTTCGCCGGCGACCGCGCGCAGGCCAAAGCCTTGGTCTGTGTTGAAATTGGCGGTCTTCAGCCGGCCATTGTCGAACATCAGCGCTTCGCTCTCGCTGTATTCGAGGAACAACTCGCCGTCGTCGGCGCCGTTGATGGTCTCGGCGACGATCTGCTTGATGCGATCGTCGGAAATGTCGAATTGGCCGATCAGGCTGTTCATGGCGCGGTCCGTCCGTGGAAAGAGATTGTCCTCACGATGTAGGCGCGAAGGTGCGTCCAGACAATCGGCAATGACCATTGTCTGTGCATGACCCCGAAAATCGGAATCGATTTGCGGAAAGGATCATGCGCAAAATCGAAGCGCTACAGCGTCCTTTGCGCGTCCTTGAATGCGCGGCGCTGTAGCCAAAGGCGGTCCCAATCTCATTTTCGTCAGCAGGGTTTTGGGCCTCTCGCCCCGTCTCAAGGCAGCGCGGCGAAACCGTCGGCGAAACCCTTGAGCTCGACCGGAATGCCGATGCCTTCCTCCGGCGTCTGGAAGACGATGAAGGTGGCCGACGTTCCGGTTTTCAGCGTGTCGAGCAGCGGCTTTTCGAGAATGACCTCGGCATAGCAGCCGTCCTGGAAGCAGCGCACGAAATAGGCCCGGCCGATGTCCTTGCCGTCGACATTGAGGCCGAGCCCGTTGGGCAGCAGCACGCCGAGCGGCGCCAGCACGCGCAGGATTTCGGCCTTGTTGTCGGCGGTGCGCAGCACGACGACGGAAAGCCCCATCTCGGGACGGTCTTCGGCGACGACGTTCTGCATCATCACGCATTGTTCCGATGTGGCGCCAGCCGGCGTGTCGCAGATGATCGACCATGCGCCATGCGTCGTCCGCACCTTGCCGCTTGGCTGCGCGGCATTGGCCTGGCTGACGCCAAACGCGCCAACATAGGACAAGCCGATCCCAGCAAGGCCAACGCTAGACACGGCAGCGAGAAGGATGACTTTCGACAAGCTTCTCGAAAGCCCAAGTTTCGAAAGCCCAAGTTTCGAATGCCCAAGCCTCGAAAGCCCAAGTCCCCAAAGCCAAGAGTTCATGACGGCTCCATTGCGAATCACGGCACTTTAAGCCGCGCCAAGGGCAAGTAAAGGATGAGACCACTGCCGGCCTGCCTCGACCAAGGCAATTGTGCGCTTTTCCGTGCCAAATTCGCCCGAATTGCGACGGCCCGGCGCATTTTGCCGGGACACTCCGCCGCTCGGGCATTCGCGGGTCCGACACCGCCGCGGCCGCCGCCACAAGGCGCAGCCGCGCTTGCGCGCAAAAATGCCGCACGGTTTCCCCCGCTCCTTTCTTGCAGAGGCAAATAGAGTATGGTTTGAACCAGCCTCGGGACTATCCGGGATTCCCGTCCCGGCGTTGTTCGATATTCTTGCGGTCCGATCGCGAGGAACTGGGAGATAATGACGGCAATGAGAAAATTCCTAGCAGGCGCCAAACTCCTGGCAAGCGCTGCCGCCACACTGTTCACCGGTGCATCCGCCCATGCGGCCCAGCCTGCGCCGTGGGAGATGACCTTCCAGCCCGCAGCCACCGACATGATGCGGCAGATCGCCCGGTTCGAGGGCTATACGCTGTTGTTCATCGTGCCGATCACCCTCTTCGTGCTCTTTCTCATCGCCTATTGCATCCTGAAGTTTCGCGCGAGCGTCAACCCGACCCCGTCGCGCACCAGCCACAACACGTTGATCGAGGTGATCTGGACGGTTGGGCCGGTCGTCGTCCTGCTCCTGCTCGCCATCCCCTCGTTCCAGCTCCTGACCGCGCAATATACACCGCCGGAGGAAGCCAAGCTGACCGTCAAGGCGACGGGAAACCAGTGGAACTGGGACTACGAATACCAGACCGAAAACACGCTTTCCTTCAACTCGGCGATCCTGGCGGATACTGACCGCGCCGCGGCCGGCAAGGAGGACCGCGGCGCTTATCCGCGCCTGCTCGCCGTCGACAACGAGATGGTGGTGCCGGTCAACACCATGACCCGGGTACTGGTGACGGCGGCAGACGTGATCCACGCCTTTGCCATGCCGTCCTTCGGCATCAAGACCGACGCGGTTCCGGGTCGCATCAACGAGGTCTGGTTCAAGGCGGAAAAGGAAGGCCTCTATTACGGCCAGTGCTCGGAGCTCTGCGGCAAGGACCACGCCTTCATGCCGATCGCGATCCGCGTCGTCTCCGACGCCCAGTACAAGACCTGGCTGGCAGCAGCCGGCACCGACCTTCCCGGCGCCAACAAGGCGCTGATGGCCGAGGTCGACGGCAAAGACAAGGTAGCGGCCGCCGGCAACTGATGCCGCGACCAGAAAAGATCAGGGAACGGAGCCGAACATGGCAGACGCTGCAGCTCACGACCACGACCACAAGCCGTATCATGGCTGGGTGCGGTGGGTGTATTCGACCAACCACAAGGATATCGGCACACTCTACCTGATCTTCGCGATCATGGCGGGCTGCGTCGGCGCTGCCCTTTCGGTCGTCATGCGTATGGAACTGCAGGAGCCTGGGATCCAGATTTTCACCGGCCTGGCGCAGATGGTCTACGGCTTGAACGCCGACGCTGCGCTCGACGGCGGCAAGAACATGTACAATGCCTTCACCACCGCCCATGCGCTGATCATGATCTTCTTCATGGTCATGCCGGCGTTGATCGGCGGCTTCGCCAACTGGATGGTGCCGATCATGATCGGCGCGCCGGACATGGCATTCCCGCGCATGAATAACGTCTCGTTCTGGTTGCTGCCACCGGCTTTCATCCTGCTGATCATCTCGGCCTTCGTGCCGAGCGCGCCTGGCGCCTACGGCGTCGGCGGCGGCTGGACGATCTATCCGCCGCTATCGACCTCGGGCCAGCCCGGACCGGCGATGGATCTTGCGATCCTGTCGCTGCACATCGCCGGCGCCTCATCGATCCTCGGCGCCATCAATTTCATCACCACCATCTTCAACATGCGCGCGCCTGGCATGACGCTGCACAAGATGCCGCTGTTCGCCTGGTCGGTGCTGATCACCGCTTTCCTGCTGCTGCTGTCGCTTCCGGTTCTGGCCGGCGGCATCACCATGCTTTTGACCGATCGCAATTTTGGCACCACCTTCTTCGCGCCCGACGGCGGCGGCGACCCGATCCTGTTCCAGCACCTGTTCTGGTTTTTCGGGCACCCGGAAGTCTACATCCTGATCCTGCCGGGCTTCGGCATCGTCAGCCACATCGTCTCGACCTTCTCCAGGAAGCCTATCTTCGGCTATCTCGGCATGGCCTATGCCATGGTGGCGATCGGGGCGGTCGGCTTCATCGTCTGGGCGCACCACATGTACACGACCGGCCTGTCGCTCGACACGCAGCGCTATTTCGTCTTCGCCACGATGGTTATCGCGGTGCCGACGGGCGTGAAGATATTCTCGTGGATCGCCACCATGTGGGGCGGGTCGATTTCGCTCAAGACCCCGATGCTGTGGGCGATTGGCTTCATCTTCCTGTTCACCGTCGGCGGCGTTACCGGCGTCCAGCTTGCCAATGCCGGTCTCGACCGCCCGCTGCACGACACCTATTACGTGGTCGCGCATTTCCATTATGTGCTGTCGCTGGGCGCGGTCTTTGCCATCTTCGCCGGCTGGTACTACTGGTTCCCGAAGATGACCGGCTACATGTATTCGCCTGTCATCGCCAATACCCACTTCTGGGTTACCTTCGTCGGCGTCAACCTCGTCTTCTTCCCGCAGCATTTCCTCGGACTTTCAGGCATGCCGCGCCGCTACATCGACTATCCGGATGCGTTTGCCGGCTGGAACATGGTGTCGTCCTACGGCTCGTATATTTCGGCCGTCGGCGTGGTCATCTTCCTCTATGGCGTGTTCGAGGCCTTCCAGAAGAAGCGGGTGGCCGGCGCCAATCCATGGGGCGAGGGTGCGACGACGCTTGAATGGCAGCTGCCTTCGCCGCCGCCCTTCCACCAGTGGGAACAGCTGCCGAAGATCAAATAGGCTTCTGCCTGGGCGAATACTGAATCGCCGGTTCGCCCGGCGGTTTGGCCAACGGAATGATGGACTTTAAGTACGCATGGCCCTTGTCGACGACACCTTGACTGACGAACCGGGCTTTCGCATGTCGGAAGCGACGGCGGGCGATTTCTTCGCACTGTTGAAGCCGCGTGTCATGTCGCTGGTGGTGTTCACCGCCTTTGTCGGCCTGGTCGCGGCACCTGTGGCCATCAATCCGCTTCTGGCGGTGATCGCGATCCTCGCTATTGCCATTGGTGCTGGCGCGTCCGGCGCGCTCAACATGTGGTATGACGCCGATATCGATGCGGTGATGACCAGGACCGCCAGCCGTCCGGTGCCGGCCGGCCGCATCCGGCCAGGCGAGGCGCTGAGTTTCGGCCTGGTGCTGTCGGTGCTGTCGGTGATGACGCTCGGCGTGCTGGTCAATTGGTTGTCGGCGACGCTCCTGGCCTTCACCATCTTCTTCTATGCCGTCGTCTACACGATGTGGCTGAAGCGCTGGACCCCGCAGAACATCGTCATCGGCGGTGCTGCCGGCGCCATTCCGCCGGTGATCGGCTGGGCCGCGGTGACCGGAACCGTCAGCCTGGAAAGCGTCGTCCTGTTCCTGATCATCTTCCTGTGGACGCCGCCGCATTTCTGGGCGCTCGCCCTCTTCAAGTCCGAGGACTATGCCAGGGCCGGCATCCCGATGATGCCGAATGTCGCCGGCCAGGCTTCGACCCGACGCCAGATCTTCGCCTATGCGCTGATCCTTGCGCCGGTTGGCGTGCTGCCATGGGCGCTCGGCTTCACCACACCCGTCTATGGCGTCCTTGCGGTGCTGCTTGGCGCCGGCTTCGTCTGGTATGCGTGGCAGGTGCTACGGATGGCGGATGACGACCATGTGATGAAGCCAGCCAAGGCATTGTTCGGCTATTCGCTGCTCTACCTCTTCGCCATCTTCGCCATCTACCTTGCCGACTGCGTTGTCGGGCGCGCGCTGGCCACGGGCGGAGCATGACCATGGCCGACAAGAAGCTTGAACTCGTCACGCTGACGGAGCGCCAGCAGAAGGCCCGGCGCAACCGCTCGGTAGCCATCGGCTTGGCGCTGGCGGTGCTTGTCGTCATCTTCTACATCGCGACCGTCGTGAAATTCGGTCACAACCTCACCGGAACCATGTGAGGCTCAAGATGAACCGCCAAACAGTGACCAATCCTCAAAAGAAGAACACCAACCGCGTTGTCGCCGGCGTCTGCATCGCCTTTTTCGGCGGCATGATCGGGATGGCCTATGCCGCGGTGCCGCTCTACGCGATGTTCTGCCAGGCGACCGGTTACGGCGGCACTGTGAAACGCGCAACGCAGCAATATGCCGACCGGGTGCTCGACCGCGATATCACCATCCGTTTCGACGCCAACACGGCCGGCGTGCCCTGGCAGTTCGAGCCGGTCGCCCGCTCCGTCACCATCAAGATAGGCGAGACGGCGCAGGCGCATTATAGCGCCACGAACAAATTCGTCCGCGCCACCACGGCCCGCGCGACCTTTAATGTGCAGCCGGAATTTGCGGGATCCTACTTCAACAAGGTCGAGTGTTTCTGCTTTACCGATACGACGCTGAAGCCTGGCGAGACGCTGGACATGCCGGTCGTGTTCTATGTAGATCCCGACATCGTCAACGCGCCGGAATTGAAGGACCTGAAGACGATTACCCTGTCCTACACGATGTTCCCGGTCGAGAAGAACGAGAAGAAGAAGCCGGTCGTGTCGTCAGTGCCGGCCGAAGGCACAAGCAACAAAGTTTCACATACCGAACGAAGCCTCGGGGGTTGATATGGCAGACGCGCACGCAAAACCACAACATGACTACCATCTCGTCGACCCGAGCCCGTGGCCATTCCTCGGATCGGTCGGCGCGTTGGTCACCGCGATCGGCGGCGTCTGTTACATGCAGTATCTCAAGGGCGGCGATTTCCCGATCTTCGGCTTCAACATCGCCAATCCGTGGCTGTTCTTCATCGGCCTCTTGATCGTCATCTACACCATGTACGCCTGGTGGTCGGATACCATCAGGGAAGCGCATGAAGGCCACCACACGCGTGTTGTGTCGCTGCATCTGCGCTACGGCATGATCATGTTCATCGCTTCCGAGGTGATGTTCTTCGTCGCCTGGTTCTGGGCTTTCTTCGACGCCAGCCTGTTTCCCGGCGAGGCACAGCAATATGCCCGCGCCACCTTCACCGGCGGTGTCTGGCCGCCGAAGGGCGTTGAGGTCCTCGACCCCTTCCACCTGCCGCTCTACAACACCGTCATCCTGCTTCTGTCGGGCACTACGGTGACCTGGGCGCACCACGCGCTGCTTCATGGCGACCGCAAGGGGCTGATCAACGGCCTGGTGCTGACCGTCGGTCTCGGCATCCTGTTCACCATGGTGCAGGCTTACGAATACATGCACGCGCCGTTCGGCTTCAGGGATTCGATCTACGGCGCCACTTTCTTCATGGCGACCGGCTTCCACGGCTTCCACGTCATCATCGGCACCATCTTCCTGCTGGTCTGCCTGGTCCGCGCGATGAAGGGCGACTTCACGCCCAAGCACCATTTCGGCTTCGAGGCCGCCGCCTGGTACTGGCACTTCGTCGACGTGGTCTGGCTGTTCCTGTTCGCGTCGATCTATGTCTGGGCCTCGAGCGGCGCGGTCATCGAAGGCCACTGAAATCTTCCTGAGGAAATCGATGAGGCGGCTGCGGCGACGTGGCCGCCTTACCTTTTGGGGTGAAGGGCATTAAAGCGCGTCGCGGCTGAATGGATTCATGCGACGCGCTTTAAGTTCTTGTTTTTATGCATGTCGTTATCGCAAAACCGCTGCGCACTTTTGCGCGACATGCATTAAGGTATCGGAATGAGCGACGACAAGGCGATCTGGCCAGCAATCGATCCGATTTCGGCTGGCCTGCGCGGCCGCTGCCCGCGCTGCGGCGAGGGCCGGCTGTTTTCCGGCTTCCTCACCGTCGGCGAACGCTGCGCCAATTGCGGCCTCGACTATTCCTACGCCGATGCCGGCGACGGTCCGGCGGTGTTCGTCATCCTGATCATCGGCTTCATCGTCGTCGGTCTGGCGCTGTGGATGGAGGTGACGCTCAGCCCGCCACTCTGGCTGCACTTCCTGCTGTGGATACCGCTGACGCTGGTGCTTTGCCTGGGCGCGCTCAGGCTGATCAAGGGTGTGCTCCTGACGCTGCAATACCGCAACAAGGCGGCAGAGGGCAGGCTGGACCTCGGCGAATGAGCACGACATCCGCTTCGATTGCGGGCCGTTCGCGGCCGAAGACGGCATTGCTGCTTGGGCTTGGCCTCGTGCTGTTCTTCATCCTGCTGGCGCTCGGCACCTGGCAGGTCCAGCGCCTGTACTGGAAAGAGGGTCTTCTCCAGACCATCGACCAGCGCACGCACTCAGCGCCCGTGCCGTTGGCCGAGGTCGAAAAGCGGTTTGCCGCCAGCGGCGATGTGGATTACACGCCGGTGACGGCATCAGGCACCTTCCTGCATCAAGGCGAGCGACATTTCTTCGCGACCTGGGAAGGCCAGTCCGGTTTCGATGTCTTCACGCCCTTGCATCTGGAGGACGGCCGCTTCGTCCTGATCAATCGCGGCTTCGTGCCGTACGATCTCAAGGACGCAGCCAAGCGTCCGCAAAGCCAGGGTGCGGGCCAAGTGACGGTGACGGGGCTCGCCCGCAATCCGCTGCCGGCAAAGCCCTCGATGATGCTTCCCGACAATGATCCGCAGAAAAACATCTTCTACTGGAAGGATCGCGACGCCATGGCGGCCAGCGCCGGTCTGCCGGCCGGTGCGGGGCTGGTGCCATTCTTTATCGACGCGGACGCCACGCCGAACCCGGGCGGGCTGCCGGTCGGCGGCGTGACAATCATCGAGCTGCCGAACAGCCATCTGCAATATGCCGTAACCTGGTACGGCCTTGCCGCTGCCCTTGCCGGCGTCCTCATCTTCAGGCTTCGCCGCCCGGCGAAAGAAGAATGATCAGCACTGGTGCCCTTGACAGGGCAGGGGTGCGCACCTCATTTCGCGCCTTGAGTTCAAGACTTGAGTTCACGCTACGACCAACCGGCCGGGAATCATGCTTCACACGACCACAAAGCCACCGCTGACGATAAGGCTCTGCCAGCCGCGCGGCTTCTGCGCCGGCGTCGACCGCGCCATCCAGATCGTCGTGCTGGCGCTGAAGAAATATGGCGCGCCGGTCTATGTTCGCCACGAGATCGTCCATAATCGCTACGTCGTCGAGGGGCTGCAAAGCCTCGGTGCGGTGTTCATCGAGGAGCTCTCCGAGATACCGGCTGAGCATCGTCAGAGCCCGGTCGTCTTTTCGGCGCATGGCGTGCCGAAGTCGGTGCCGGCGGACGCCCAGGCGCGCAACCTCTTCTATCTCGACGCCACCTGCCCGCTGGTGTCGAAGGTCCACAAGCAGGCAATGCGCCATCAGCGGCTCGGCCGTCATGTGCTTCTGATCGGCCATGCCGGCCACCCGGAAGTGATCGGCACGATGGGGCAGTTGCCGGACGGCGCCGTCACCTTGATCGAGACCGAAGCCGACGCCGCGAATTTGGTGCCCGCCGACCCGCAGGCGCTCGGGTTCGTCACCCAGACGACGTTGTCGGTCGAGGACACCGCCGGCATCATTCGGGTGCTTAAGGATCGTTTTCCCGATTTGCATGCGGCGGCAGCGGAATCGATCTGCTACGCCACCACCAATCGCCAGGAAGCGGTCAAGGAGACCGCCGCGGGTGCCGATCTCTTCCTGATCGTCGGCGCTCCCAACTCCTCAAATTCGCGGCGTCTCGTCGAAGTGGCCGAACGCGCCGGCGCCTCGATGTCGCTTCTGGTGCAGCGCGCCTCCGAAATTCCATGGACCGAGATCGCCGGCATCTCGACGCTCGGTCTTTCGGCAGGTGCCTCGGCACCGGAAATCATCGTCGACGAGATCATCGATGCGTTCCGGCAGCGCTTCGACGTAACCATCGAGCTGGCGGTGACGGCGACGGAAACCGAGGATTTTCCGGTGATGCGGGTGCTGCGCGACGTCGAGCTGACGGCCGCCGACATGGCTTTCGTAAACGGGGCCGCGTAAGGTTCATGGCGGTCTACACCGACGTCAACGAAGGCGAGCTCGGCGCGTTCCTCAAGGCCTATCCAGTCGGCGATCTCCTGTCCTACAAGGGCATAGCCGAAGGCACCGAGAACTCGAACTTCCTGCTGCACACGACCAGCGGCTCCTACATCCTGACACTCTACGAAAAGCGCGTCGACAAGGCCGACCTGCCGTTCTTCCTCGGCCTCATGAGCCATCTCGCCAGGAAGGGCATTTCCTGCCCGCTTCCGGTGACCGCGCATGATGGCGACGTCATCGGAACGCTTGCCGGCCGGCCGGCGGTCATCATCACCTTCCTCGAAGGCGTTTCGCTGCGGCGGCCGACATCAGCGCACTGCGGCGAGGTCGGCAAGGCGCTGGCGGCGCTGCATCTGGCCGGCGCCGACTTTCCGATGACCCGTCCGAATGCCCTTGCCATCGATGGCTGGCGCAAGCTGTGGAGCGCCTCTCGCCCTCGCGCCGACGAGGTCGAGCCGGGACTGGCGGCCGAGGTCGATGCCGACTTCGCCGATTTCGAGAGGAACTGGCCGAACGGCCTGCCGGAAGGCATCATCCATGCCGATCTTTTCCCCGACAATGTCTTCTTCCTCGGCGAGAAACTGTCGGGGCTGATCGACTTCTATTTCGCCTGCAACGATCTCTACGCCTATGATGTCGCTACCTGCCTCAATGCCTGGTGCTTCGAGAAGGATTTTTCCTTCAACCTGACCAAGGGCACGGCGCTGCTTGCCGGCTACCAAAGCGTGCGGCCCTTGAGCGGCGAAGAGAAAGCTGCGCTGCCGATGCTGGCGCGCGGCTCGGCACTGCGCTTCATGCTGACCCGACTTTACGACTGGCTGATCATTGCCAATGGCGGGCTGGTCGTGAAACGCGATCCGACCGAATATATCAGGCGTATGCGTTTTCACCGGGCGATCAAATCTCCTTCCGAATACGGACTGACATGACCAAGCGCGTTGAAATCTTCACCGATGGTGCCTGTTCGGGCAATCCGGGGCCTGGCGGCTGGGGGGCTGTCCTGCGCTTCAAGGGCGTCACGAAGGAACTGTCGGGCGGCGAGGCTGCTACCACCAACAACCGCATGGAACTTTTGGCCGCCATCTCGGCGCTCAATGCGCTGAAAGAACCCTGTGCGGTCGATCTTTATACCGACAGCAACTATGTCAAGGACGGCATTTTCAGCTGGATCGACGGCTGGAAGCGCAACGGCTGGAAGACCGCTGCCAGGCAACCGGTGAAGAATGCCGAACTGTGGCAGGCGCTCGACGAGGCCCGCAACCGTCATCAGGTGATCTGGCATTGGGTCAAGGGCCATGCCGGCCATCCGGAGAACGAGCGTGCCGACGAATTGGCGCGGCTCGGCATGGCGCCGTTCAAGAACAAGACGGCCAGGCCCGCGCCCGTTTCGGCTGGGGAAAACACCCAAGCCAAACAGCCGGCAGCCAGGAAACTGCGCCGCTCGACCCAAAGCTACTGACCAGTCTGGGCTAGTGACCAGTCTGGACTACTGACCAGTCTGGTCCGCCATATTCAGCGGATCAGCAGCGCTGTGCCGAAAAGTCCGAGCGCGAACACAGTATGCGATACGAGGTTGAGGGCGCGGATCTGCATCGGGTTGGGGCGCTTTGACGCGGCCCAGCCGGCGCCCATGCCGGGCGCCAGCAGGAACCAGCCGGCGCCTACGGTGACGATGCCGAGGATGAAGGCCGGCAGGAAGGTCGGCGCGGCCATCCACGCCGCTCCCGCCAAAACGGCCAAAACGATGCCGTAGACGATGCCGACAAAATAGTGGAAGGCCCAGCCCAGCGCCGATTCATGCGCATAGGGTGCTGCCTCGCCGATATCGTCATGGAAGACCTTGCCGTCCCTCAGGTGCCAGACCCAGCGACCAACCAGTCCCCAGTTCGGCCGAGGCTGAGCAAACACCGTGTTCAGGAAAATCGCCCAGAGGTCCATGAGCGCCGTGGCGCCGATGCCGATCGCCACAGCGCGCCAGAAGTGGTCAAACATCATTGAGGTCCCCTAAAAGCAGGCAATTCCCGAACAGCGTTCTTTGCACGCCCAATTGGACGCGCGGCTGCCGAAACGAGCGCGATCGTCAGGCCAAAGGACCGCGGCAACCTCGGCCTATGCTGTCGCCAAAACGGAAAGCTGTCCGAGAATGTGAGCAGCACCGGATTCATCAACGCCAGGCTTTGTCTCGACATTGAGCGCGGCGACCTTGCCGTCGTCGACGATCATCGAAAACCGCTTCGAGCGCAGCCCCATGCCACCGCCGGAAAGGTCGGCGTCGAGACCGATCGATTTGACGAAATCGCCATTGCCGTCGGCAAGATAGAGGATCTTGCCTTCACCGCCGCTGAAGCGGGCCCAGGCGCCCATCACGTGGACATCGTTGACGGCGACGACGGCGATGGTGTCGACGCCGCGCGCCAGGATGGCGTCGTAATTGTCCAGAAAGCCGGGCAGATGGTTGTTGGAGCAGGTCGGCGTGAAGGCGCCGGGAACAGCGAACAGCACCACCTTCTTTCCCGAGAAAATCTCGGCCGTCGTGATCGCTTTTGCGCCGTCGGCAGTCATCGTCTTGAAGGTCGCTTGGGGCAGCTTGTCGCCAACGGCAATCATCATCGTGGTCCTCGTTTTGACAAATGGAAGGGAGTGTCCTTGCGATAGCGAATTCAGCCGTTTCCCGCAACTGTCGGGGTGGCCGGAGCAAGGGATGTTCGATCTGAACATCCTTTGCTGGGGATCAAGGGAACGGCAGCAGGCCTTCGACGGCGCCGGCCGCAGTTGTCAGCGTGTAGTAAAGTCCGCCATCCGTCGGCGTCGTCGTCGGTCTGTCGAGGATCGGCACGGTAAACACCAGCTTGCCGTCCTTTTCGCTGCGGGCCGGCACGCCGAACATGTAGTCCCGCTCGCCGGCGACGAAGAAATCCGCTGCTTTGGGATTGCCCGGAAAGCTCGCCTCGACAATCAGTGTCGCGCGGTCGCCCGGCAGGATCTTGACGCCGAAATCGGGTCTTGCGGGAGCAGGCAGCGTTGCAAGCGCCGCCTTCACCAAAGCGGCGTCTTCGACATTGTCCGGATCGGAGCCCGGATCGATGGTCAACTTTGTTTGCACCGGGATGCAGATCGTCTCACAAATTCCGAGAAAGATATCGGCAACGATGACGGCCGGCTCGTTCGGCGCCGACAGCGTGAACGTTACCGGCAGCGAAACCGGATGGTCGTAGCCGGCCCATTTGCCGGAGCCGTCGTTGTGGCGCTGGGGTGGTGGAAACGAAAACGTCGCGTTGGCAATGTTGGTGCTGGCCGAGATATCGATTTGCGGCGGCACGCCCGCGTCGCCCGGGTCGCGCCAGTAGGTTTTCCAGCCAGGCTTGAGCGAAATATCGAGGACGCCATGGATGCGTCCGGCTGTGTCGGGCTTGCCGCTGGTCACAAGGCGTACTTTGCCGCCTTCGCTTTCGTACCAGATCGACGAGGAGGCTGCGGCGGGAAGACCGGTTCCACATCCGACAGCGGCGCTGAGCAGCAGGACTTTCAAGCTTTGCATGGCGGTGATTTGAGCGTCCGTTCATGGCTGCGCAATGACTTCATGGCGTCGCTGCTATCATATTTGCGTGACCTCGGGCACAGCTTTGCGTGTCTTGGATGCACATCTGCGACCAAATCGCGCGCGGCGCATCTTTTCGGCGCTCCAGAAACGCGTTACGCTCCCCGCATGGACTTGTTGCGCCACAAGAAGATGGCTGCGGGACGCGGCTTTCTCGACGACCAGTTCCTGATTGCCATGCCCGGCATGAAGGACGACCGCTTCACGCGCTCCGTCATCTATATTTGCGCGCACAGCGACGAA
Source organism: Mesorhizobium sp. WSM4814 (assembly GCF_055811595.1). NCBI lineage: Bacteria > Pseudomonadati > Pseudomonadota > Alphaproteobacteria > Hyphomicrobiales > Phyllobacteriaceae > Mesorhizobium > Mesorhizobium sp. WSM4814. The sequence goes on from NZ_JBVVQT010000003.1 coordinate 28,269, forward strand.
GGCGCGATGGGCCTGGTCATCAACCAGACACAGCAGATGCTGTTTCCGGATCTGCTCGTGCAACTCGGCATCATGAACGAACAGGAGGCGATCCGCTTGCCCGCGCAGGCCCGCGACTTCGTCGTCCGCAACGGCGGACCGGTGGACCGCAGCCGCGGCTTCGTCCTGCATTCGGGCGACTACCGGGTGGAATCGTCGCTGGCCGTCTCCGACGACATTTGCCTGACCGCGACCGTCGACATATTGCGCGCCATTTCGTCGGGCCGCGGGCCTCGGCACGCGCTGATGGCGCTCGGCTATTCGGGCTGGGGCGCCGGTCAGCTGGAAAGCGAAATCGCCGAGAACGGTTGGCTGACCTGCCCGGCAAATGCGGAGCTTCTGTTCGATACCGACATCGAGCGCAAATACGACCGGATACTCGCTTCGATCGGTATCGACCTCGCGCATCTCAGCCTGGCCGCCGGTCACGCCTAATGCATGTCGCGCAAAAGCATGCCCTCGGGCTTGACCCGTGGGTGTGTAGCGGTTTTGCGATAGCGACATGCATAAAACGACAACCTAAAGCGCGTCGCGTGAGGCCGATCAACGCGACGCGCTTTAGAAGTGAAAACCCTATACCTGGCTGGTTACCGCCGCATTGCCATCGCCAGCCGTTTGCCCAGATCGTAGACGAGATTCTCGAAACCCGACGTCCAGGACAGGTCAGCCTGTTTCACGCGCGTTTCGACATCGCTGTATTTGCCGATGCGGGCTTCCAGGAAGGAGCGCAGGCGCTGGTGAAACTGGCCGACGGTGAGCTGTTTTCCCTCGGCCTTGAAGATCGCAATATTGAAGCGTGCCGCCTTGGGGAAGATTGTGCTGGCCGTGGCATTGGGCTTCTCATCGGCATTCGACAGGAGCGCTGCTGCCCCGTTGGTGCCAAGGAAATGGGGGAGGTAGAGATCCCTTTCATCCATGGCCTTCTCAAGACGAGCTTCGATGCGTTGCTTGGCCGCGAGAAGGTTCTTGGCCGCAAGTGCCGCCGACAGATAGGGATCGCGCCTGAATTCAAGGATGCGCTGTTCTTCGGCCTTGTCCTCGACGAAATGGTATTCGCGCTTGCCCTCGGGGCGGGTCCGGATCAGTTCCGCTTCGTCGCCCAGGCCGAATTCTGCACCGTACCTCTTCACCGCCTCGAGCCATGTCTGGTCGAGGAATTGCATAAGACCAAGCGCCGACCCTTTAGACGGGCGATTGTTGATGTCGAAGGAGGATTCCTTCTCGGCGATCGCAAAAAGCGTGTCGGCAGGAAATTGGGTGTCCTTGGCTGCACGAAGGATTTCGCTGGCGATGTGCTGCGACACCTTGTACTCGCCGAACTCGTGCATCGACATGCCGAGGACGATCTGTTCCGCGCCTTGGGAAAGGATGGAGACGGTGCCCTTCAATGCCTGGGCCAGCGTGCGTTCTCCCTCGCGTCCAGAGGTCGATATGGTGTCTGGATCGATGATGTCGAACTCGGGCGCGGCCGAGGGAAAACTCAGAGCCGAGAACGGAACAGCAGTGGCAACCGCGGCTTCGGTCACGCCGTTGACCAGGACTCCCGAATAGACCGGCCATGGCATGGCTGCCACGGTCGCCGCCAGGCCAAGCCCCGCCATCCTTTTCGACAAAGGCCGTCCGCCCGAAAGGACGAAGGCTCCGCAAGCAAAGAATTCAAATGTTCTTTGGAGTGACGCCAGGTCCCCCTCCGTTCCTTGTCTAGCCGCCCAGATATTTTGGGACAGGTCTATTTCCAACGTTGAGCCGTCAACGTCGAAAAAGACAAGAAGAACGGTCAGTGCTTCATTCAACTAGTCATGGATAATGGCGGCACAATGGCCACAGTGCGGCAAAATAATTCGAAATGTAAAACAAGCTGGTTTTAATCGAGCGCTGCGTAGCCGATGCGTTGCTTGTGAAGCCTCTCGATCGCGAGCAGAAATTTCCCTGAGGTGGTCTGCCCTCGACCGCAGCCGGGCAATCCTTTCGGTTCTCGAACGGCAGATTGTGAATGAGCAGCCATTCTCGGCACAATACACGATCGAACGAGTCCGCAGCTGGTGAGAGATCATTTAGCCTTTGGCTGTCGCCAGATTGGTGCTGAGCTCGAAGGCCAGTCCCGACCCGATCGTGTATGGCTGCAGCACGGGCGCACTCCCGCTCACGATCGCCTCCACGACGCGCTTGCGTTCCTGATCACCCAATTCCTTGGCTGACGAACTCATCCCGACCAGCGCCATCGTATTCAAATGCAGGAAAGGTACGCCTTCCCCGAAATGGATGGTGCGCGAAACAATCCTCGATCGGACCTCGTGGAAGCCGGCGTCTCGCAGCAGCGCCTCAAGTGGAGCCGCTTCCCCGAAGCTGTACCGCTGATCGGCGATGGCGCCCAGATGGCGCTCTGCGACGCGGCGCAGGTCGCGAAAGAACGGGATTTCGTCGTCCGGGCGCCACGTGGCGATTGCCAGCCTGCCACCCTTCGTCAGCGCGCGACGCATCTGCGCCGCCGCCGCGGGTTTGTCAGGAAAGAACTGCAGTCCTTGCTGGCAGACGACCACGTCGAACGTCTCACCACTACGCAGAGGCAACTCGCCGGCATTGCCCTGGCGCCAGTCGACGGCTGGTTCTACAGCCCGCGCCACGGCAAGCATGTCCGCGCTGACGTCGACACCGACGATAAATCCGGCTCCACCGAGCCGCTCTCTTGCAACGCGCGCCACTATTCCTGTTCCACAAGCGATATCGAGTACGCGATCGCCTGAAGACAATTCCAACTCGTCAAGAGCCATCTCGGCCCATGGACGGAAGAGAGGGCCGACGAGCCACCGCTCGTACATCTCCGGGAAACTTACCTGGTTCATTGCGTAGTTTCCATCCGACCATTGTGACCCTTCACCCGCGCTAGATCCAACGGGACCCATCGCACCTGAACAATCTATGCGGCTTTCGGGCAGTCAGGCTCGCATAGGCGAAGCGGCCGAAGAATGAGGGTCCGCGCCTGGCGTTTCGAGGATCCGAAAGGCGCGACCAGGCTCGGCAACGTGGCCCTGACTTCAGGCGTTGCTTTCAGCCGTTTTCAACCGTCTGTAGCGAGCAGGGCGCATGACTATGGCAGATCTACTCCACCGGCACCAACAGGTGCTCGCAAGGCGCGTCGGGCCACGTCTGGCGCCATAGAATGACGTTCTGCGTCGACGAGAAGCGAAAACCCTTCAGCGGGCTTTGGACCTTCAGCCAGAGCGCTCCGTCGGGATGGCAACACTCTTCGCATCACGCGGCTTCGCCGCGTGCAAGGGCCGCCGCCTGCTCCAGACTCACGCCCTTGACCAGGGGGTCTGCGTGCCGATGCACCAGGCGCCATTCCGCCTCTTCGCGGCGATAGACCAAGGTAACCCGCAGCGGCCAATCCTGGGCCGGCAGACCGCCGACCTCGACATGCGGGCGTTCAATGATCGCGAGGACCACCATGTCGGCGGAACCATAGGTTTGAAGAAGTTCGTGCTCGAAGGTCCCGTTCTTGAAAAAGCGGCCCATCGCCTCGATCCGCTCCGCAGTCAGTTCAGAAGCCCGCGTGGGCTTTCCGCCGAATGGAGACATCAGCAGGAAGTCCCCGGTATGTGGGATCACCTCGTAGTACTTCGTTATCTCCCCGCGCATCAGCGCCGAATTTGCTTCCGCAGAACGCTCGACGAGATCGGCAACCGTCTGGTCCATGGCAGGCTCCGCAAGAGCCTGTGCCGAGGCGTTCGTTAATCTTGCAGCTTCTGACAATGCCACGCCAGCGCTTGCTGCGGCGAGAAGGGAACGTCGTGATACTGGCATGCGGGTGGCTCCTGCATCTGTTTCCGATGCGAAGCGCGCCTTGCGCTGCTCCGCTTGCTCAGGAGATCGCACTTCGATGATGCTGAATCCAGTGATATGATTTCATCGACATGCTGAACAGGATTGATCTCAACCTCCTCGTTCTGTTTGCGATCGTGCACGACGAGTGCCACGTGGGCCGAGCGGCCGAAAGGTTATCAGCAAAGCTCAAGCCTCAGCGCTAAACGCCTAGCCTGGCCAATCGAACGTCTGGGCAGCTCGGACCATTGCCGCCGTCGCCGGGCTATAGGGCCGGCCGGGAATGCTAGCCAGGGACACCGTGCGTGCCACCGCGGGTTCGATCAGCGGACGCTGCAAAAGTTCAGGCGATGTCACCGAATATTCAGGCATGAAGGCGAAGCCGATCCGCGCCAGCACCATTGATTGGATCCAATCCTCGCGCTCGGAACGAAAGCGGGCATAAAGGCTGACGTTTCTTTCCCGGCACGCACCCATTACCAGGTCCCGCATTTCGCAGGACAGACGATCGACATAGGGTTCTTGAGAGAGATCGACCAACTTGATTGCATTGAGGCTCGCAAGCCGATGATCCGGCGCGAATACGACGACGTAACGCTCACTGTAGAGATCATGGACGCGGAACGCCGCTCCCAATCCCTCCAGCGGATTGAGAACGGCAACATCGAGATCGCCTTGCTCGAGCCTGTTTTTCAGTTCCTGAACGCTCGCCTCGCTAACTTCAAGCTCGACGCCATGATAGTCGCGCTGGAACTTTGCGAGGAACCGGGCGAGTTTCACATGGCCGATGGTCGACATGACGCCGAGGCGGATCGGCACCTGGTTGAGCAGCCTGAAATTGTCGGCAAGCGTTCTGGTTGCGTGGGCCTCCTGCATGATCTGCTGAAGATGCGGCAGAATGGAGCGCCCGAACTCACTCAGGAGGACGCGCTTTCCCTCGCGGTGGAACAAGGGCGCGCCAAGCTCATCCTCGAGCGTCTTGACCGCTTTGGTGAGCGCCGGCTGAGACACGTTGCAATCGGAGGCGGCTTTGGTGAAGTTCAGCATCTTCGCGGCGGCAAGCACGTAGCGGACCTGAAACATCTCCATGGCGAGCCCTCCCGAGGCGGTTCCACGAAACGACATTGTAATCCTTTCATCGATAACTGTCGGCTATCGATCGATAGAAAAAATGTCGTTCTCTTTCGCCCGCAGCTGCGTTCAACTCCTGTGGTCACTTTTCACAGGAGGAGATCTGGAAATGACTGTCTACATGGTGGAACGCGACCTCAAGGGCATCAGCATGGAAGCTCTGGGAAATGCGCAGAAGGCGGCGATCAGCAAAGCCGCCGAGATGACCTCCAACGGCACCGACATCAGTTATCTGCGCTCGACCTTCGCACCGGAGGACGGGCGCTGCATGTGCCTGTTTGACGCTGCCTCCGATGTCGACGTGAAGCGTCTAAACGACGATGCGGGGCTGCCCTATCACAGAATCGTGCCGGCGCTCGATCTTACCCCATAGGGCCGGCGCGACCGGGCTCGTGATGGCTGTCCGGGCCCGGTGTTCTTGCGGAGTTATGCAGCGCGCCAGTTTGAATCTTTGGAACGACGGAAGGGCCAAGACGTTCGTGCTGCATCCGCCAGGAGAGTCGGAGCATGTTTGGCAATTCGGGCACCCTTCCTCTGCCTCGCCTGCTTGAGCGTCGTGTGGACACCCTTGCGCTGTCGTTCATGCGCCAGCGGCTCGGATCTCAGATGGACTTCTCGACCCCGCAGGGCGAGCCGGCGCTGTTGCCGCCCAACTCGGTGTCGTGGCGTATTTTCAAGAACCCGGTTGCGCTGTTCATCGGCGGGGCTACCGCGGTGTTGCTCGAATTGGCAGAGCCGCGGGTTCGCGACGCCATTTGGCAGCACAGCACATTCCGCTCCGACGCGCTCCGACGATTACGGCGCACCGGCCTCGCCGCCTTGGTCACGGTCTACGGTCCCCGGACCAAGGCCAAGGCCATGATTGAAGGCGTGGTCAGGATGCATGGGCGCGTTTCAGGCCGAACCAGCGAAGGTGAGCCATACCACGCCACCGACCCGGAGTTGCTGGACTGGGTGCAAGCGACGGCCGGGTTTGGCTTCATGGAGGCCTATCACGTCTATGTGCATCGACTGCGTTTTTTCGAACGGGATGCGATGTTCGCCGAGGCTCGCCCCGTCGCGCTTCTCTATGGTGCGGTTGACGCGCCCACGTCGCAGGCCGAGCTTTACGCGCTGTTCGACGCGATGAGGCAAAGACTCGTCGCATCGCCGATCATCCTGGAATTCCTGCAGATCATGGAAGACGTTCCCGTCTTGCCAGGAATGGCTCAACCGCTTCAGCGGCCATTTCTGAAGGCGGCTGTCGAGATCCTGCCCCGCTGGGTCCGCAAGCGGTTGGCACTCGGCGACCACTGGACGTTGAAGCCGTGGGAGCGTGCTTTTGTGAAGACGACGGCTGCAATCTGCGAGCGCATCGTGCTCCCTTCATCTCCGGCCGTCCAGTCGTGCCGTCGCCTCGGTCTTCCCGAGAACTATCTCTATCGCCGACAGAAGGCACCTAGACACGAGCAGCACGGTCGCGATCATGCGGGATTTGATGCCCGCATAGGGGAAAGCGACGGGTTAAAAGTGCGGCAATGGCCGCCCTAAGGGCGCGTATCTCGTGTTGGGGAATGTCCAGTGAAGGGCCCGAAAGCGACGATCAGCGGAGCCGGAACTTCCTATCATTTCGACCTGGCAGGCTGTCGGACATGCTCCGCTGGTAGCCGCCCAGCAAGTTCCCTCGCGATCCTGTTCAGGGCGTCGCGAGGCCGGTCCCGCGACGAGCCGCATCGACGCTCCACGCGCCGCCTCCCGCGAAAAAGAAGTACAGGAAAATGAAGCAGTAGAGGATCGACGAGTCGCCCTCGTTGACAACCGGAAAGAAGTTTTGCGGCGCATGCGCCATGAAATAGGCGACCGCCATGTTGCCGGACAGAATGAACGCGACGGGCCGGGTGAAGAGTCCGAGGGCAAGCAGCGCGCCTCCGATCAGCTCGATCAATGCCTGGATCACAATAAGCCCCGACAGTTGCATCGGCTCGGGAGCGGGCGGAAAATTGAAGAGCTTTTGAGTTCCGTGCTCCAGAAACAGCAGCGCCGACATGATCCTCACGACGCTTAACCACACCGGAGCCCAGGCAGAAATCTTGTCGAAATTCATCAGTTGGGCCTCCATCATGACCCGGTGATTCCGGGCAGCAGGCTGAATTATCAGCGGGTCAGCTCTTCGCACCGATTTCGCGAAGTCGGTATGATGCACAGCGCGAGCCGTAAACCAATACTCCCAGTTCACAGTCGCGTGACCGCCGGTCGTACTTTTGATGGAGTGCCGAGCCGCGGGAGCTGAGACCTTGCCGATGCGCTCCAGCGGGTGCCAATCGCCAGGCTCATGCCGCTCAAAAAGGGCAGCGGTTTTGGGACAACGACATGAACAAGATCAAGCCCGGGTCAGCGGATACTGTTCCTTCAGCGTCCTCAGCACCTGATCGCCGGGCATCGGCGCGCCGAACATGAAGCTCTGCACATATTCGCAGCCCATCTGGCGCAGCTCGAGCGCATCGCTTTCGTCCGAAATGCCCTCGGCCACGACCGAAAGGCCGAGTTCATGCGCCATGTTGACCATCGATTTGAGCAGCACCGCGCGCTTCGGTGTGGTGTCGTCGACAAAGCTCTTGTCGATCTTGATCGTGTCGAAGGGAAAGCGCGTCAGATAGGCCAGCGATGAGTAGCCGGTGCCGAAATCGTCCAGCGACAGGCCGATGCCAAGCTTCTTCAGCTTGTTCAGCACATGGGCTGTCTGCTCGGGATTGTCCATCACCAGCGATTCGGTGAGCTCGAGCCGGAAACAGCGCGGCTTCAGATTGGCCCGCGCGATCACCGAGCGGACGTCGCTGACCAGATCGCGGCGGATGAGCTGTCGGCTGGACAGGTTGACCGAAACCGACAGCGGCGCGTCGCCGATCTGCTTTTGCCATCCCGCCAGATCTTCGGCGGCCTGTTGCATGGCGAACAAGCCAAGCTGCACGATCAGGCCGCAGCTCTCGGCGACCGGGATGAAATCGCCTGGCGGGATCATGCCGCGACGCGGATGATCCCAGCGCAAAAGCGCCTCGAAGCCGGCGACACTGCCGTCTTCCAGCCGCACGATGGGCTGGTAGGCGAGTGTGAATTCGCGCCGTTCGATGGCGCGGCGCAGGTCGGACTCGAACTGCAGCCGGTCGGTGCCGACGGTCCGGAAGGCGGGTCGGAACGGTTCGATCCTGTCGCCGCCAAAACGCTTGGCCTGGTGCATGGCAAGCTCGGCGTCCTTGACCATGTCCTCGGCCGAACTCTGCGCCGAGGTCCAGGTGACCAGACCGATCGAGGCGGTCAGCACGATCTCGCGCTTGGCAAAGGTAATCGGATTGTTGATCGCATGCTTGATGGCATCGGCAACGGCTGCGATGCGGGCCGGGTCCTGCTCGGAAAGCAGCATCAGCGCGAACTGGTCGCCGGCAAAGCGCGACAGCGAATCCTTCGGCTTGAGCAGCCGGTGCAGCCGGCGCGCAACAGTGAGCAGGATGGTATCGCCGGCCGAGATGCCGAGCCCGTCATTGACCTGCTTGAACCGGTCGATGTCGATGACGAAGACGGTGGGACGGACCTTCTCTTCGGTGCGCGCGATCGAGATGATCGCCTCCAGCCGGTTCATAAGCAATTCGCGGTTCGGCAGGCCGGTCAGATTGTCGTGCACGGCATCGTGCAACAGCCTCTCCTCGGACTTCTTCTGCTCCGTCACGTCGACCATGGTGCCGACGCAGCGGATGACCTCGCCGTCCGATCCGATCACCGGCCGGGCGCGCAGCGAAAACCAGTGATAGTGCCCGTCGGCGCCGCGCAGGCGGAAATTCTGCGACACCCGGCCGCGCCGGTGTTCGAGCACCACGTCGAGCGTCGTACGGAAGGTGTCGCGGTCGTCGGCATGGAGTACCGGCAGCCAGTTGCGGGCAGCGCCGCCCAGGCTGTCGGGCGCAAGGCCAAGCTGGATGCTGACATCCGGCTTGGTGACGACGCGGTCGCGCATCACGTCCCAGTCCCACACCGTGTCGCCCGATCCGGCCACGGCCAGCGCCTGCCGTTCGAGATCGGAGAAAAGGCCCTGATGCAGCGCACCGCCGGCAAAGGCGTGCTGCATGACGGTGAAGCCGATGAGCAGGATGATGAGGATCAGCCCGCCGCCCAGTGCCGGCTGGGCGATGTCATTGTCGAGCATGCCGGTGATCGCCATCCACGACCCGCATAGCCACAACAGCACCATGACCCAACTGGGCACCAGCATGATGGCACGGTCGTAGCCGCGTATGCCGAGGAAGATGATCAGGCCGAGGCCGGTCAGCGCGGTGGCGGCAAAGGACAGCCTGGCGATGCCGGCGGCGACCGCCGGGTCGACGATTGCAACGCCGGCGATCAGCAACAGCCCCAGAATCCAGACCAGCGCGCCGTAGCTGAAATGGCCGTGCCATCTGTTGAGGTTGAGATAGGCGAACAGGAACACCACGAAGGTCGCTGCAAGCGCCACCTCCGTTCCGGCCCGCCACATCTGCTCGTTGCCGGGCGATATTTCCAGGACCTTGTTGAGAAAGCCGAAATCGATGCAGATATAGGCGAGCACCGCCCAGGCGAGTGCTGCGGTTGCCGGGAACATCGAGGTCCCCTTGACGACGAAAAGGATGGTCAGGAACAGCGCCAGGAGGCCGGCGATGCCGATGACGATGCCGCGAAACAGCGTGTAGGAATTGACCGAATCCTTGTAGGATTCCGGCTCCCAAAGATAGACCTGCGGCAGTTTGGGCGACGCCAGTTCGGCAATGAAGGTGATCACCGTTCCGGGGTTCAGCGTCACCCGGAACACATCAGCGTCGGGGCTGCTCTGGCGGTCAAGCGCGAAGCCCTCGCTGGGCGTGATCGCGGCAATCCGGGTCGAGCCGAGATCCGGCCAGAAGATACCGGAATTCACCAGCCGGAAATGCGGTGCGACGATCAGCCTGTCGAGCTGCTGGTCGGTGGTGTTGGCAAGCGCGAACACCGCCCAGTCGCCGGTCGAGCGCGCATCATTGGCCTCGACCTCGATGCGCCGCACGATGCCGTCCGGTCCCGGAGCAGTCGACACCTGAAAATTCTCGCCCTGGTTGCGGTAGATTTCGACGGCGCCCGAAAGGTCGAGCGCCACATCGTCTCGGGCAATCTTGATCGGTTCGACGGCGAAGGCCGAGGACGCCGCGCAGAGCACGACGATTGCCGTCAGCACAAAGGCGAACAACGACCCGATTCGCAGGAAATTCGTCAAAATCAGTCCTTCGTTTCCGCGCCCGGCGGATCGTCCTCGATCCGGGCGTAGAGGTAGTGGTCCTGCCAGATGCCGTTGATCCTGAGATAGGATCGGAGAAGTCCTTCGCGCCGGAATCCGGCTTTTTCAAGCACGCGGATCGACCGGGCGTTGTCGGGAATACAGGCAGCTTCGATCCGGTGCAACCTCAGCGTATCGAAGGCGAAGCGCGTCACCACCTTGACCGCGTCGGTCATCAGGCCACGGCCGCTGTAGCGCTCGCCGATCCAGTAGCCGATATGGCCGCTTTGCGCGACGCCGTGGCGGATATTGCCGAGGGTGATTCCACCGACAAGCTTGGTGTTGCTTTTGTCGAAGATGAAGAAGGCTATGGCCGTTCCCTGCGCATAGTCTTCGCGATAGCGGCTGAGGCGATGCCGCCAGGCCGTGCGGTCGAGCTCGTCGGGGTTCCAGCGCGGCTCCCACGGCTCCAGGAAGGCGCGGCTTTCCCCGCGCAGCACCGACCATTCCCGATAGTCGTTGGTCAGCGGCACGCGCAGCGTGACCCGGTCACCCTTCAGTGCCGGCAGGTCACGGCGAAAGAAAGGGAGCGCGAACATGACGCTTTGATGGACTTAGCCGGCGAGCTTTCGGGCCGTGGTCTGCGTGCCCGAAAGCGACTCGAGGACCGCCTCATAGGGAGCGAGCGTGCCCACCGGTCCGACGGCAGTCAGCGTCGGCTTGGTCGAAAACAGCCGTGACGAAAGGTCCGTCAACCGCTCGACCGTCAGCGCCGACAGCCGTTCCATCAGCTCTTCCTTGGCGATCGGCCGGCCGAACAGAAGCATTTGCCGGGCGATCTGCGAGGCGCGGCTGGCTGGGCTTTCGGCAGACATGATCAGGCCTGCACGGTACTGGGCGCGTGCCCGGTCGAGTTCCTCCTGCAGGATGTTCTCGCCGACCTTCTGCAACTCGCCGATGACCACCGGCACCAATTCGGCGATGTCGCTCTGCCCGGTCGCGGCATGGACGCCGAATATGCCGGTATCGGAAAAACCCCAGTGGAAGGCATAGACCGAATAGCACAGCCCGCGCTTTTCACGGACCTCCTGGAAAAGACGCGACGACATGCCGCCGCCTAGGATCATCGACAGGACCTGCGAGGCGTAGAAGTCGCGTACATGATAGGCGCGGCCCTCGAACCCCAGCACGATCTGCGCGTCCATCAGGTCGCGGTCCTCGCGGAAATCGCCGCCGACATATTGCGCATATTGCGGCATGGTGTTGTCGGACTTGCTGCGGAAACCGCCGAGATGCTTCTCGACCTCGCGCACGAAGTTGTCGTGCTTGATGTCGCCGGCGGCAACGACCACCATGCGCTCGGCGCCATATTGCCGTTCGATGAATTTGTGCAATTGCTTCGAGGTGAAGGATTTGACGGTTTCCGGCGTGCCGAGGATGGAGCGGCCGATCGTCTGGTGGCGGAAGGCCGTCTCGGTGAAGTGGTCGAATACGACGTCGTCGGGTGTATCGTGTGCGGCGCCGATCTCCTGCAGGATCACATGCTGCTCGCGCTCCAGTTCCTGCGGGTCGAACTCGGATTCCTGCAGGATGTCGGACAGGATATCGACGGCCAGGGGCACGTCGTCGCTCAGCACCCTGGCATAATAGGAGGTGGTCTCGACACTGGTGGCGGCATTGATCTCGCCGCCGACATCCTCGATTTCGGAGGCGATCTCGAAGGCGCTGCGCCTTCTGGTTCCCTTGAACGCCATGTGTTCAAGCAGGTGGGCCATCCCGTGCTCTTCGCTACGCTCATTGCGGGCGCCTGATTTGATCCAGGCGCCAAGAGCGACGGATTCGAGGCTTGGAAGGGTTTCGGTGGCGACTGTCAGGCCGTTCGACAGACGGCTTACCTCAACACCCATATAGCTGATACTCCCTAATTTGCCGCCCGCGTGTGGCGGCTAACATAATCTTCCACCATTTTCAGGTCGGATGGAAGTACCGTGTATTTTTCCTCTGAAGTCATCAACCCGCCTAGCCATGCGGGCAGGGCAGGCGACACGCCGCTGGACGCTTCGACGGCGGCCGGGAACTTTGCCGGATGGGCGGTGCCCAGCACCACCATGGGTACGGCATTGGTGGCTCTTGCAACCGCGACGTGCATGGCCGCGGCCGTGTGCGGGTCGAGCAGATAGTTGCTGGCTGCGAGCGTCGAGCGGATCGTGGCGGCGACTTCGTCCATGGTCGAACGGCCGGCGTCGAATTCGGAGCGGATCCTGGCGATCTCGCCCGCTTCGATGGTGAAGGCGCCAGACTGCTTGAGGCCGCTCATGTAGCGCCGCACGGTAGAGGCATCGCGGCCGGCCGCCTCGAACAGCAAGCGCTCGAAATTCGAAGAGACCTGGATGTCCATCGACGGCGACGTGGTCGAAAAGACGCCTTTCGTGCGGTACTCGCCGCTCGACAGCGTGCGCGCCAGAATGTCGTTGTCGTTGGTTGCAATGATCAGCCGCTCGATCGGCAGCCCCATCTTCTTGGCGGCGTAGCCGGCGAAGATGTCGCCGAAATTGCCGGTCGGCACCGTGAACGAAATCGGCCGGTCGGGCGCGCCGAGCGACAGCGCCGATGAGAAGTAGTAGACGATCTGGGCCATGATGCGGGCCCAGTTGATCGAATTGACGCCGGACAACGAGACCCGGTCGCGAAAACCGTGATCGTTGAACATGTCCTTCACCAGGCCCTGACAATCGTCGAAATTGCCTTCGACCGCCAGCGCATGGACATTTGCGGCGATGGACGTCGTCATCTGCCGCTGCTGCACCGGCGAGACCCGGCCGTGCGGGAAAAGAACGAAGATGTTGGTGCGGTTGCGCCCGGCGAAGGCATCGATGGCGGCCCCGCCGGTATCGCCGGAGGTGGCGCCGACAATGCTGGCGCGCTGGTCGCGTTCGGCAAGCACATGGTCCATCAGCCGGGCGAGAAGCTGCATGGCGACGTCCTTGAAGGCAAGCGTCGGGCCATGAAAGAGTTCCAGAACGAACATGTTCGAGCCGGTCTGCACCAGCGGGCAGACCGCCTCGTGACGGAACGTCGCATAGGCTTCGCGCACCAGGCGTTCGAACACCGGCATCGCGATCTCGCCGCCGAGAAACGGCGACAGCACGCGGATGGCGAGGTCGGGATAGGCAAGGCCGCGCATCGCGCGGATCTCAGCTGCCGAAAACTGCGGCCAGGTTTCAGGGACATAAAGTCCGCCATCGCGCGCCAAACCCGCCAGCACAGCGTCGGAAAATCCAAGCACGGGCGCTTCCCCGCGGGTACTCACATAGCGCATCGTCATGTTCCATTGCTGCCGGGCGGTATGTCCGCGGCAAAGTGGTTAATTTCCGTACTTGCTCAGTCGCATTTTTGCCGCGCGGTTGATATACGTCACCCGCTTTGCGAGAGGGAAGTGCAGTTCATGGCGTTTCATACATTTAACGGTCGTTTTGTCGCGGGTCTGGCGCTCGCCGGCTTTATGCTTACCGCCGCCGGCTGCCAATCAGGCGGCAGTAGCATGCTGGGCTTCGGAAAGAAGGACACGACACCGCCACCACCGCCGGACCCCAAGGTTCTCGCCAGCCAATTGCTGGCCTATTGTCCGAAAGTGACGCTGCGCGACGGCACCGCCTTCTTCAACACCTATGCCAAGGGCAGCCAAAAGCCCAAGAAAAAAGCCGCCACCCTGGATGCAGAAGCTGCCGCGCTTGACGCGAGCAGCGGCCAGCAGGATGATTCCGCCAAGATCGTCTATCAGGCTTCGATCACCGATGTGACCCGCGACTGCATCCGCGCCAACGGCTCGCTGACGATGAAGATCGCCGTCGCCGGCAAGGTCGTTCCGGGACCGATGTTCAGCCCTGGCACCATCACCATGCCGATCCGTATCGCTGTGATGCATGGCAAGGAGGTCCTTTACTCGCAGCTTCATCAACATCAGGTCCAGGTTACCAATCCCTCGAGTGCCACCCAGTTCGTCTTCACCGATTCGAACGTTGTCGTTCCCGAGCCCACCGCGCGGGACTATCAGGTGTTCGCCGGCTATGACGAAGGCCCGCCGAAGAAGACCGACAAGAAGGTTGCCGCGGCCGAATAGCCGCGGCTTTGGATCTGCGCGTCCATTGGACGCCTGCTTCACGCATCCGCCGACCACTCCGACAGGGCGGAGATTACGCTTTTCAGTTCCGCCCAACGGCGGATGACCGTTTCGGCGCCGGCCTCGGTCAGCGCGTCGGCATGCCCGGGATAGCTGTGCGCTGCTCCGGTGAAGCCGATCACACGCATGCCGGCTGTCTTGGCGCCGGTCACGCCATGCACGGAATCCTCGATGACGAAGGTGTTCGCCGGATCGGCCTGGAGCGTTGCCGCGGCAAAGAGAAACACGTCGGGCGCCGGCTTGGATTTCCCGCTTGGTGTTTCCAGCGAGGAAAAAATCCGGCCGCTGAAAAACGGCAGCAGATGCACCTTCTCCAGCATGAATTCGATCCGCTCGGTGCGCGAATTCGAGCAGATGCAGCGCGGCGCCGTCACCGCGGCGACCGCCTCGTGCACCCCGTCGACGGCGCGCACGTCGCTGCGCAGGCGGCGGTCGACCAGGTCTTCGGCGCGATCGATCAGCGAGGCCTGGAATGGGACGCGGGATTTTTCCTCGACCCGCATCATGATGTCCTTGAAGGTCAGCCCGGCATAGGTTTCGGAAATCTCCTCGGCCGATATCTCGTAGCCGGCCGACGTCAACAGCTCGGCTTCGATGCGCGCGGCGATGATCTCGGAATCGACGAGCACGCCGTCGCAATCGAAGATGACAAGGTCTGGCTGGGGCATAGCGATCCGGAAAGCGGGAGGGAGGAGGCTGGGACGGTTCAGGCGGCGCGGCATACACCAACAGGCCGATCTTCGCAAATTACCCGGGGTCTGCACCCCAGGCCTTCACCGATTATTTACGCTGATCGGTAACCATAACAGGGAGTAAACAGTAACGCGTGCTTTGGGTGTAACAATGTCTGCCGTGCGTCTTCTCGACGAGCTTTCCCATGCTCCCCAGCAATCTGAATGGCTCGATACGATCCTGAAGGGCGATTGCGTCGCCGCGCTCGACCGGCTGCCCGAAAAATCCATCGACGTGATCTTTGCCGATCCGCCCTACAATCTGCAGCTCGACGGCGATCTGCACCGGCCCGACCAGTCCAAGGTCGATGCCGTCGACGACGACTGGGACCAGTTCGCAAGTTTTGAGGTCTACGACGCCTTCACCCGGGCCTGGCTGCTGGCGGCGCGCCGCGTGTTGAAGCCCAACGGCACCATCTGGGTCATTGGCTCCTACCACAACATTTTCAGGGTCGGCGCCAAGATGCAGGATCTGGGGTACTGGATCCTCAACGATGTCGTCTGGCGCAAGACCAATCCGATGCCGAATTTCCGCGGCCGCCGCTTCCAGAACGCCCATGAGACGATGATCTGGGCCTCGCGCGATCAGAAGGGGAAGGGTTACACCTTCAACTACGAAGCGCTGAAGGCGTCGAACGACGACATCCAGATGCGGTCCGACTGGCTGTTTCCGATCTGCACCGGCGCCGAGCGCCTCAAGAACGAAAATGGCGACAAGCTGCATCCGACGCAGAAGCCCGAAGCGCTGCTCGCCCGCATCATGATGGCCTCGACGAAGCCCGGCGATATCGTGCTCGATCCCTTTTTCGGCTCCGGCACCACCGGCGCGGTGGCCAAGCGCCTCGGCCGCCATTTCGTCGGCATCGAGCGCGAGCAGGCCTATATCGACGCCGCCAACGAGCGCATCGATGCAGTCCGGCCGCTGGACGGCGCTGCGCTTACCGTGCTTACCGGCAAGCGCGCCGAGCCGCGCGTCGCTTTCGTCAGCCTCATCGACACCGGGCTGATGCTGCCGGGCGCCACGCTCTACGACGCCAAGAAGCGCTGGGCGGCCAGGGTGCGCGCCGACGGCACTGTGGCGGTCGGCGGCAGCGCCGGATCGATCCACAAGATCGGCGCGGAAGTGCAGGGGCTGGATGCCTGCAACGGCTGGACCTTCTGGCACTATGAGCGCAGTGGCGGCCTGACCCCGATCGACGAGCTTCGCCGCATCGCCCGCCTCGGCATGGAGCGGGCAGGGGCCTGACGATAACCGCTACAGAGGTCTCGTTGCACATCGTCTCCGGGGGGAAGCAGGACCGCGCTTGGCCTGTCCTTTCGCCGGGTTGCTCCTTGATGCCGCACACACACCTGTGCTGAGAAGACCAGCGCTCGTCGGTTGGAATCTCACGATCATGCAAGTCGCAGATCGCAGACCGAGGTAACGAACCATCGGGTCTGGCCGTATTGCGGAGATGACCGATTCACACGGGACTGTCGCGATCATCGCTGCTGATCGGGCGAACGGCCTTCCCGCATGGCCTCAAGATCGCCATCCCAGCCGGCGCCGGCAAGGGCCGCGATAGCCGTATCCTGCCGGTGCTGGCGCACCAGAGCGCGCAGTGCCGCCTCAATCGTCGCTTTCTTGGTCTTGAGACCGGAGGCGGCCATGGCCTCCGCGATCAGTTTGTCGTCGAGTTCAATGTTGGTTCGCATGGCTGCGCTCGATGTGTATGAACTCGACTAAGATATATACATTCTGCTCCTGACCCACAAAGCCGTCACAAACGAAAGCCGCCCTCGGAGGGATCACCGCGAGCGATTCCCCTATGAAGAGTTATTGACCTTTGCCCACCGTTTCTCGAATGTTCGATTCTCTTATCCATCGGAGACCAGATCCATGAAAGCTCTTGCCTCGCCGTTTGTCGCCGCCCTCGTCATGGGTTTATTGGCCTCTCCGGCGATTGCGCAGAACACCGGCGCAGAAAACCAGCTTGATGCGGTTATCAAGAACGGCAAGCTGCGCGTCTGTACGACCGGCGACTACAAGCCCTTCACCTTTCATGACAAGCCCGCGAACAACTACCAGGGCATCGATATCGATATCGCAAAATCTCTGGCAAGCTCACTAGGGGTCGAGGCGGAATTCGTTGCGACTACCTGGAAAACATTGCTTGCCGATTTTACGACCGGCAAGTGCGACATCGCGATGGGCGGTATTTCGGTGACCCTGGAACGCCAGAAGCAGGTGTTCTTCAGCGAACCCTATCTCGTCAACGGCAAGGCGCCGATTGCGCGCTGCGAGGACGAGGCGAAATTCCAATCGATTGCCGACATCAATAAGCCGGATGTGACCGTGATTGTTAATCCCGGCGGGACCAATGAGAAATTCGTCCGTGAAAAACTCGGTGACGCTAAAATTGAGATCTACCCGGACAACGTCACGATCTTCCGCCAAATCCTTGACGGCAAAGCCGATATCATGATCGCCGAATCGGTCGAAACCGAGTTGCAGGAGAAACTTCACCCCGGCCTTTGCGCGATCAACCCCGAGAAGCCGCTCCAATATGGCGAAATGGGTTATATGCTTCCTGAGGGTGCCGTTGTCTTCAAGGCCTATGTCGACCAATGGTTGCATCTTGCCAAGGCGACGGGTGAGTTCGATCGCATCTACGCCTCACACGTCAAGTAGCGCGCGAGACGGATCCAATGGCAGCGCCGTGGACCGCGCTTCTCAGCGACTGCGGTCAGGCCCGTCACAGTGATCACACTCTGACCCCCAGGCGATCGAGGTCCGCCGCGAGCGTCTTTGCGTCGGTGAACAGCACCGACTGCCAGCCGGCCGCCTTGGCGCCGTCGACATTCTTTTGGCTGTCGTCGATGAACAGCGTGGCCGCGGGCTCGAGGCCGAACGCGGCGACGTGATGGTCGTAAATGCCGCGATCCGGCTTGATCATGCCGATCTCGCCCGAAATGGTCACACCGCGCGGGCGGTTGAGAAAGTCGAAACGCTGCCGGGCTTCGGCAAGCGTGTCTGACGCAAAATTGGTCAGCATGGTGACGTCGTGGCCGCTCTCGATCAGCTTGTCCATGAGCTGGACGCTGTCGTCGTAAGCGTGCGGCACCATCTCGTGCCAGAGGCGGCGGAAGTTGCGGATGTTTTCGGCGTGGTCCGGGTGTTCGGCGATCAGCAACGCCTCGGCCTCTTCCCAGGTGCGGCCGCGGTCCTGCTCGATGTTCCAGTCATGCGTGCAGACATTGTCGAAAAACCACTTTCTCTCCTCGGCATCCGGAATGATACGGCTGAACGGCAGGTTCGGATCGTAGTGGATCAGCACTCTGCCGATGTCGAAAACGATGTGGCGGATTTCGGTCATTCTTGTCCTCGTTCAATGCGGTTCAAATGGGGGCGACGCGGGCGATTCAATGTGCGCGCTGCTTCTTCGTCGCGCCCGGTATCGCTGCTTCGATTACCTTTTTCATGACGGTGGGCAGTGCTTCGCCGGAAATTTCGTCGGCCAGCGACCAGAAATGACCCGCTGGGGCGGCGACATCGGCCATCGCTTTGAAGATTTCGAGTTCGAGCGCAAAATGGGTGAAGACATGGCCAATCTTCCCGGCTGGCCGCCAGTTGCCGGGGAAGGGCGCCGCCGCCGCTGTGGTGCCGCCGTCGATCCGCGCGGTCCAGCCGGTCGTCGGCACTTCGGTCATGCCGCCGAGCAGGCCCTTATCCCCACGTTTGCGCAAAAGGATGGCGCCATCGCCGCGTACGGCAACGAAAGCAGCCCCGCGCCGCAATGGTTTCTCGCCCTTCGGCAGGCGGACAGGGAAGCGTTCGGCATCGCCGGAAATAATGGCGCTGCAATCCTCACGCAGCGGGCAGAGCCCGCAGCGCGGCCGCCGCGGCGTGCAGATCGTCGCGCCGAGATCCATCATCGCCTGGGCGAAATCGCCCGGTCTGGTCGCTGGAACCATGCGCTCGACATAGGTGCGTATGTCGCTCTTGGCCTCGCTCAGCGGCGTGACGATCGAAAACAGCCGGGAAACCACCCGCTCGACATTGCCGTCGACGACCGCGGCGGGCTGGTCGAAGGCGATCGCGGCGATCGCCGCCGCCGTGTAGGCGCCGATGCCGGGCAGCTCTCTCAAGCCAGCTTGCGTATCCGGAAACCTGCCGCCTTGCCGCGCGACGAGGTCGGCGCAGGCCTTGAGATTGCGCGCGCGGGAATAATAGCCGAGTCCGGCCCAGGCCTTCATGACGTCTTCTGTCGGTGAAGCGGCCAACGCCTCGATATCGGGCCATTTCTCGACAAAGGCCCGGAAATAGGATTTTACGGCTTCGACCGTGGTCTGCTGCAGCATGACTTCGGAAAGCCAGACCCGGTAGGGATCGGGTCGTATGCCGCGTGCCAACTCGCGCGGCGCAATGCGCCACGGCAAGTCGCGGTGATGCCCGTCGTACCAAGCGAGCAGGCGGGACGCGATCTCGCCGCTGTCTCTGGATGCGGCTTTGCCGCTGTCGCAGGATGCGGTCTTGCGGGTCTGGTCGTGCAGTGCCATTGATCGAGGACTGGCCTAACCGATGTATGGTGAAGGTCGTGACTGGAGAACGCACATGGCAGGGAAAAGGCCCTTCGGCAATCCCGTTCCGGTGAGTGATCTCGCAACCCAGATCCTCGATCCGGTGCTGCGCAAGCGAGCCGGCATTTCGATCGGGCTCGTCCAGTCATGGGAGGAGATTGCCGGGCCGCGGCTTGCCAGCCGTTCGCGCCCTGAAAAGATCCAGTGGCCGCGCCGCATGCATGAAGATGATCCGTTCGAGCCGGCGGTGCTGGTCATCGCCTGCGAAGGCATGGCGGCGCTCCATCTGCAGCACGAGACCGGCGAGATCATCAACCGGGTCAACGCCTTCCTCGGCTTCAACGCTATCGGCCGGATCAGAATCGTGCAAAAGCCGGTCACGGTTGACAAAGGCCGGCGTAAACCAAGCATCCGGCCGCTGACCGCGGCCGAGAAGGTGAAGCTGTCGGGCACTGTCGGAATGATCGAGGATGATGGGCTGCGCGCCTCGCTGGAGCGGCTCGGCGCCACCATTCTCGGTCAAAAGAAAATATAATCTCGCGCTTTCGTGATCGCGTACCCAGGATTTGGCGATTGGAATGGGGACGGCGATGCCTTAATTCGCGCCAACTCTCGCCTTTTCTAGCCTTTGCATTGCAAAATCCAACCATTGTCAGGTGATTCGTATGCCCCGTCTTTTGTCCCGCAGAAACCTCCTGTCGTCACTGGCCGCCATTCCGGCGGTGGCTCTGCTCGCCGCCTGCAGCGACTCGGGCGAGAAAGCCGTGGCGGAGGATGTGAAGCCTGCGGCCCCAGCCGATGCGATGAAGCCGGCCGATCCGGCAAAGCCGGCCGCTCCGGCCGCGGCCAAGGCGCCTGAGGCCCAGGGCACGGTGGACATGGCTGCCTTGCTGAAGCCCGGCGCACTGCCCGACATGCAGCTCGGCAAGGACGACGCGAAGGTCGCCATCGTCGAATATGCCTCGATGACCTGCCCGCACTGCGCGCATTTCCATGAAACCACCCTCCCGGCGCTGAAGACGAAATACATCGATACCGGCAAGGCCCGCCTTATCCTGCGCGAGTTCCCCTTCGATCCCAGCGCTGAGGCCGGTTTCATGCTGGCGCGCTGCTCCAAGGACAATTATTTCCCAATGGTGGACGTTCTGTTCAAGCAGCAGGCGAACTGGGCAGGTGTCGCCAATACCAAGGACGCCCTGCTGCAAATCTCCAAGATGGCCGGTTTTACACAGGAGTCGTTCGAGGCCTGCTTGACGGACCAGAAACTTCTGGACGATGTGAGGTCGGTCCAGAAGCGCGGCGCCGATGAATTCAAGGTCGACTCGACGCCGACCTTCTTTATCAACGGGAAGACCTACAAGGGGGCGCTGTCGATTGAGGAAATCTCGGCCATTATCGACCCTCTGCTCTGACGTCTCGGCAGCGCCGAAGCGGCTGCGCTTCGGCGTGCGCAACTTTTTGTTGCGCCGCGAGTTCTTGTCGCCAAACCGCGGAACACTTTTGCAGAACCCGCTTTTGGGGCGGCGCGAATGAAATTCTCGCGCCTTCGCCTGCTCGGTTTCAAGTCGTTCGTCGAACCCGGTGAGTTCGTCATCGAACGCGGCCTGACCGGCATCGTCGGCCCCAACGGCTGCGGCAAGTCGAACCTTGTCGAGGCGCTGCGCTGGGTGATGGGCGAAAGCTCGTACAAGAACATGCGCGCGTCCGGCATGGACGACGTCATCTTTTCCGGTTCCGGAACGCGTCCGGCCCGCAACACCGCCGAAGTCACGCTTTTCCTCGACAACAGCGACCGTAGCGCGCCCTCGGCCTTCAACGACGCGGACGAGTTGCAGGTTTCGCGTCGCATCGAGCGCGAGGCGGGTTCGCTCTACCGCATCAACGGCAAGGAAGCCCGCGCCAAGGACGTGCAGCTGCTTTTCGCCGACCAGTCGACCGGCGCCCGTTCGCCCTCGATGGTCGGGCAGGGCCGCATCGGCGAGCTGATCCAGGCCAAGCCGCAGGCGCGTCGCGCGCTGCTGGAAGAGGCGGCCGGCATTTCGGGTCTGCACACACGTCGCCACGAGGCAGAACTGCGTCTGAAAGCGGCCGAACAGAATCTGGAACGGCTGGACGATGTCGTCGGCGAGCTGGAAAGTCAGATCGAAAGCCTGAAGCGCCAGGCTCGCCAAGCCTCGCGCTTCAAGAACCTGTCGGCCGATATCCGCAAGGCTGAAGCGACGCTGCTGCATCTGCGCTGGACGCTGGCCAAGACGCAGGAAGGCGAGGCGCGCTCGGCGCTGGCGATCGCCACGGCACTGGTCGGCGACCGCGCCGCCGCCCAGATGGCTGCCGCCAGGGAGCAAGGGATCGGCGCCCATCGGTTGCCGGACCTGCGCGACGCGGAAGCCGCCGCCGCTGCCGCCTTCCAGCGCCTGTCGATCGCCAAGACGCAGATCGAGGAAGAAGCGGGCCGCATCCGCGCCCGCCAACTGGAGCTCGACCGCCGGCTCCAGCAGCTCGACGGCGACATCGTCCGCGAGGAGCGGATGGTCCGCGACAATGCGGATATTCTTGAGCGTCTCGCCGCCGAAGAAACTGCGCTCAACACCGAGAACGCCGGCGCCGCCGACCGCGATGCCAGCACCCGCGCGGCGGTCGAACAGGCGGCTTCGACGCTTGCCGCCAGTGAAGCCAAACTCGCCGAGTTGACCGCCGAACGGGCGGAGGCCGCCGCCTCCCGCAACCAAATCGAACGAACGCTGCGCGACACCGCAGAGCGCCGCGACCGTTTCGCCCGCCAGCTCGCCGATGTCGACCGGGAATTGTCCGATATCGCCTCCAGGGTCGCCGGCCTGGCCGATCCCGCCGAGAAGCAACTTCTGGTTGAACAGGCGCTGGCGCTGCTCGAGGAAACGGAAGCCGCGGCGATTGCCGCCGAACAGGCTGTCGCCGAGGCGCGCGCGGCGGAGAGCGCCGCCCGCCCGCCGGTTCAGGATGCAAAGGCCGAACTGGCGCGAATCGAAACCGAGGCCCGCACGCTGGCCAAGATCCTGAATGCCGCGAGCGGCGACCTCTTCCCGTCCGTGCTGGAGCAGATCAGCGTCGAGCGCGGCTACGAGACGGCGCTGGGCGCGGCCCTTGGCGAAGATCTCGACGTGCCGCTCGACCGCAGCGCGCCGGTGCATTGGGGCCAAAGCGAGGTCCAGCCCGGCGACGCCGCTCTGCCCGAAGGCATCAAGAGCCTTGCCAGCGTCGTACGCGCGCCGGCGCAACTCGCCCGCCGATTGGCGCAGATCGGCATCGTCGACACTGCTGAGGGAAGACGGTTGCAGGCGCAGCTTGCTCCCGGGCAGCGGCTGGTCAGCCGCGAAGGGGCGCTCTGGCGTTGGGACGGATTCACCGCCAGCGCCGACGCGCCGACCGCCGCCGCGCAGCGGCTGGCGCAGAAAAACCGGCTGTCCGAGCTCGACGCCGAGGCGGTCCAAGCGAACCGCATCCTGCGCCAGGCCGAAGAGGCCCTTGCCGATGCCGAGCAGGCGCTTGCCCAGGCGAGCGAGGCCGAGCGCAACGCCCGTCAGGCCGGGCGTGATGCCCAGCATGGGCTGGACGCCGCCCGCAACGCGCTGGCCGAGGCCGAGAAGGCCGGCGGCGAGCTGTCGAGCCGGCGCGCCGCACTTGACGAGGCGCGCGCGCGCGTCGTCGACAGCCATGAAGAGACGGCCGCGGCTTTCGTCGAGGCCGAGATGCTGCTGCAAAGCGCACCCGATCTCGGTGATCTGCAGTTGCAGCTCGAACAGTCGGCCGCCAACGTCGCTCGCGACCGCGCCACCCTTGCCGATGCCCGCGCCGTCCATGAAGGCTTGAGGCGGGAAGCCGAAGCGCGCTCGCGCCGCCTCGACGCCATCGGCGCGGAACGCCGCAACTGGCTGGAGCGCGCCGAAAACGCCTCGACGCAGATCGCCGCACTCGGCGAACGCAAGGCCGAGGCCGAGGCCGAACGCGAAAGGCTGGCCGACGCCCCCGACGAGATCGACGCCAAGCGGCGCGCCTTACTGTCGCAGCTTGCCGAAGCCGAAAGCCTGCGCCAGGCCGCCGGCGACCGGTTGCAGGAAGCGGAAAACAAGCAGTCCGAACTGGACAAGGCCGCGACATCAGCGATCCAGTCGCTGGCCGAGGCGCGCGAAACCCGCGTCCGCGCCGAAGAGCGGCTGACCGCTGCCGATGAAAGACGGCTGGAGGTCGAGGCGCGCATCCAGGAAACGCTGAACACGCCGCCGCATCTGGTCATCCGCCACACCGGCCTGGAGGCCGACAGTCCGATGCCGGAGATGACTGAGATCGAGCGTCAGCTCGACCGGCTGAAGATCGAGCGCGAGCGGCTCGGCGCTGTCAATCTGCGCGCCGAGGAAGAGCAGAAGGAACTGTCCGACCGGCTGGAGACCATCGTTTCCGAACGTGAGGACATCATCGAGGCCATCCGCAAGCTGAGGCAGGCGATCCAGAGCCTGAACCGCGAAGGCCGCGAACGGCTTCTGGCTGCCTTCGACGTGGTCAACGGCCATTTCCAGCGCCTGTTTTCGCATCTGTTCGGCGGCGGCACGGCGGAACTGCAACTGATCGAGTCCGACGATCCGCTCGAGGCCGGTCTCGAAATCCTTGCGCGGCCACCCGGCAAGAAGCCGCAGACGATGACGCTGCTTTCCGGCGGCGAGCAGGCGTTGACGGCGATGTCGCTGATCTTTGCCGTGTTCCTGACCAATCCCGCGCCGATTTGCGTGCTCGATGAGGTCGACGCACCGCTCGACGATCACAATGTCGAGCGTTTCTGCAATCTGATGGACGAAATGGCGGCCACCACCGAGACGCGCTTCGTCATCATCACGCACAACCCGATCACCATGGCCCGCATGAACCGGCTGTTCGGGGTGACCATGGCCGAGCAGGGCGTCAGCCAACTCGTGTCGGTCGACCTTCAGGCGGCCGAGGCCCTGCGCGAGGCGAGCTGATGCGTCGACCGCGCAGCTTGTCGGTAGCGCCTATTGGGGCTTTCGGCTAAAACACGAATTGGACTGGGTCGGTTCCGTTCATTCTGATGAGCGTTTTGATGTTGCGCATGATCCTCTCCGAAATCGATCTCGATTTCGCGATCATGTGCCAGCATATGCGTGGAGAACTTTGTTGCCTGTACTTGTCACGGGAGCCGCAGGATTCATCGGCAGCCATGTTTGCCATCATCTCCTGAGCAGGGGGGAAGCGGTCGTCGGCGTCGACAATATGAACGACTATTACGACCTGGCGCTCAAAAAGGGGCGCCTCGCCCGCTTGCAGCCTTACAAGGATTTTTCATTTCACCAGATCGACATCGCCGAACAGGGCGCTCTTGCCGACTCTTTGGCCGGGCAAGGCATAGTCAGGATCGTCCATCTCGCCGCTCAGGCGGGTGTGCGCTATTCACTCGACAATCCGAGGCTCTATGTCCGTTCCAATGTTGTCGGCCATCTCGAAGTGCTCGAATTCTGTCGCGCGCAGCCCGCATTCGAGCATCTGGTCTATGCCTCGTCGAGCTCGGTCTATGGCGGCAACCGCAAGGTGCCGTTCAGCGAGACCGATCAGGTCGACAAGCCCGTCTCGCTCTACGCCGCCACCAAGAAGTCCGATGAATTGATGAGCCACACCTACGCCCATCTCTTCGGGGTGCCGCAGACCGGTTTGCGATTTTTCACCGTCTACGGTCCCTGGGGCCGGCCCGACATGGCCTATTGGATATTCACCAAGGCAATGCTCGAAGGCAAGCCGATCCGGGTGTTCAACAATGGCGAGATGTGGCGCGATTTCACTTATGTCGAGGATGTGGTGAGAGCTGTCGTTGCCGTGCTCGACAAGCCGCCATCGGCTGAAGTTCCGCCGAGCAGGCTCTACAATGTCGGCAACAACCGGCCGGTGCGGCTCGGCGATTTCATCGACGCTCTGGAAAAACTGCTCGGCGTAAAAGCGATCCGCCACAGCGAGCCGATGCAAAGCAGCGATGTCGAGCGGACCTATGCCGACATGACTGCGCTGGAGCGCGATTTCGGCTTCAAGCCGAGCGTTTCGACAGAAGACGGGCTGAAAAAATTCGTCGACTGGTACCGGTCGGAATGGGCTGCGGGATCAACGACAACGTGACTGTCGCGTGAGTGCGCCTTGGGTCTCCGCAGAAGAGAGACGGCGCAACTCGGCGCGTGAGATTGCATCATAGGACAGTCGGCGCTGACAATCCGGACTGCCCGGAATACCGGGCGCCCATAGGACAACCACTTCAGGAGCGAGCAGACCCGCCAGCCTAAACGCGACTGCTCTCAACTAAAAACAAATCTGTATTAACATGGAAGACGCAAATTGCACACTTGTCGACTATGCAAGATTTGCGGATATTCTTGAGGGCACATGTCCCGACCTACACGGGATGGAGCCAGGGTGGGATTGAGCGTATTTCAGCAAGAATTTGCATGGAACTGCACGCAGGTGCCGCAGCGTGGCGCCTTGCCTTTGAGGACTTGCTGCCGGTGAAAGGCGGGCTCGTTTCGTGGACTCTCGATGATCCGCTGGCCTATTCCGATGATGGCGGTCTTGAATCAATGACTGAGATTTTGCGGGAAGCCCTCAATACGCTGTGGGTCATCACTCCACACCTGCAGCGCCGAGGCCTTCCGCCCCATCATCGCCATACGCATGATTCTTGGCGATTTGCCAGTATGAACGGGTTAACACTTGCCACCTGTCCGTTTGTGCTGGAGGCCCACTGATGCTGTTCGGCCAACTCAACGCAGATATCTTCACGCTCTTTTCAGGGTCCAATCGCCATCTTTACGAGCATGTGCTCGTCAAGATTTACGAAGACTTCTTCCGATCGGACTTGCGTTTTCCTACCCAATCTGAAGTCGTCAGTCTAATCTATGAGCGGCTGGGTCATAGCGCTGAGCTTTGGCGCGAAGACGAGACACCGGTCACATTTGACCAAGTCGTTACAGGCAGAGGTCGGCGTATAAGAAGGCGGAGCTTGGAGATCGCCGACACCGGGGCGAGCAGCGAGGCTATGGTACGCGCCCGCCACATTTACATTCGGCTGCTCGCTACCGGTTGGCTCGAGGAAACGCGCTACGGGCTCAAAGTGACGGTCGACATGCCGCCCGGCGCCATGCGCCTTGCAGAATTCCTATGCGCCCTTCGTGAAGGTATGTCTGAACAACTCGGCGGCTTGGTCGTTCAAGTCAGGAATGAACTAGAAGCATTGCAGGTCAATGCGCGCGACAATGCCCTTGGCCTGCACAAGGCGGCACGTGATGCTGCGTCCTTCGGTCGGTATCTCCGCAGCGTACTCTCCGCCTTGCGGGAGGTCGATCGGCAGGTCCTCGCAAGCGACAGCATCGGCCGGCGGCTGCGACATTATTTCGAGGATTTCGTCGAGCGCGTGCTCCTCCAAGATTATGCCGTGATTACAACCACTTCGCACCCCTATCGGTTTCGCCATCGCATATTTGCTGCGCTCGACGCTCTTGAGGATTCAGTTCTCGACATCGGTGTACTCACCGACGCCTATCTCGAGGCGCGGCTTGCAAAGGACTTACCGGCCGCCCGCGACATCGTGTTCGACGATCTCTCCAAGATCCGCCGCGTGTTTCAGCGCATAGAAGAGGCGTTCGAGCGAATCCAGCAGCATCGCGCGCGTCTTGAGACGCGTCTTCGCAATACCGTGCGTTATGCCGGACGACGCAGTGGCAGTTTCCTTATGCGGAGCGAGCCGCTGCTGCTGCAGCTCGACAAACTGCAGGAATCGCACGGCCGCACGCTGGGCATCCCAGGGCCCCTCGAGCCGCGCCAAAGCCCGCTCTCGCCGTTTCTGCTCGCGCGGTCGCGCAATGCTCGCGCGCCGATAGTCAGCGGCATTCTCCTCCTCCCGTCGGCGGACCCCTTACGCGAGTTGCGCAAGCGGCTCGAGCGCGAACATCTTGACCGGCTGACGGTCACCTCTGAACAGGTCAGCCGCTTCGTCGAGCGGCGCGTACCACCCTTTGGCGAAACCGAGGCGGCAAACTTCTGGATTGACACTATAGATGATTTCCTCGCCTTTGAGGCGCTACGCCTTGCCGTGGCTGCAAGCGGCGATACTCCGGAAGACGTACATCAGCTTGTTGCCCATCTCCGCGAGAGCTTCTCGTTTCAGCGATCCGATGGGGCCGGTGTCGATAATGCTTGGCTTGCCTGCAATGGTTTTCGCGTCCAGCGCAAGGATGACCGCGTCACGCTGGAGGGGCACGACCATGCTAAGTGAATTCGCCGCGCTCGAAGCGCATGATCCGCGGCGCATGCAACGCGCTACCCAAGTTATTGGCCATCTCCTTCGCTATCAATTCATCCATGTCGAGGATCGCGGTTCGTCGACTCTCCTTGAAACGCTTCTTAGGCCGGATACCGAACGTCTGGTCGGTAGCTATTTTGAGGTGGCAGGTTACCGTCTTGTCGTGCGCGAAAGCGAAGGCTGGGCTGGTATCCTGCCAGACACCGAGCTGATCAGTCCGCCCCGCATGCGAATGGATGAAACATTGGTCCTTCTCCTTCTTCGCCGGCTCTGGGAAGAGAGCATCCAGGAAGGCGACGTCCAGCGTCACGGCAGTGTGCTGGTCACCCTTAACGAAGCCTATGACGCTTATCAGGACATGGTGGCGCGGGCTCGCCGACCCGCGCTCACCGTGACCGACTTCCGCAACGCTATCCAGGCGCTTGAACGCCGGGCGATCGTGCGGCTCGGCGCCTATGACGAGGAGGTTCAGGATATGGAACTTACCATAAGAGCGTTGGTCGCAACCGTTACTGGGGAGGACTTCCTGACTCATTTGGAAGAGCTGCTCGCGCGCCCCGAATATCAAGACGTCAGTCGTCACGCGGATTTGGCCGAAGAAAGTGGAGCTGAGTCATGATGCAACTCAGCCGCATCGTCCTGGTACAATGGCACCTATTTGGTCGCGAGGATCTCGACATCTCGGGCGATGCCGCGATTCTCGGCAAGAACCGCTCGGGCAAGTCAACTCTCATCGATCTCATCCAAACGGTAATGACCGGCGGCTCACGCCGCTATTATCGCTTCAATCGTTCGGCTGGCGAGAGCAGCGGTGGCCGGTCGGAGCGGACACTGCGCGGTTATTGTCTGGGCCAGCTCAACGAACATGAATTTCTCCGAGAGGAGGCGGTCACCCATATCGCACTTGTGTTCGACGATCCTGATGGCTTGCGGCCACCGGTCAGCGTCGGTCTCTGCCTAGAAGCGACACTACAAGAGGATACGCAGATCGTTGGACGCTATGTCGCGCCTGGCATTCGAATTGATAGCACTTTGCTGATCGAATCGATCGGTGGCGGCCACTATCGCTCGGCGCCCTGGACGCTCGTACATGAGCGGCTTAGCCAAGCTTGCGCCATCAAGGGAACGACATTGCTTAAGCCCGATTCCCCGCGCAATCACATCCGCGAATATATGCGGCTGCTTTTCACGGGCCGTCGACCGACAGACGCCGAGAGATTTGCGCGAGCCTTCGTGATGGCGCTCTCATTCGAGGACATGCGCTCGGTCGAAAGCTTCGTGCACAACTTTCTGCTTGAGAAGAACGACATCGACATCGGCGAACTGCGCGAATCGATCCAACGCTATCGCGACATCCAGAAAGACATACACGAGCTCGAACGGCGGCTCTTAGCGCTACGCGCACTCCAAGCACTGGTGGAAACCTTTTCCAGTCTCCTAGAGCGTGAGGAAGTGGCGCGCGGTGTCGAGCGTCTCGCTGCGCTCATCGAGGCAGGCTCGGTGCTGCTACTCAATTTGGCCGCACGCCGTAAGAATCGCGCAGCACTTGATGACATCAAAGCCGAGATCGGCCGGTATGATGACGAACTGGGTTTATTGCGCGACGATTATGAGAGCCTCCAGACCCAGATGGCCGCGCAAGATGCAGCAAGTCAACGGTCGGTCGTGACGAGCGAGCTCAAGGCTCTCGAACACGCACGCACTGCTGTCGCGGAACGGTTGCAGGCGCGCTTTCTGGGCGTCGCGCGGGCCGCAACCTTGCTCGACGCGAAGGAGCGCCTCGCACCGCTCAAAATGGGTGTTCTGATTCAGGCTATCGAGGCCATCAAGACTAAGACTGATGGTCTCAGTCCGCCGGCATGGCCACGCGACCCACATGAAATGGAGCGGCTCATCGCGGCGGCACGTTATGCGGCTGAGGCCAATCTTCCCAAGGTGCTTGAACGGCG
Source organism: Mesorhizobium sp. WSM4814 (assembly GCF_055811595.1). NCBI lineage: Bacteria > Pseudomonadati > Pseudomonadota > Alphaproteobacteria > Hyphomicrobiales > Phyllobacteriaceae > Mesorhizobium > Mesorhizobium sp. WSM4814. The sequence goes on from NZ_JBVVQT010000003.1 coordinate 58,249, forward strand.
CGACGAAGCCATCACTTGGCGCAGGAATATCCAGAACACGGTTGATGATCTCGTCGAGCGGCTCACGCGCGCTCGCAGCGGACAGGTCGCACTCGAGGACCGCACGTCGCGCCTAATGGAGGTGCTCGAGCGGGAAGGCATGCGGCCGCGCGCACTTTGCCAGATCACCGAAGTCGTTGACGAGGAATGGCGCGAGGCCGCCGAAGCTCTCCTCGGGCGCGACCGCGAAGCGATCATTGTCGACCCAGACCATGCGGCTCGCGCAGTCGAGATTTTGCGGGGAGGGCGCGATTCTTACCGAGGATGTCGAGTGGCCAATACCCGCAAGTTGGCCGGCCTGCCACGCCACGCCGATGCTGGAACACTAGCCAGTATCCTGCGAAGTGACGATCCTCTCGCCATGGCCTTCATCATTTTTCGCGCCGGAACTGTCCGCCTCGCCGAGACACAGTCTGAATTGCTGAGCGGCGGTCGAGCTATCATGCGCGACGGAGCCTATAACGACGGGATCGTCGTCTCGATTATGCGCACCCAAGATCTGAAGATCGGCAAAGCTGCTGCACCACTGATGCAAAACGAACTCACGCACCAGATTGAGGAGCAGCGCGGATTGATCGCCAATCACGTGGCAGCTGAACGGTTTCATGATGACATCGGCAAACGCCTTGAAGCCATGATGGCGCCAATCACGCCGGAGCACAGCCTCGACCAACTATCGATGAAGATAGACCAACTCGACGAGCGGCGCATCGAGCTTCAGGCACGACTTGATCGTATTGCTGCGACCATCGACCCGGCTCTCAAGGCGGCAATCGAGAAGACGATTGCGCAACTTCGTGAATTCGAGGGTGAAAAACAAACACTGATCGAGCGACGCGGAGCCTTGACCTCCGAAGGAGCAGAGATTGAGCGCCGTCTCGGTGCCGGCGAGGGGCAGCCCGGATCCTGGCTGTGCCTGACCGCGCGTCGTCGGCTGTTTCGCGGACGGGTAAGCAACAGAGCACAATTAGTGATGCTTCGAGATAACTATCGCGCCCAGCGACCGCGAGCGCTTGCGCGAGTCATGCAGGATATGGCGCGTCAGGCCGAAGAGGCGAAGGACGCTTATCGAGCGTGCGAAGGTGAAATCCGCGAGGCGCTTGGCCATTATCGCGTAAATTTCGACAACAGCGCACCTGTAGCGATGCAGGGCAAGATCACCGCGGAGGTCAAGCCTTGGGTCGCTGAAAATGTCATCGCGCTCGAGGGCAACGAACTCATTCGTTATCGCCGGCAGGCCGATGAAGCAGCAGACCAAATCAGTCGTCTGTTTCGCACCGCCTTCATAAATGAGCTCAATACCCGCTTCAATGACCTGAAAACTGAGCTTGATAATCTCGGGCGCGCCTTGAAGACGCGTCCGCTGCATGGCGAGATCTATACTCTTCACGCGAGGCCGAAGGAGGAGTTCGCTGCCTTACATCGTCTGGCGCGCGAGAGCGAAGAAAATGAGGACCTGTTCGGCGCCCTGTTCGGCCGCGGCAGCCCGCGCAACGAGGACCATGCTCAGGCGTTGGCCGAGGTTGAGCGGCTGCTCAGCGATCAGGCGCTCGATTTCTCGGCCTATCAGGATTACCGGAACTATTTCACCTTCGACCTGCGCATGCAGGACATCGAGAAGGGGCGCCAGACCAGCTATGACCGACGTCGAGGCGTGGCGAGCGGTGCCGAGCGGCAAGTACCCTTTTACGTCGTTATCGGCGCCGCACTCTCGAGCATCTACCATGGTGCCCGCCGCCAGTATGACCGCGCCGATCTAGGCCTCGGGCTCGCAGTGTTCGATGAGGCCTTCAGCAAGATGGACGGCCCCAATCAGCGCACACTACTCGATTTCTACAATGATATAGGGCTTCAGGTGGTGATCGCGGCACCATCTGAGAAGCGGTCAGTGGTCTATGAAAATCTTGATAGCATCGTTGATGTCTTTCGCCATGGCGACATCGCAACTGCTGAGACCGCACGGATTAAGCCGCATGCACGTATCCAGATGCGTGCCGCGAATCCTCAGCATATGAGCGACGAGGACCTCGCCGCTAAGTTCGACATATCTCGCTCGGATGCTGCCGAATGAAGCGGCGCGCGTTCATCGATGTCTCGGCATTACTCGATGACCTTCTTAATCGCCTCGAGTCCAAACCCACCGCGACCAGGCTGCTCGCCTATATTGACGACGACGGCTTCGCAAGTGTGCTCGATCGGGACCGCTTCGAACGCGAATTGGAAATGGTAAAGCGGACGGGCGGCATCCAGATTCAACGGCGTCGGATAGATGGCGATACTGTGATCGCCCATGTCCGATTGACCGATCCTATGGCGTTGTATGCTCACCTCGGACGTCAGCCCGGCCAACAACGTGCAAACGATGCGCTTGCGGGAATTCGTCGGCGCGCCGATCTGCCGGAACGCGCCCAAGCACTATTCGATGAACTCGCCGATTCTTGGGCGCGTGGTGTAGGCCGGTTCGGGCTGACACCAGGTGACGTTGATTCATTAACTAAGAGCATCGATCTCGTGCTGGCGATTGTGCAACGCGCAAAAGAGCCATCAGCCAGCCCGATCGACTTCCGATCCTTCAGCCGACAATCCGGCGCCGACAGCAAAGCCCTCGAGCGGATGAGCACTGCCGTCGCGGCCTTGCTGTCACGGCTCCATCCAGAGCATTCGTCGTCGATGGGCCTTGATGTCGACGAACTGCTCGCGACCTTTGGTATTTTGAAGACGCCGCATCCTTTGCTGCTGAGCGGCCCGCTAAAAATCGCGGTCATGCCATTGCCCGATCTTGCTTACTACGGCGTCCCGCCGGACCAAGGGGGGCAGATTCAGCTCTCAGCCGAAGTTGGTTATGTCCTTACTATCGAAAATTATGTCTCGTTCATAAGACATGTTCGCGAGGTCAACGCTGACAGGTCTGGCCTCGTGATCTACACTGGTGGTTTTCCGGCACGCGCCCATCTGCATCAAATTGTCCGGCTTGCCACAGCGGCCGGCGCCCCAGCATTTCATTGGGGCGACATGGATGCAGGTGGCGTTCGCATCTTCAGGCACCTCGAAGATGCGCTCGCTCCATCTGGGATAGTGCTTCGGCCGCACCTTATGGAGCCATTACTTCTTCGTAGGCATGGGATGTCGTCGAAAAATCAGCGTCGACTTGCTGCCGGCGTTTGCCCGGCTAGTGCCATTTCGGCCCTTTGGGATCTAATTGCCGAGACCGCCTTGGCGCATGAACAGGAAAGCCTGGCGCCTGTGCGACCCGCACCGTGATGGGACCTTGGCAACTGCCCTAGATAGTCGTCATGTCGTTTGTGCTAAGTTGTTGATGTGAACGTGGGCGGTTAGTTGCCTTGGCCCCTCGCGCCACAACCAGCATGGCATCATTGCCGCTCGATCATCGCCTCAGCCCACTCATGAAGGTCTTTACACGGGCAGGGTCGACCTGGTTCCACCAGACGCCGTCATGCTTCAGCGCGCTGGCGATGATGATCCCATCGACGATGCCAAGGATATCGTTGGCATTGTCGGGCGTCACGCCGCTGCCGACCAGCGTCGGCAGGCCTGCGGCCTCTTTGATCATGCTGATATAGCTCAGATCCGCAGCGTGCCCGGTGCGTTGACCGGTCGCGATGATGGCGTCGGCGTCGAAGAAGACCAGATCCTTGACCAGTTCCTTCACCGGGCGGTCAAAAACGATCGCGTGCGCGCCGTGCTTGACATGAGCATCGGCGAAGACGCGGATGCCGTTGGCGCGCAGCCTGGCGCGGTAGCGTGCTGCGCGACCGGACTCCCCCTCGACAAAACCCTCATTGGCGACATAGGCATTCGCCCATTGATTGACGCGGATAAAGCCCGCGCCGGAGGCGCTGGCGATCGCAAGGGCAGGGATCGCGGCGTTAGCGAGCACATTGATGCCGACCGGCTTGCCGAACTCGCGGCGGATACGGTCGGAAATAACCGCCATATAGGCCGCTGTCTCCGGTCCGATATCGTCAGGTTTGGCAAACGGGATGTCGCCATGATTCTCGACGATCACGCCGTCGCATCCGCCATCGAGATAAGATCTCGCATCGTCCAGACCGCGCTGATAGATCGCCTCGACCGCCTCGCCGTCATAGCGCGGCGCGCCGGGAAGCGGCGACAGGTGAACGACGCCGATCACCACCTTGGTGCGGCCGAAAAGTTCTACGAGCGCGTCGCCGCCTGATTGACCGAGTTGGGTCATGAGAGCTCCGTTTGATCGATGAGCGCCGCCATTTCAGACGCGGAAGGACAGGATATCAATGTGCCCGGGCGAGTCACCGCAATAGCGGCAGCCGCGAGCGCGAACTTCAGCGCTGGGGCAACCGACATTCCCTTGGCAAACCCGCCGGCCAGACAGCCGCAAAACACATCGCCGGCGCCGCTGGTGTCGAGCGCCTCGACACGTGGTGCCGGCAAACGAAACGATCCTCCCTGGTACGGGCCAAGGGCGAGACAGCCTTCCGCACCGAGCGTGATCACGACTGTCTCGGCGCCTTTGGCCGCCAGCGCGTCGGCGGCGGCTGCCATGTCATCCTGGCCGGTCAGCGCTTTCGCCTCGGATTGATTCACCACCAACACCTGCGCCAGGCCGAAGTCAGGCAGAGCCGCCGCATCGATAGGACTGGCATTGAGAACGGTGCGCGCGCCATTTTCCTGTGCTGCCCGCAGGCAGGCATCTATCGCGGCGCCTCGCAGGTTTCCTTGGCAGACAACGATGTCGCCAGACGCGATTCGGCCCGCAAGTGCGGTTTGTGCGATCGGATCGAACGCCTCGCTGCAGGCGACGCCGCTGACGATGAAGTTCTCGCCGCCGGCCCCAATGACGATGGTCGAGCGGTCGCTTGGCAGGTCGAATTCAATCGCCTCGAGGTCAGACAACTCCCTGTCGAGGCGGCTCCTGATCCATGCGCCTGCGCGGTCCTTGCCGAGCGCCGTCCAAAACGTTACCGCAGCACCCGTGCGCGCGGCGGCAACCGCCTGGTTTGCTCCCTTGCCGCCGAGGCCGTCGGCGTAGCTTCTGGCGTTCAAAGTCTCGCCGGCGGCAGGGAAGCGGCCGACGCGAAAAATCGTGTCGACGCAGGCATTGCCGACGACATGGACATGCATCGCTCAGCTCTCACTGATCGCCCAGCTCAGCATCTGCTCGAACAGGGTTTTGTAGCCTTTCCAGGCGATGAACTCCGGTGGCAGCCAATGCGGCCCGACATCGGACGTCCAGGCCACAGTGCGGCCCTTGCCATAGTGACCGGTGACGAGCAGCGGCAGCGAGCCATAATCCGACGACACGGTTGCCAGGACTTCCGCCCCGTCTTTCAGCGTCACCTCGTTGAAGCCGAGCAGGACTGGCCAATCCGACCCGAGACCCCTGAGGATCGGATGGTCCGAGGAGCCTTTCAGGACAGGCGAAAACCCTTCCGGCACCTCGACGCGGTCGTCGAAGGCGAGGCAGCTCACCGGCAGCACCTCCTCGACCGGCGTCTTGCGATAGCGCGCGCCGCCATTGATGCCCTGGAAACTGTAGTAGCCGCCGAACATCAAAAGCCCGCCGCCGTCGCGCACATAATCGCGCAGCAGCCGCAGGCGGTTCGGCGTCGGCTTGGAGTGAACCCAGGTGTCGGGATGCAGAAGCAGCGTGTTGGCGCCGATGTCGGAGAGCACCACCGCGTCATAGGCCGAAAGCGCTTCCATTGTTTGCGGAAAGCTGCGCTGTGCCTCATGCGCCGGCATGAAGGTCACGTCGAAGTCGGTCGCTTTCAGGGCCGTCAGCAATTCGTCCGCCCCGGTGTGGTAGGTGACCGTCGGAAACTGGTCGAAGCCTTTGATATGGGTGGCGGTCGACACCCAGGATTCACCGGCAAGCAGGATCTTTTTCTTGGACATTTGAACTCCGTCGTAAGTCTCAGCCGTAAGTCTGGGCTTAATTCCGCCGCGAGAACACGGCTTTCGGATTGGCGATCAGCATGCGGTCGATGGCTGGCTGCTCGACGCCATGCCGTTTCAGGCGCGGTATGAAATGCTTGAGGATGTAGCCGTAGCCGAAACCCCCGAAGCGGGTCAGCATGATCTTGAGGAACACATCCTGCGACAAGAGCAGGCGATCGCCGAAGCCGGCCTCGACAAGTGCCGCGATTGCCCGCGCATTCTCTTCGTCGGAAGGCGATTGCGCGTCCTGATCGGTATAATAATAGTCCATGCCGATCATGTCGTATTCCAGAAACGCGCCGCGCCGGGCGAGGCTTGTCTGGTAGTCGAGATCATTGTGACTGGGGTTCATGTGGCAGAGCACAGTGTGGCGAAGATCGGCGCCCTCGGCCTCCACGACATCGAGCACATCGTGCGCCAGCCGCTCCCAGCCGGGCAAATGGATCGACAGCGGCACGCCGGTGATGCGCGAGGCCCGCGCCGAAGCTCGCAGCGACTTTCGTTCCTCCGAAGTAAAATCCTTGCTGACGCCGATCTCGCCGATCAGGCCGGCCAGGATCGGCGGCTGCGTTTCGCCGCCGCCGACGTCGTTGACGATGAACTCGGTCACCGCGTCGACATCCATCGCCTTCAGCCATTGGGGATGGGTGTGCTCCAGATAGAAGCCGGTGCCCATGACGATCTTCAGGCCGGACATGCGGCTGATGCGGGCGAGCTTTTCCGGCTCGCGGCCGATGCCGATATTGGTCGCGTCGACGACGGTGTGGCCGCCGAGCGCGCGATAGCGTTGCAGCTCAGACAGCGCCAGGTCACTGTCATCGAGCGAAACATTGTCGCGATTGACGTAAGGGTTCATGCGCAATTCGCCGATGATCTCGATGTTCACCGGCTGCTCGGCGAGCGCCATGTCGTCGGGATGACAGGGACATTTCCAGCTGCGCGCGCCGTCGAGCAAGATGTGCTCGTGCATCAGCGTGACGCCCATTTCTTCGACCGGAACGGGGCCGAGAACGGTCATCACATGGCCGGTATCGACTCCGATCGCCAGCCTCTGCCTGGGAGCCGCGTCATCGAAAAGATCACTCATGGGCTCAACGGCTCCGCACGGCGCCGCGGAACAGGCGGAAGTTCAGCCAGATGGCGATCAGGATGATCGTTCCGGTGACGATCGGCGTCAGGAAAGGCGACAGATGTGCCAGGATCAGGCCATTGCCGATGACGGCCACGGTAAGCGCGCCGAGAACGGTGCCGACGATCGTTCCGCGGCCGCCGAACAGGCTGGTGCCGCCAAGCACGACGGCAGCGATCACTTCGAGCTCAAATCCTTGTCCGGCATTCGACGATCCGGATCCGAGCCGGGCAGCAATGATGATCCCCGCAAGAGCTGCCGCGGCGGCGGAAATCACGTAAACGAAAAGCGTCGTCAGCCGCGTGTTCACGCCGGCGCGCCTGACCGCTTCGGCGTTGGCTCCGATGCCGGTCACGTAGCGGCCGAACGGCGTCTCGTTGAAGGCGATATAGGCGATCGCCAGGATCGCCAGCGCGATCAGCGCCGGCGCCGGCACGCCAAGCAGCCAGGCGCGGCCCAGCACCGTGAAAGGGCTGCCCGGCTCGATGGGGATGGAGTAGCCGCCGGTGATCAGCAGCGCCACGCCACGGATCACCGAAAGCCCGGCAAGTGTGACGATGAAGGCCGGGATGCCCTCATAAGCGACGAAATAGCCCTGCACCGCGCCAAGCAAGGCGCCCAGCGCAAGCATGGCGAGGATGACCAGCGGCCATGGCAGGCCCAACTGCAGCAATGTCGCCGACAGCGTTGCCACCAGCGCCAGCACGGAGCCGACCGAAAGGTCGATGCCGCCGGTGGTGATGACGAAGGTCATCGCCGCGGCGACGATCAGCAGCGGTGCCGACTGCCGCAGGATGTTCAGCAGGTTGGGCGACGTCAGAAAGGCGTCCGTCGCCACCGAGAAGATGACGCTAACGATAAGAAAGAACAGCGCGATCGACACGACACTGCCGTTGGCGAGCACCGCATCTCGCCATGTGGATTCGCGGACCCTTCGAGACTGCGCGGAGCGGGTCGAAGTCGCTTCGCTCATGCTGGCGCTCCATCGCGATAGGCGTTGGTGGCCGAACGAGCGTTGAACTTGCGGCCCACGATCAGGTTGACGACATCCTCGATATTGGTTTCGCCGATCAGTCGCTCGGCGACGTTGCGTCCTTCGTACATGACCTGAATGCGGTCGCATACGAGGAACAGATCCTGAAGCCGGTGGGTGATCAGGATGACACTGACGCCGCGGGCGCTGACGGTGCGGATCAGGTCCAGCACAGCCTCGACCTCGGCGACGGCGAGCGCCGCCGTCGGCTCATCCATAATCAGCACGGACGGCTCGAACGAGGCGGCGCGGCCGATCGCGATCGACTGTCGCTGTCCGCCGGACAGGTTTTCGACCTTGAGCCGCGTGTCTGATATAACGATGCCGAGACGGTCGAGCATCTGGCGCGTTTGCTCGTGCATGCGCTTCTTGTCGAGAAACGAAATGCCGGCGATGCGGCGGCGCGGCTCGCGGCCGAGAAAGAGATTGCCGGCGACGTCGACCGTGTCGCAGAGCGACAGATCCTGATAGACCATCTCGACGCGCGCCGCACGCGCGTCCGCCGGCGAAGTGAAGGTCACCGGCGTTCCATCGATCTCGATCGTGCCGGCATCGGGAACCACCGCTCCCGACAGCACCTTGCTCAACGTCGACTTCCCGGCGCCATTGTCGCCGACAAGCCCCAGGACCTCGCCCGGCCTCAGCACCAGCGACACGTCATCGAGCGTCTGAATGGCATTGTAGCGCTTTGAGATGCCGCTCATCCGCACCCGATAGGTCTCGCCACTGCTCATCTTGGATCCCACGGGATTGCAAAGCGTCCGCGGCGTAGCCCTTCGCGGCGCCGCGGACGGGTCATCGATGCAGTCTACTGGAACATCGCGCGGTATTGTTCGACATTGTCCTTGGTCACGATCGTCACCGGAATATTGATGATCGGCTCGACCGTTTCGCCCTTCTTGAGCTTGACCAATGCTTCGACAGCGGCCTTGCCTTCGCCGGCAGGGTCCTGCTGGACGACTGCCACCACCCAACCATCGTCAATGCCCTGAATGACCTGCTTGGTCAGGTCCCAGCCGAACACCTTGACGTCGCCGGTGCGGCCTTGGCTGGTTACGGCCGAAACAGCGCCGAGCAACGCCGGCTCGCCGGTCGCATAGAGCGTCGTCATGTCCGGATTGGCGGTCATCAGATTCTCCGAAGCGCTCATCGCGGTCTCCTGGACATTCTGGCCGTCGACCGTGTCGAGGAAGGTGATATCAAGGCCGCTGTCGGTGACCGCCTTCTTGAAGCCGTCGAGCCGCTGGTTCTGGATGAACGAATTGAGCGCCCCGACAATGCCGATCTTGGCAGTGCCGCCCATCTCCGACTTGACATAATCGGCATAGAATTTGCCGATATCCTCGCCGGCCTTGGCGTTGTCGACGCCAATGAACGCAACATTGTCGCCGTCGGGGATCTGCGCGTCGATGGCGATCACGGGGATGCCGGCCGCCTTCGCGGCGGTGATTGCAGGCTTGACGCCGTTGACGTCGATGGCGACCAGAATGATGCCGTCGACCTTTTGTGTGATGTAGTTCTCGATCGCGTCATTTTGCGCGCTCGGCACGTTGTTGGCATTGAAGATGACCAGCTTGGCGCCGGCGGCGTCGGCCGCCTTCTGGGCGCCCTCGTTGATCTGGTTGAAGAACAGGGCCTGCTGGTTGATGTTGACCAGAGCGAACGTATCGGCGAACGCCGATCCCATCGCCGTCGAGCAAATGGCCAAGACGGCGGCGCAACGGAAGAGAAGCTTGAACGGACGCATTTTCGGTTCCCCTTGCTTGCGGGCCAATCCTGTTAGGCTGGCCCATTGGTGCTACAGGCACAAGGCAAGCATTCAAGAGACTTGAATATTTGTCAACGAATTTGATCTCACAGCCGTCAGAAGGTCGCTGGTGTGTTGACCCAAAAAATACTGGCTCTCTCCTTGCCGATGTTGCGGTAATGGTGCGGCAGCTCCGACCTGAATACGAACGCATCGCCGGTGGCGAGATCATGGCTCTTGCCATCGACGATCAGCTTGATCCGGCCGGCAAGCACGTAGCCGACTTCCTCGCCGACATGCTGGATGGGACCTTCGCTCTCGCCGTCTGCCTCGATATGATGGATGTTGCACTGCAACAGGTGTCCGGGCGAATATGGAATGATGCGTTCGAGCGAGATGCCCTCGCCGCGCCTCAGCGCGTCGAGCGAGATCAATGGCCGCGCGCCTGCGCGGAACACGATCGCCTCGTCATCGTCGACCTGTTCGAACATCCAGCCGATATTGGTCTCCAGAGCTTCGACCAGGCGGTGAAGCATGGGCAGGGATGGCGAAGCCTTGCCGTTCTCGATCTTGGACAGAAGGCTTTCAGAGCAGTGCGCAGCTGTCGCCAGCGTCTTCAGCGTCATGCCCCGCGTCTGGCGGGCGAGGCGCAACCGCGTTCCAAGCCGCGCGGCATTTACGGTGGCGTCCGTTTCGGACTCCGGCCGTCGCCGATCGATTTTGTTCATCCGTTCGCCAACCATTCAACAGTCATGGGACAACTGTCGCGCGAGCAAAAGACAGCCGCGACCGATTTGCAAGTGGTGATCTGTCAATTTCGACCTGGCCGTCCCTCGATCGAACCCAGCGCCGACTGAAACAAAAAAACGGTCCTGCATTGTTCTCCAACCGTCTTTTCCTCGACGGTAAGGATGCCCGAGGCCGTCGAGGGGGACATATTGGATCCGTCCTCGATCGAAGGCGGTGTACAGGCGTTGGCCCGTCTACATCAAGCGGCAGGCTGTCACGTCGGGGAGGCGGATCGCAGTGTCACCGACTCTCGACCCAGGCCCCGCCCTGCCATTGCCACTCGTGGTACCCGTCCGCTTCCGGCGTAAGGTTCTGGATGCGGGCGCCTGGAAAGCCCTTGAATGTCGGGCGGCTAGTCCCTTCCGAAGCAGAGAGGGGTCTGGTGGTCGAATTTTCGGAGCGCACGTTGATCAGCGATCCGACAAAGCGCCTTGTGTCAAGCGTGGTGCCCTCCCTTTGGCCGGCGATCGTCAGGCCGTCGACGATCATAGCGCCGGCGCCGTAGCAGCGGAACGCGCTGTAGCCCTCCGTTCCGCCATCCGACAGCACCAACCGCATGCCCTTGATCGTCATCTGCCCCCCGAATTGGTAAGCTTGGAACGGCGTCCCGCGTGCAGTGCAGGTCACGTTGCTGAAACTCCAGTTCGCAGCCGGCGTGGGCGATGCCGAAACTTCCACTGCGGTAATGTAGCGGGTGGCGAACTCGCAGTCGGAAATTCTGACTTCGTTGACGTAGTGGATCTCGTCATTCGGCGAATACAGTGCCCGCGCCGTCTCACCAGCATTGACCCGCGCTCCGGTGATTGTTGCACCACCGACATTGGCGGCCGATCCCTGCAGCCAGATGCCTGCCCTGGACGCGCCGTTGCATTCGACGCCCTCGACGCTGACATTGGCCGCGGCGCCGCGAATGCCGAGATAGAGATCGGTGACGTTGTTGCTGAAAGTGCCGCCGGAGACCATGGCATCCCGGACGCTGTTGATGGAAATTCCGGCCTTCGGCAAAGTCCGGTCCGAGTTGCTGGTCTGTCCGCGCACCGTTGCGTTCGTGATGGCCAGGCCTGACCCGTTGACTGCATAGATCCCGTTGTCGCGCGGTGAAATCAGAACGGGATCCGTGATGCGGATGTTGCGGTTGTTCGCGCCATAGACCATCAGCGCGTAGCAGCCTGTGTCGTCTTTGCCCCCCACAAGACCGGCATTGTGGACTACGGCGCCGCGGATCTCGCTGTCGCGGACATTGCTTTCAAAGTTGATGCCCTGCTTGATGTGTGTGGCTTCAGCATAGAAGCCGGTCACAATCACGTCGCGGACTATCGCCCGGGCGGCGTCATCGGGTTCCCACGCTGCGCTGTTGATGCCAATGACGGCAGCGTGTGCGCCGAGATCCTCCGGGTCCAGCGAATTGCCAGGCCGGGAAATGCCGCGCAGGCCGTTGATGCGTATGTGCTGGATCTCGAGGTTCGAGCGGCTCTCGTTATAGACTAATATCCACCACGGCGCCTTGAAGTTCTGGAGTTCGACGGTGTCCAGCTTGAAAGAATCGATGCCGGCGGTTGCGGTCGGGCTGAGGGCGAACTTCATGAATGCACCGCCGTTGTAGCCGGTCGATACGCTATTCCCGATGACCTTCAGATCGCCAACGGCGACCCTGGAGACGTCGGTGGCGGTGAAGACATAGTAGATCTGGTCCGACCCGGTGATGTTGATGACCGATCCGTTGCCGTCGATGGTGCAGTTGGCCGGAACCGTTATCCCGGGATGGCCCAAGGCCTTCAGGTCCGTCGACGACCAGTTGTAGACCCCGCGCCGGAACATCAGTGTCCCACCTCCCGTGGCCGCGATCCGGGCCATGGCATTGACAAAAGCGGCTACGTCCGTTCCATCGTCGCCGAAGACGACAAGGCCGCCTGGCGCGTGCGGGTATCCGGGTTGGGGGCGCTCGAGTTGACCGACGGGCGAGGTGGCGGCAGATCCGGCCGCCAAGGCCGCCACGGCTCCAAGCGCTCCTGTCAGCAGGTGGCGGCGGGTGGGGGAGAATTTGTCATCCGGTGGCATGCGGGGCTCGCGCTTTCTGCAATCGCACCGCATTCGGCGCCTGCGGTCACCGGTCGGATATCCACCGGTCGAGATGACGGCCGAACCGAGCGTTCGTTGCCAGCCTGACGGCAAATAGGTGGCAGTGCTCACGGCAAACGAAACACCGACATCAAGAAGCACAGATTGCGGCGAGGTGAAGGCCTTTTGGAGAGCCTGACCATCGATACAGAAAGCTCAGTGCTGCGAGGCCAGCGCCGCGCTGAAGATGGCGCGGAAGCGGAACAATTCCGCTTTTGCGATGTGGCTCGCGTCAGCGAACATGGATCGCCCGTCCAGGACATAGTTGCATCGGCTTGAATCGCACAGCGCGGTGTCGGGCCGCGCGAAGCCGATGTCGCCCCGGCTCTCGAAGTGCCGGATGATTGCCCCGTATTGCCGTTGGAATTCCCCGGCCGGCAGAGAGGCCGGTTTTTCCAGCGGCCGGCCGAAGGCGAGCTCGCGGCTCATTTCGGAAGGAAGATCCCAGCCTGGATAGGCGATCGGGCCGATCAGGACGACTTTCTTGCCAAACCCACGCAGGCGGTCGATCAGGTCGTCGAGCCCGCCGACGAGTGCCCGGTCATTGCTGTTGTCGACAGTCTTGCCGTCCGCATCGACCAGCGCGTCCGCGGCATGTTCCCACGTCAAGCCTAGGATGACGGTCTCGGTGTTTGCCAGTTTGCCGAGTTCGGCCAGGTTGCCGGCGGCGACAGCGATGCACTCGCGCGAGATATTGACGGACACCGTCGGCAGGCAGCCATTGGCCGGAACCAGCAGGCCGGGCAGGCCCGCCTCGATGAAGATGGAGTCCCAGACGGGCGCATACATCTGAGCATGCGAATTTCCGAGCAGGACAATTTTCGCATCGGCGGGATTGCGCGACGGCAGGTTGAGCACGCAGGCGCGCGACTGGCCCAGGCGCAGGAAATTCGAGACCGGGCAGCGATAATTGGTGCCGACGGCAGCATTGATGGCGGCTGCCTCGCCGCTCATGCGGCCGGGCAGCCCGTTCGACCAGATCAGCACCGACGCCGCCACCGCGAGCGCCGCGGCCCCGCCGGCGGCGGCGAGGAACACGGTTCGTGCCGCGATGGTTTTGCTGCGGAAGGGACGCTCAACAAATCGCCAGGAGAGGATGGCGCAGATCGTCATGCCGGCGACGGCAACCGCCATCTCGCCGAGATTGAGATCACGGACCAGGTAGTATTGCGAGAAGACGATGAACGGCCAGTGCCAGAGATAGAGCGAGTAGGAGATCAAACCGACAAAGGTGAGCGGACCGAACGCCAGCAATCGGCTGATGGGCGATTGCTTGCCTTGGCCGGCGGCAATCACCAATGCCGTGCCGATCACCACCGGCAGGGCGACGGGAATGGCACCGTATTTCTGCAGGGGGCTGACAACGCCGATGACAATTGCGGCCGCTCCGATGGATCCGAGCAGGCCGGCAACGGCTCCTAGCGGCATCAGGCGGAGCGGCAGAAGTGCGGCCATGGCGCCGGCCCCAAGCTCCCAGGCCCGGGTCGGCAGCAGGAAAAACGCCGGCGATGCGCCGCCGACTTTGAGGGCCAGGATATTGGCCGCCAGGGACAGAAGCGTGAGCATGGCGATTGCGGGAAAGGTGGCGCGCGGCCAGAACCGGGCTAATGCTGCAATCAACAGGGGAAAGATGATATAAAACTGTTCCTCGACGCCCAATGACCAGACGTGCAGCAGCGGCTTCGCCTCGGCGGCCCTCGAAAAATAATCCGTATCGCGCCAGAAATGGATGTTGGCCACGAAGCCGAGCGTGGCGAGCATGCTCTTGCCGTAGCCGATCAGGTCGGCAGGCAGCAATAGGGCAATGGCGGCCAAGGTGGTGAAGAACAGCAGCAGCACGAGGGCCGGCATGATCCTGCGGACGCGACGTTCATAAAAGCGAATAATCGAGAACTGCCCTTTGAGCGCCTCGCGCCACAAGATCAGCGTGATCAGATACCCCGAGAGCACGAAAAAGATATCGACGCCCAGATATCCTCCCGGCAGCCATGACCTCGACAGGTGAAATGCAATCACTGATATGACGGCGACGGCGCGCAGCCCGTCGACGTCCGCCCGATAGCCAATGAGGTGCGAATCCGCGCTTCCGACTCTGGTGTGCATGTTGAAGGTTCAGGGTCCCCGGGGCTGGTCCCCGTCTATAAAAGAACCAGAGCCGGGGCGCTACTCCAAGCTGCTGCGATAATTGTCATCTGCGGACGGGACCGCTGGGAGCGAGAGAAACTCAATGCAGGTAAGGGGTGCAAGGGCGTTTTGCGCGGACGAAATTCGCGCGATTCGAATTCTCGTGATCTGAACTTGACGAGGCAACAGACGGTAGCGTAGCTGTTCGCCAGAACAACGTCCTGGCCAAAGTGTGATCGACGATGTGCCGCTTTGAGGCGATGGGCAGCGTATTACCTCTCACGAGCGCCGGAAACAACCTGCCTTGAATGACGGACGGGAAAGCATGCAAGCCTGTGACGCGAAAGCGTTGTCGCGCTCGTCGAGCTGAGCATTGATGGCGGCTGTTGTGGGCGTTTTCGAGAAATCGACGGGAGAGCGAGATCGTCGTGACCAAGAACGTGCCGCCTCACGCAGTTGTTGCCGGAAAACCACGGGGATTGATCCAGCATATGGTTTCTCTCGATGCCTGAAGCGGCCATGACTTGGGAAGACGCCGTCCGCTGGTGCATGAGCGAGCCTTCGATGAAAGAGCTCGCCCGCGCCGCCTATTTCGACGATCCGGTCGTGGCCGCGCAGCGCTATCATGAAAGCGCAGAGTTCGATGCGGTTCGCAGCATGATCCCGCGCAAGGTCGGCCGTGCTCTCGACCTTGGCGCCGGCAATGGCATCCTCTCCTATGCCCTGGCGCGCGAGGGCTGGTCGGTAACCGCCGTCGAGCCCGATCCCAGCGCCCTTGTCGGTGCCGCCGCAATCCGCACGCTTGCCGACAAAACAGGCACGCGCATCGATGTGATCGAAGCGTTCGGCGAGGCTATCCCGTTGACCGCCGCCGGCTATGACCTGGTCGTCGCCAGGCAAGTGCTGCATCACGCGCATGATCTTCCGGCGTTCTGCGGTGAGGTTGCGCGCCTCTCTCGCGAGGGCGCGACGTTCCTGTCATTGCGCGACCATGTGATATCCGGGCCGCAGCAGCTGGAACCGTTTCTGCGCTCTCATCCGCTGCATCACCTCTACGGCGGGGAGAACGCTTTCACGCTGGCGGCCTACCGCGCTGCGTTGCAGGGGGCGGGGCTTACGATCGATCGCGAAATGAACTCTTTCCAATCGGTTGTGAACTATGACCCGATGACGGCCTCCGAAATTCGCGAAAGGCTCGCGGCAGTCTTCGGCCCAGTGTCGGGGCTGGTCCGCGCGGCCCTGTTCCCACTGCCTTTCGGTGCCGTTGCCCGAGCAGCGGCATTGCTGGACCGCCGGCCTGGGCGCCTGGTCTCTTTCCTTTGCTACAAGCAAGGGAAGGGCTGATCTGGTGGCGCAGCTGAAAGAGGCGAGGCCTGTTTGGGTGACTGGAGCCGGCGGCTTCATTGGCCTGCATTTATCGCGATTTCTTGCCGGAGAAGGCCATCATGTCCTCGGCTTCGGCCGAAGCGAAGCCCCTGGGTTCGCGGCGACGACCGGCGGCGGCGCATTCTTTTCCGGCGGAGTGACCGCGCAAACGATGGACGCGGCTCTCGCCGTACACGGCCGCCCGGCAGCCGTTTACCATCTGGCAGGCGGCGCTACCGTCGGGCAGTCGATTGCCGATCCGCTGAAGGATTTTGAACAAAGCGTCGTTTCCGCGGCTTGTGTCCTCGATTTCCTGCGTCGCCACGCACCCGATGCCTCAGTCGTTCTGGCGTCCTCCGCCGCCGTCTATGGCGGCGGCCACTTCGGCCCCATCAGCGTCGATGCCGCACTCGAGCCGTACTCACCTTATGGTCATCACAAGCGAATGGTTGAGGAGCTTGGCCGGTCGTATTGTGCCGCATACGGCCAGCCGGTCTCGGTGGCTCGCCTCTTTTCGGTCTATGGAGAAGGATTGCGCAAGCAACTGCTCTGGGATCTCTGCGGCAGGCTCGCGGCAGGCGAAACCGACATTGTGCTTGGCGGCACGGGTACGGAAATGAGGGATTGGCACCATATCTCGGACGTTGTGCGGTTGATCCATCACATTTTGCCTGCCGGCGAACCGCGCTTCGCCATCTATAACGGCGGTGCGGGCGCTGCTGCACCCGTCAGCACGATTTCCAGCATGGTTCTGGAGGCCTGGGGAGGGAACCATCGCCTCTCGTTTTCTGGAAAGTCCCGTCGGGGCGACCCTGTCAATCTGATCTCGGATCCATCCGGCGTCCCGGAGGGGCTTCAGTTGCGGGTGCCGCTCAGCAGGGGCATTGCTGGCTACGTCGATTGGTATCGCGCTGAAATTCTCGCCGAGCCGGTCGGCCATTTGCGACGCTCCGCGCCTTGATTACCGTCGGCTTCACTCTCATCGGCCGCGGAGCGTGGTCAGGCGGCGAGTCCTATCTACGCAACATGCTGAGCGTCATCGCCTCCGAGCTGCGTGGCAAGGTGCAGGCGAAACTGTTTCTCACACCCGAGCAGCATTCAAGCATTGGCGCGTCCTTCGATCATATGTTGGCCGCACCCGCTCTCGTTGATAACCGGGTCACGGGCGCCGGCCTCGGCAGGCGAGGGCTGATCGCACTCGCTGGCGGAAGTGACCGTGCCTTCGCGGACCTTGTCGCTGTGCAAGGTATCGATGTTGTCTTTGAAGTCGCCCAGTGGTTCGGCAACCGGTTTCCAATACCGGTCGTTTCCTGGATTCCGGATTTCCAGCACCGTCGCCTGCCGCACCTCTTTCCGCGTAGCGCCTGGTGGCGCAGGGATCTCGGCTACCGCCTGCAGACGTCGGGAAATCGCACCATAATGCTCTCGAGTGGGGATGCGCTGGCGGACTGCGAAACATTCTATCCAGCCTCGCGCAACAAGACCGCCGTCGTACGCTTCGCTATCGATCTCGATCCAGGCGCCATTTTGGCGCGTGCCGATGAGGCGCGCCAGGCGCATGGGCTGCCCGAGCGTTTCTTCTTTCTCCCCAATCAGTTCTGGGTCCACAAGAACCACAGGCTGGTCATAGAGGCATTGAAGCATATAAACCAGATCGGAGCGCTGGCCTCCTTGCCGCCGGTAATCCTCTCCGGCCGCACCACGGATCCCCGCGATCCGACGTTTTTCAAGCGTCTGATGGGCCTTGCTGAAACAGATGGACTCGGAAGCCATTTTCGACATCTAGGCTTGATTCCCTATGACGATGTCGTCGCCCTGATCGGTGTCGCGGACTATCTCCTGAACCCTTCGCACTTCGAGGGGTGGTCGACCACGGTCGAGGAGGCGAAGTCGCTGGGCACGCCGATGCTGCTGTCCGACATTCCACTGCATCGCGAGCAGGCGCCGGAATCGCTCTTCTTCGCACCCGATAGCGCGAAAGCGCTGGCACAGCGTCTCCTCGAAGCTGGGCGGCGCCCCCGCTTGGCCCGCGACAGTGTCGCCGTGCTGCAAAGTCGGCAACAAATGCGCCGCCGAGACTATGCCGCAGCGCTCCTTGCTTTGTTCGAAAATGCCGGAGGTGTTACCCCATGACCGAGCGGATCGTCAGTTTTGTCATGAGCGGCGGTATTGGCTCACGGCTGTGGCCGCTGTCGCGCGAGGACAATCCCAAGCAGTTCCATGATTTTTCCGGCGATGGCTCGATGCTGGTCAAGACGTTGCGGCGGCTTACGGCGCGGCCGGACGGCGAAACGCCGGTCTTCCTGATTGCCTCGGAGCGGCATGCCGATCGCGTCCACGCCGATCTCGCCGGCATCGACCTTTCCGGCGGCGGCCCCTTGTTCGAGCCGACCGGACGCAACACCGCCGCCGCCGTCGCCTTGGCGACCCTGCGAACCCTCTCCGAATTTGGCGACAGCCTGGTGCTGGTGGTGCCGTCCGATCATGAGATCACGACCGCGCGACAATTCTGGCAGAGCGTGGAAAACGGCACCGCGGCGGCGCGTGCCGGCCGGCTGGTGGTATTCGGCATCAAGCCCGGCCACCCCGAAACCGGTTACGGCTATATCGAGATCGCCGGCGAGAAGGATGGCATCTGCGATGTCTCGCGTTTCGTCGAGAAACCGGACCTCGCGACCGCGCGGAGCTATCTGGCGGCCGGCAACTTCTACTGGAACACCGGCATCTTCCTGTTTCGCGCCAGCGCCATGCGCGACGCCTTCACGGCTTTCGAGCCCGAAATCTGGAAGGCCACCGAAAATGCCTATCAGGCGGCGACGTCAGATCTTTCCGGTCTCTATATGCCTCTGGAACTCTACGCCGCCATTCCGTCGACGTCGATCGACTATGCGATCATGGAGCGCGCCAGCCATATCGCCATGGTGCCGGCCGGCTTCCGCTGGAACGATCTCGGTTCCTGGCAATCGCTGCTCGATGTCGGCCCCTCCGACAATGACGGCAATGTCATCGTCGGCGATGTCGTCGCCATCGACTGCGAGAACTCCTACATCCGCAGCGACAGTCGCCTGCTCTCGGCCATTGGCTTGAAGGACGTTGCCATCGTTTCGACCGCCGATGCCACCTTCGTCGCCCCGGTCAGCCGCAGCCAGAACGTCAAGAAGATCGTCGAGCAGCTCGAAAAGAGCGGCCGGCTGGAAACCAGGTTCACGCCCGCTGACGACCGCGTCATCGAAAGCGGCGCCTGGCGCCGTCGTGTGCACCACTGGCTGTTTGAAGAGACGGTGCCGCTATGGTCGACGGTCGGGGTCGATGAGCGCCATGGCGGTTTTCACGAGGCGCTCGGCTTTGACGCCACACCGCTGAAGAAGCCCAAGCGCATGCGCACCATGGCCAGGCAAGTCTACGCCTTCGCTGTCGCCAGGGCGCGCGGCTGGGACGGGCCCGCCGATCGGTTGATCGGCCACGGCCTCGAATTCATGGCCAGGAACGGCCGCACCGACAATGGCGGCTGGGTGCGCACGCTCAATGTCGACGGCACGGTGGCCGACGCAGCCGAGGATGCCTATGATCATTCCTGCGTGCTGCTGGCGCTGGCGCATGCCCATATGGTCGGCAATCCTGATGCATTGCGGCTTGCCGAAGAAACGTTTTCGTTCCTCGACGCGCATCTCGAGGATCACCGCATGACCGGCTTTCTCGAAACGTCGAGCGGCGTGGGCGAACGCCGTTCCAACCCGCACATGCATCTGCTCGAGGCTTTCCTGGCCTGGCATCAGGCGACCGGCGAACTCGCCTATCTTCGTCGCGCCGCGCGCATCGTCGATCTGTTTCGCAGCCATTTCTTCGATCCGGAAAGCTGGACGCTGGGCGAGTATTTCGATGCCGAGTGGAGGCCGGCGGAGGGCGAGAAAGGTGCCTGGACGGAACCCGGCCACCATTTCGAATGGGCCTCGCTGCTGGTCGACTTCACCGGGCGCAGCGGCCAGAGTGACCTGGCCGGCTTTGCCAGAAAGCTCTATGCGTCGGCCATCGCCAACGGCCTCAATCGCGCCACCGGCCTCGCCTATGGCGCCGTCTCGCGGCAAGGCTTGCCGCTCGACCTTGTCTCGCGCAGTTGGCCGCAGGCGGAAGCAATCAAGGCGGCGATTGCATTGGACGGTTCGGGCGGCCCCGACCTCAAGCCCGAGATCGAAGCGCGTGTCGGCCGCCTGTTCCGCTGGCACATCAATCCGGCGCCGCTCGGCCTGTGGATAGACCGGATCGACGAGCGAGGCCGCTCGCTGGCGACCGATGTGCCGGCAAGCATCTTTTATCATCTGGTTTGCGCGCTGACCCAATATCTTGACAGCACCGCCAGCGAAGCACGATAGGGCAGTTGACGGAATTTCTTCGATTGAAATGGATGCCAGGCGACGATAAGTCGTCCGGACGTCTCCGCCAGAAGTGATAGAGACATGCTTGGCAGCGGCGGGAGTGAGGATTTTTGTCGTTCAAGAAATTAAGCTTTTTGGCACTCCTTGCCCTGGCGTTTGCGGTTGGCTTCTTTGCCATCATCGTGGAAAAAGGGGCGCCTCGTCGTCCCCCACCCCCAAAGCCACAAGCCGCGATAGAGCCGTTTGATGGCAAGCTTTTCATCCAGGCGGTCGATGATCTTCGCGTCGGCAACCGCAAAATTGTGCTATGCGGCGTGGCGTTTACCAAGCCTCAATCTCTGCGTGCCATCGTAACGGACGCGGCGCGGCGGGACTACCAGGGGCTCGCCCTGACTTGCAAGCCGGTCGGCATGGGGACGCCTTGCGACGGCAATGTCGCCTCAAAGTTTGGTGATGCCGTCGTTGTGCAATGCCTCACGTCCGATGGCGCGGATTTGGCCGCCAAACTTGCCGAGAATGGCATCTTGTGCGGACAGCCGGCGCAGGCAGGTTCGACCTACAAATCGTGCTTGTCGGGTTCGTAGTTCTCGCCATCTGCGTGTCATAAAACGAAAGACAGAATGTGCGATAACACCCCACGTCAAACAGAGTCGACCATAATCCCTGTACCAAAGCATCGGCGCGATGACGGTCAAACGCCACGAAATAAACTTGCCTTGCCAACAATTTTCGCAGGGGGCCGGCACGAAAAATGGTAGATTCAAATCCGGCAAGCGAGTGTGTCCAATGAAACACATGAGAAACCAAAAAATCATCTCGCATAAGCGAAGCGGGTTGGAATCAAAGCGAAAAGCTGTTACGCGCTTGTTCAATACCTTCGCCCTGGGGAGGGGCCGAGGTGCGGCGGGACAAAAAGGATCGAAACGAATGAACCTCACTGTAAAAGTTGCGTTGGCCGGATTTGTCGCCTCGATCGGTTTCGGCCCGGTTTCGTCTTTCGCTCAGGATGCGTCCGCTCAGGATGCATCTTGCACCTGTACGACACCCTATCAGGGAGCGGCGAGTTCGATTGGTTCCATAGGGCACGCCAATGGCGACGTAATGGTTTCGCAAGCCGCCGGCTATGGCCCGGCAAAAGCGGGAAATGCGCTGGATTTCGGCAGCCGCATAGTGGTCGGTGCCAAGGGGGCTGCCTCCGTTAATGTCGGTGGCTGCAACCTGGAGGTGCCTGCGAATTCAAGTCTCGACATTTCCCGTGTCGAGAACAATATCTGCCTGAAAGTTGTGGGCTCCGAGCAGACGGCTGCCGCCGTGAGTTCCGAGCATACGGGTCAGATTGGCGCGGGCGGAAACCAGTCCTGGGTGCCGCTCGGTATCTTTGTGGGCATGGCTGGTACGGCTGGTATCCTTGCTGCAACGCAGGGTGACGGCGACGACGCCGGCCCGGTCAGCCCTTAAGGCGCCCAGTAGGCAATATAGCAGAACCCATGTGACTACCTCTGCTATATTGTATGGCCGGTGCCTCTGTGTAGCTTTTGCGCGGCGGCTCGAGTCGGGATATTGATGGAATCCGTCAACCATACCGCTCTATCACCTGAGTCGAACCTGAATGCGCTCCGTCGTGGGCGGATTCGTCTCGCCGGGAGGCACTGTGACGGGTGGTGCGGCAGTGCTGATAATTGGTTTGCACGCTGTCAGCGAATAGCTTGAATCCTTCCGTATTGCACGACCTTGACAAATGCGTCATTCGCTCAGGTGCGGGTGGCGCTTTTGCCTTTCGGTTGGGAGAAGTCGTCAGTTTGCTTCAGCGCGGCCACCCATGATCGACCTGCATTCCCATATCTTGCCCGGTCTTGACGACGGCTCGCCCAGTCTTGCTGAATCGCTGGAAATGGCGCGGCTGGCGGTGGCCGATGGAACGACGCATATGGCATGTACGCCGCATATCGTGCCAGGCATGTACGAAAACGGATCGGCAAATATCGCCCGCGCAGTTCAAGAATTGGAACAGGCGCTGCGCAGTGCCGCAATACCGCTTGCGCTTTACGTTGGCGCCGACGTGCATATAGCTCCGGATCTGCCGGAGCAATTGGCGCTGGGCAGCGTGCCGACCTTGAACAGATCTCGCTATTTTTTATTCGAGCCGCCGCACCACGTTCTGCCGCCAAGGCTGGAAGATTTCGCTCTGCGCCTCATAAACGCCGGGTTCGTTCCGATTCTTACCCATCCTGAGCGGCTGACATGGATCAAGGCAAATTACGAAACTGTTGAGAACTTGAATGCAGTGGGTTGCCTAATTCAACTTACCGCAGACTCGATTGTTGGTGCTTTTGGACGCACGGCGCTTTACTATTCGGAAAAGCTGATTGACGAGGGTAGGGTAGATATTATCGCTTCGGACGCCCACGGCGCCACCCGCCGTCGCCCTGGGCTTTCGCAGGCGGTTGCCGTTGCCGCGAAGCGATGTGGGGAAGATGAGGCCCGCAATATGGTGTTGAAACGCCCAGGCGAAATATTGGCGAACCGGCCCCTCGAGCCGGTCGGAAAGGCACGCTCGAAAAAGCCAAGCCCCGGCAACGTCGGTCGCTTTGCAGGATTGGGTCGCCTGTTGAAGGGTGGGGCAGCGTAATGGGTGTGTTTCATTTCGCAAAAAATTATACAGGCGCGATATGTGCCTTGCTCGCTTCGCTCTCGATGTCTGCCTGCACGAGCACCTCGTCAACGACATCATCGTCTTCGCCGACATCGGTCGATGCGCTGCAACTGACGTCATCGTCGGCGCCGCTTTCCAGCGGCGGCGCCCTGCAGGTCGTAAAGGAGCTGCCTGCGCAAAACAGCCAGAACGGCAACGAGCAGCCTTTGTCGCCTAACGATGTGCTGGATGTGAATGTGTTCCAGGTCGACAATCTGAACAGAACCGTTCAAGTCGACGCTGGCGGACAAATTTCGCTTCCACTTATCGGAACCGTCACCGCGGCTGGGAAGACCGTCCGTCAGCTGGAGCAGGAAATCGAAACGGCCTACGGCGCCAACTATCTGCAGTCGCCCGATGTGTCGGTCTTCGTCAAGGAATCGATCGGACAGCGCATTACCGTCGACGGCGAAGTCACCAAGGCTGGTATTTTTCCGGTGTCGAGCAATTCGTCTCTCATCGATGCGATCGCCCTTGCCGGAGGGTTCAATGCTGTTGGCGATGCGAAAAAGGTCTTTGTCTATCGCAATGTCGGCCAAAATACTCTGGTCGCAAATTACAATGTGGAGCAGATTCGCGCCGGCAAGAGCCGCAACCCACGCATCTATGGTGGCGACAAGATTGTCGTCTTCGCCTCGAAATCGAAAATTGCCATGAACAACCTCAAGGACGCCCTCGGCGTCGCCTCGAGTGCAGCCAGAATTGCGGTCGTCCCGGGATTGTAAATCACGGCCGGTTAAAATTAAGCCCAGAGACAAACCCAAGGTTGTCACGCAATGCTCGATCGCAATCGACAGCATCAAATTGCAGGCCCCGGACATGGCCAAGCCTTGTCTGCCGACCTGTATTATGACGGTGCGCAAAACTATAACCCCTATGGTCGCGATCACTCCGAGCAGGACGAGCGCTTCAATCCACTCAAACTGTTGTTTTACGCTGTCCAGTATCGGTGGCTGATACTGATGATGGTAGCGGGCGGACTTGTTGCTGGCGTCGTCGTAACCATGATGCAGACGCCAAAATATCGGGCGACAACGCAATTGGAAGTGCTGGTTCCGTCCGCCAAGGTGTTTCAGGACATTGAGGTGGTTTCTGAAACCAGCGACATGCGCGCCTTTCAAACCGCTCGGGAAAAGCTGAAGAGCCGGGCTTTGGCGCAGCGCGTGGTGTTCCAACTGGGGCTTAGCGAAAAGCCGGACTTCCTGTTCCCGACCCCGAATTTCTCGCCTAGCAACATTTTCTATCGTGCGTTCGGAATTTCCAAATCGCCTTCCATAGAGGAGAAAACGCCGGAGGAACGTGAGGAAATTGCGATAGGTCGGGTTATGAATGACCTCACGGTCACTCTTGTCACGAACACAAGCCTGCTGTCGATTGCGTTTGTCGACCAGAACCCGAAATATGCAAGTGATATAGCCAATCAAGTTGCGCAAAGTTTTATCGACCAGCGCCTCGATCAAACCAGCGAAACGTCCGACCTGGCGCGGCAATTCATCCAAGAACAGGTCTTGCAGGTAAAGCAAAAGCTTCAGAAGTCCGAAGAGGAACTCGTCGCCTATGCAAAGGATGCGGGCATCACGATAACCGGCGAAGAAAAATCGCTGATAGGGTCGAACATTGAGACTCTCAACACCGCGCTCGCGACAGCAATCCAGGAACGTCTCGATGCCGGACGGATGGTGGACCAGATAGACAAGGGCCGCGGATCGAGTCTCGGCCCAGTTCTGGAGAGCGAAGGTCTGCAGAAAATCACCGAGAAGCTGTCGGATTTGACCAGCCAATACCAGCAGAAGTTGGGTATATTGAAGCCCGGTTTTCCAGAGATGCAGCAGCTTCAGGCGCAGATCAAGGAACTGCAGCGGCTTTATAACAACGGCGTTTTGACGATAACCGATTCACTGCGGCAGAAATACCAGGAGGCTCAGAACAAGGAAGCCGACCTTAAGGCAAAACTTGCCGAGATGGAGATGCAGCAAGTCATCTTCAACGATAAAAACATTAAATACACAATCTTGAAGCGAGAAGTCGATTCGAACCGCTCGCAATATGACAATTTGATTGCCAAGTTGAACGAGGTCGGCGTGAGCTCGGAGCTCAAGACACAAAGTGCCGCAATCGTCGATTTCGCGACGCTGCCCAATCGCCCTTATTCTCCACGATTGACCATCAATCTTGCGGTCGCTCTGGCTCTTTTCCTGGCGCTCAGCGCGTCAATTATTTACATCATCGAGTTGTTGAACAACACCTTCACCAATCCTGAGCAGATCGAAAAGGAACTGGGATTGGCGATGCTCGGCATCCTGCCGCTTGTCGATGACCGGGAACTCATGGCCAGCATCGCCGACCCAAAATCAGGACTGTCCGAGGCCTACCGTTCGCTTCGAACATCGCTTCAGTTTTCCGGGGCCGAAGGCGCGCCGCGATCGTTGCTGGTCACGAGTTCGGAACCCTCCGAGGGCAAGTCGACCACCTCGTTCAAGCTTGGACAGGATTTTGCCGCGCTCGGTGCCAGGGTTCTCATTGTCGACGGCGATCTTCGAAAACCCAACCTTCACCGGCTGTTTGGACTCGACAACACGATTGGCCTGAGCAATCTCTTGACGAACACCGTCCGCAAGGAGGATCTGGCAAGCATTTTCAGGGCGACGAAATATCCCAATGTGACCGTCCTGACTTCCGGAACGATCCCGCCGAACCCCGCGGACCTTCTCTCTTCACCAAAGATGGCGCTGATCATCACCAATCTCGGCAAGCGCTTCGACCTTGTCATAATCGATGCCCCGCCGGTCGTCGGCCTTTCAGATGCGCCCATCCTCAGCCGGCTTGCCGAGGGCACATTGATGGTCATTTCTACCAACCAGGTCACGCGCAAGTCGGCGAAGACAGCGTTGAAGCGCTTGCGGGCCGCCGGCGCGAATGTGGTCGGAGCCGCGATGTCGAAGTTTGCAGTGAACAAGTTCGATTACAACTACGCCTACAAATACATGAACTACCAGTATTACGACTATGGCACCCCGAAGCTTGAGGGCAAAGTCGATGACGGAGCAGACCAGCCCGCTTATGCAAAATCTCCGGCGTTCAGGCGTTTGGTTCGCCGCATCCGTTCTAGTATTGGCGGCTTCGTCGATCGGGCTAAGTCGGTTTCTTGAAACCGAAACGCCAACCGTTTCCCTCGCGCTGGACCCGTTGAACGTCAATGCCTTGATAGGCGAGATTACTCACGACCTGAACGATACAAGCAATGCTCCCGATCTCGACGCCATGCTTGCCAAGCTCGAAAGCGCGCTTCGCTTTGACCTTGCGGACGCACGTCTCTACAGCCTGATCGGCGAGATCAAGTACCGGAAGGGTGAAAAAGATCAGGCCTATGAGTTTTTCGATCAAGCTCGAAATTTATCCAAGACCGAAATCCTCGCGCTCCAGAGGTCAATAGGCCGCTCCATCGAAATAGGCGATCTGTCCGGGGCCGTCCGCGAGATCGATATTTTGCTGCGGCGATGGCCAGATCAATTTGCGGCGATCGCCGAGGGGCTGCCGACAATCCTCTCGAATCCCGATGGATATCAGGCTGTGCTGGCAGCCATCAGGGCCGCGGCGCCCTGGAGGTCCAATCTGTTGGTCACGCTGGGGAAAACCCCCGACGGGCTCGATTTCGCAAATCGGTTGCTGCTCGATTTGACTGGGTCAAGTGCGCCACCAAACTCGAGCGAGGTGTCCTATCTGATCCACAGCTATTTTGGTCAGAAAAAATATGAACAAGCGTATCGGTTGTTTCTTTTCAGTCTGTCCGATCAAGAACGGAAATTGGGCGGATACATTTTCAACAGCGCATTTGAGCCTCTATCCAGCGGCAAACCTTTTGATTGGCAGGTCGGCGATCAGTCGGGTCTCGAAGTTACGCTTGCAACGGCTCAAAATGCGGTTGAAGGTGAGGGGGGGGCGACGGTCCGCTTCCTGAATACGCCGGTCAAGAACGCAGCGCTTCAGCAGTATATCCAACTGCCTCCTGGCTCCTACAAGGTTTCTCTGGTTGCGTCTGCAAGAAACCTGAAGCTTCCAAAGGAGTTGTTCTGGTCGATCAGGTGTGTGGGGCCTGCTGGCGAAATAGCGCGGTTCCATATACCGGACGGTACATACAATCGTCAGGCGCTCAGTCAGGAGTTTTCGGTTGGGCCGACTGGGTGCCCCATGCAATTATTGAAGCTGGAAACTGCCGCCATTGCCGAGAGCTGGCGCTTTCGCTATGTCGGCACATTGGTAATGCACAAATTGAGCATCGAGAGACTTTCATCTTGAGCGACCGGCCATCGGAATGGGATAAATATCTCCTCGGATCGGTTCTGTTTATAGCGCTGCTGATCGGCGGCGGCACTGCAAGCGGGCTTTACACGGACACGCTGATCGAGGTTGCGGCAATTGTCTCGGCAGCGGCGGTCTTTTCACAGGCCTCTGGCCAAAGGACGCCCCATTCCGTTCTGTGGCTGCTTATCTTCGTTGTGGCGCTGGCCGTTCTGCAGATCATTCCGTTGCCTGCGGCGATATTCAGCGGATTGCGACCGGAACTGCTGCTCGCAGACTCCGAGCTTGTAGGGGAATCCGAATTTCGTTTCGTCAGTGTCGGCGTTGGACGGACGATCGAATGTCTGTTGTATCTGGTGGCGTTGGCGGCGTTTTTTTTGAGCGTTTTGCGTTTGCGTGCCGAGCAAGTCCCTGCGCTTCTGCCGTTCTTTTTTATGGGTGTTATCTGTAACGGCTTGGCAGGCGCGATTCAATATTCGCTCTCGGACGACATTGCCATAAAGGGATTGTTGCCGTTCACGATAAACGCCGGGCTTTTTGCCAACGAGAATCATTTTGCAGCATTGCTTTTCGTGTCTATCCCCTTCGTCGTTTATTATGGTCTGTTCCGAGGACATCTTTTGTCGGGATCGCTCGGGCTGGCCACGCTTTTGCTGCTCCTTTTGGCTGTCGGTTCGCGTGCCGGCGTTCTGATCGGATTAGCGATCACCGTGCTGTCCATAGTCTTTCTTTCAACGCGTTCCAGGGTGAGTGGACTCAGCATCGTTGCCGTTTTCATAGCACTTTCAGTGTTTACGATAGGCGCATGGACGAAGATCGAGGCCGAAGCGATTGACCCGGATTTCGGGCGAGGAGAGATTGCTCGCACCACCATTGAGGGGATCAAAGAGAATTGGGCAGCCGGCGTTGGGTTTGGAAATTTTCAAAAGGCCTACCAGATATATGAAAAGGAAGGGATGATTTTCAGGCAATATGTAAATCATGCTCACAACGAGTATCTTGAAATCGCTTTCGAAGGCGGAGTTCTTGCTGTTCTATTGATGGCGCTTTATTTCGTGATTCTTTTCATGGCGCTTGCTAGAGTTCGTCGCGATCCCCTTCAAAAGGCGGCGTTTCTCTCCGTGTTTTTTCTTCTCATTCATTCACTCGTCGATTATCCGTTGCGGACCGAGGCGCTTGCAATGACGTTTGCCGTCATGAACGCCATTATCTTCCACAAAGGATTTGCAGCCCGCCAGAAGAGTGAATTGATCGAGATCGACCACAACGGTGAAAAGTTACTTGTTCCCATTGGAACGCCGTCCTAGCGCCATCCTGGCGATGGCCCTGCGATCTGGGCAGGAATTTCCGGGTTCTGGTCCCTGCGTGGAAAATTCATTCTCGAACCACTCCAGCGCAGGTCTGTCTTGCATTGTTATAGATAATGGCGATCTGCTAGAACGCCTGCACGAAAACCAGAAGTGAAGCTTGATCCGGGCCGCTGAAAAATTGCGCCTGATGCATCGATGCAAGATCCGGCCGGCACGAGAGAACGCTTAAAGTCCATGAACATCGCGCTTACGCATCTGCAGCGGCTTGAAGCCGAATCCATCCATATCTTTCGCGAGGTTGCGGCGACCTTCGCCAAGCCGGTCATGCTCTATTCGGTCGGCAAGGATTCCTCGGTGCTGATGCATCTTGCGATGAAGGCGTTTTATCCGGCCAAGCCGCCCTTTCCCTTTCTCCACGTCGACACGACCTGGAAATTCCGCGAGATGATCGCCTTTCGCGATCAGATGGCGCAAAAGCTCGGCTTCGATCTCCTGGTCCATGTCAACGGCGATGGTGTGCGCGATAATATCAATCCCTTCGACCATGGCTCCAACACCCATACGCATGTGATGAAGACCGTGGCGCTGCGCCAGGCGCTCGACAAATACGGCTTCGATGCAGCCTTCGGCGGGGCGCGACGCGACGAGGAGAAATCGCGCGCCAAGGAGCGGATCTTCTCTTTCCGCAATGCCCAGCACGTCTGGGATCCGAAGAACCAGCGGCCGGAGATGTGGAAGATATTCAACACCCGCATCGCGACCGGTGAATCGATCCGGGTCTTTCCGTTGTCGAACTGGACCGAACTCGACATCTGGCAGTACATTCTCCAGGAAGACATCCCGATCGTGCCGCTCTATTTCGCCAAGCAGCGGCCGGTCGTCGAACGTGACGGCATGCTCATTCTGAGGGATGACGAACGCATGCAGTTGCGTCCCGGCGAGACGGTGGAGAACCGGCTGGTGCGATTCCGCACGCTCGGCTGCTATCCGCTGACCGGTGCGATCGAATCGGCCGCCGACACGCTGGAGGCCATTGTCGGCGAAATGCTTACGGCGCGCACCTCCGAACGGCAGGGCCGCCTGATCGACCGTGATGAAGCCGGCTCGATGGAAAAGAAAAAGCGCGAGGGGTATTTCTGAGCATGCGCCACATCACGGCCGAGAGCCTCGCCCCCACCGACGGCATTCGCGACTATCTGGCGGTGCAAGAACAAAAATCGCTGCTGCGCTTCCTGACCTGCGGTTCCGTGGACGACGGCAAGTCGACGTTGATCGGGCGCCTGCTTTCGGACACCAAGCAGATTTTCGAGGACCAGCTTGCCGCGCTCGAGCGTGATTCGCGCAAGCACGGGACGACGGGCGACGACGTCGATTTCGCGCTGCTGGTCGATGGCCTCGAGGCCGAGCGCGAGCAGGGCATCACCATCGATGTCGCCTATCGCTTTTTCGCCACGCCAAAGCGCAAGTTCATCGTTGCCGACACACCCGGCCACGAACAATACACCCGCAACATGGCGACGGGCGCGTCGACCGCCGATCTGGCCATCGTCCTGATCGACGCCCGGCAGGGCGTGCTGCGCCAGACAAGGCGCCACTCGATCATCGCCTCGCTGCTTGGCATCCGGCACATCGTGCTCGCCGTCAACAAGATCGATCTCGTCGGCTTCGACAAGGTGGTGTTCGAACGGATTGTCGCAGACTACGCGCAGTTCTCACGTGAACTCGGTTTCCAGTCGATCGTGTCCATTCCGATGTCGGCCCGCTATGGCGACAACGTTACGGGCCGTTCCGATAAAACAGAATGGTATTCCGGCCCGACGCTGATCGAACATCTGGAAACCGTGTCAGTCGATGAAGCCGTTGTCGAACTGCCGTTCCGTTTTCCGGTGCAGTATGTGAACCGCCCCAATCTCGATTTCCGCGGTTTTGCCGGCACGATCGCCTCCGGCTCGGTCGCACCGGGCGACGAGGTCGTTGTCGCCAAATCCGGCAAGTCCGCTCATGTCAGGCGGATCGTCTCGCATGGCGGCGATCTGAGCCAGGCGGTGGCGGGCCAGGCCATCACCCTTGTTCTCGACGACGAGGTCGAGGTCTCGCGCGGTAACATGCTGGTGTCGCCGGCGGCGCGGCCGCAGGTCGCCGACCAGTTCGCCGCCAACATCGTCTGGTTCGACGAGCACGCGCTGCTGCCGGGCCGCTCCTATATCCTGCGGACCGAGACCGATCAGACCAGCGCCACCGTCACCGACCTGAAATACCGCGTCAACGTCAACGATTTTGCCCATGAGGCGGCCAAGTCGCTGGAAATGAACGAGGTCGGCATTTGCAACATCTCGACGCGGGCACCGATCGCCTTCGATATTTTCGCCGAGAACCGCACGACCGGCGCCTTCATCCTGATCGACCGCATCACCAACGCCACGGTCGGCGCCGGCATGATCCTGCATTCGCTGCGCCGCGCCGAGAACATCCACTGGCAATCGCTCGATGTCGGCAAGCACGGCCGCGCCGATCTGAAGAACCAGCGGCCCGCAGTGTTCTGGTTCACCGGGCTCTCTGGCTCGGGCAAGTCGACCATCGCCAACCTTTTCGAGAAGAAGCTGTTCGCCACCGGCCGCCACACCTACATTTTGGATGGCGACAATGTCCGCCACGGGCTCAATCGCGATCTTGGCTTCACTGACGCCGATCGCGTCGAAAACATTCGCCGGGTGGCCGAAGTGGCGCGCCTGATGGCCGATGCCGGGCTGATCGTCATTGTTTCCTTCATTTCGCCATTCAGCGCCGAGCGGCGCATGGCCAGGGAATTGATGGCCAGCGGTGAATTCGTAGAGGTGTTTGTCGACACACCCTTTGAGGAATGCGCCAGACGCGATCCGAAGGGCCTCTATGCGCGGGCGTTGAATGGCGAAATCAAGAATTTCACCGGCGTCGATTCACCGTATGAAGCCCCGGAAAATCCCGAAATCCATCTCAAGACACTCGGCAAGTCGGCCGAGGAGATGGTAGAGGCCCTGGAACTCTGGCTGAACGAGCGCGACATTGCCGAAAACCAATACGATAGCGGCGGCGGCATCTGACGACGAAGCGATGCTCGGGGTGTTCGAGCGCCTTGCCCTGGCGGCGGGGCGAGAGGTGATGCGTGTTTTTGATGCCGGCTGCGCGGTCGATCAGAAATCAGACGCCTCGCCGGTGACCGAAGCCGATCGCGAGAGCGAAAAGATCATTCTCGCCGGGCTGCGCGCCGCCTTCCCCGATATCCCTTGCGTGGCTGAGGAAGAGGCATCGGCCGGCATCGTGCCGCCCGACCTCGATGATGCCTTCTTCCTGGTGGACCCACTCGACGGCACCAAGGAATTCGTCAACCGCAGGACCGACTTCACCGTCAACATCGCGCTCGTTCGCCACGGCGTGCCGGAGATCGGTGTGGTCTTTGCGCCATGCACCGGACGCTTCTTTTCCGGCCGGCCGGGCAGGGCGGAAGCAATCGATGTCAATGGCGATTACCAGATCATCGGCCGTCGGCCGATTTCGGCCAGAACGGGCGTGGCGCCACTGACCGTCGTCGCCAGCCGGTCCCACAATACGCCCGAGACCGAGGCCTATATCCGCACGGTGGGCGCTGCCGAGATCGTCTCGGTCGGCTCGTCGCTGAAATTCTGTCTTGTCGCCAGCGCCGAGGCCGACGTCTATCCGCGCTTCGGCCGCACCATGGAATGGGACACCGCGGCGGGTGACGCGGTGCTGCGCGCCGCAGGCGGGATGACGCGCTCGCTCGATGGTCAGCCGCTGGCCTACGGCAAGCGCAACCAGAGCGATGACGTGGATTTTGCCAATCCGCATTTCATCGCCAGCGGGAAGAGCGCGGGCCAACCTGACGCCGTGCGAGCGCGTCCTCGAAATTGACGGAAGCGCTCCCACAAAACCTTATGCTCTCCTGATGGACGGTTGCCATCGCGTGTTGGCGTTTTTATATTTACGTCTACACGGGGAAATTGGCTAATGCCGCTCAACATTCGCAGTGAAGAGGTAAACGTGCTTGCCGAAAAACTGGCAGCACGCACGCGCTTGAACAAGACGGCTGCCGTGAAGCTGGCCCTGGAGAACGAATTGCGCCGCGCCGAAGAGGCGATCCCACTGTGGGAGCGGCTGAAGCCTTTGCGCGCGAAGATTGCGGCCTATCCGGACACCGGCCTTGCGGCGGACAGGGCGTTTTTCGATGACCTCAGCGGCGACTACTGATGTTCGTCGAGGCGTCTGCAATCATCGCCATTATGACGGAAGAGCCTGAGGCCGAGAACCTAGCGGCCGCGCTGGATGCCGCACGCTCTCCACGGCCGATCACATCAGTCGTGGCTGCATGGGAGGCGACAGTTGGGCTGTTTCGCAAAAAGCGCATTCCCATGGCAGAAGCTGAAGCGCGCGTGCAGGAGTTCCTTGAAGCGGCCGGGGTCCAGCTTATGGCGATATCGAGCCGTGAGTTGACCGTCGCGCTGCAAGCCTTCGATCGCTATGGACGGCACCGCTATCCGGACGCTGAACGGAATAGTGCGCTCAATCTTGCCGACTGCTTCCATTATGCCACGGCGAAATCCTACCAGGCGCCGATCCTGACCATCGATGCGGGATTTGCGCTTACCGATGTCACGACTGTGGGTATCAAAACCTGATATTTACGCGGGAGCGCTACCGGCTAGATCGTAGTCGTGCGCGTGAGACTCTACGCGGCGGCGATTTGCGCCGAATTCGAGCCGATATAATTGCGGATCGTCTCGATGATCCGGTCCTGGTCGGCTTCGCTCAGATAGGGATGCATGGGCAGGCACAGGATACGCTTCGGCAGCTCCTCAGAAACGGCAAGACCTGTCGGCGTGCGCGGATAGTCGCGGTAGGCGATCTGGCTGTGCAGCGGCTTCACATAATAGATCACCGACGGGATATTTTTTTCCCCGAGATGCGCCTTCAGCCCGTCGCGCTTCGGCGTCTCGATGGCATATTGCGCCCAGGCCGAACGGCCGCCGTCCAGGTTGCGCGCTGCCTTGACGATGTCGCCGAGGCCTTCGGCATACCGTTTGGCGACCGCTTGCCGGGCAACCATTTCGTCTTCAAGAATGGCCAGCTTCTCGACCAGGATCGCCGCCTGCAGAGTGTCGAGCCGCGAATTGATGCCGACGCGGACATTGTCATATTGGGTTTCGCCTTTGCCGTGGAAGGCGAACGAGCGAAGTTGCTCGGCCAGCGCATCGTCATTGGTGAACATCGCGCCGCCGTCGCCATAGCAGCCGAGCGGTTTTGCCGGGTAGAAGCTGGTCGAGCCGACCGCGCCGAACGAACCCAGCATCTTGCCGTCGCTCGAGCCGCCGATCGCCTGGGCGGCATCTTCGATCACCATCAGCCCTTCGCGGTTGGCGATGGCTATGATCGCCTCGTAATCGGCGGCGAGCCCGAACAGGTCGACGGGGATGATCGCCCTTGGCCTCAGCCGGCCTTCCGCCTTGATCATGGCGATGGCCGCTTCGAGGCTGGCGATGTCGATATTGTAGGTCTGCGGATCGACATCGATGAAAACCGGCTCGGCCTTGGCCAGCGCCACCACTTCCGCCGTGGCGGCAAAGGTGAAGCTCGGCACGAACACCGCGTCACCTGGACCGATGCCGGCCGCAAACAGCGGCAGCAGCAGCGCGTCGGTCCCGTTGGCGCAGGCTACGACATGCTTGGTGCCGACATAGGCAGCGAGCTTGTTTTCGAATTCGGTGACCTCAGGTCCGAGAATGTAGCGACCCTCGTCGACGACGCGGTCGATGGCGGCTTTCAGCCTGTCGCGGATTCGTTCGCGCTGCGCGCCTAGATCGATGAACTGCATGTCGGCCTCAAAAGGGGGACTAGCCAGATAACCGGCCGCTGGTATCAGACTTGGCGCGGCCGAGAAAGCTGCACGGACCAAACCACAATTGCTCAAATGTCGCAGCCTGTTACCTCTCAGTCCGACAGGTCCGCATCAGACGCCGGAAATCCGGGGCTTTGTAGCGCGCGACACGGCCTTCGTGTCGCACGCGCTCGGCTGGGCGAAACATAAAGTGATCGACGTCCTGCGCATCCTCAGCGCATCGCCGTCCAATCAGGCGATTTCATGCCGCCAGGGCGGATTGGCGCCGGCCCGCGACACGGTTACCGCCGCAGCCTTGGCGCCGAGCGCCAGCGCCTTGTGGATGGCGTCGTCCGACAGATTGGCGATCGCCTCCTTTGACAGCAGGCCTTGCTCGTGCAGCGAGGCCAGGATGCCGGCGTTGAACGTGTCGCCGGCGCCGACCGTATCGACCACCTCGACCTTGTCCGGCACGACCGTGACCTTGTGATCCCTGGTGTAGCCGATGGCGCCTTCGCTGCCATGGGTGACGACGATCAGCATCGGGCCGCGCTCCAGCCAGTTGCGGACGACGTCCTCGTGCGAGCCGGCTTCGCCGAACCAGTTGAGGTCCTCGTCCGACAGTTTCACGATGTCGGCCATGGCCATCATCGAGCGGATGCGCCTGAGATGCTTGGCCTTGTCCGCTATGAAATTCGGCCGGATGTTGGGGTCGAGCATGATGACGCGGCGGCTGTGCTCGCGCCGCATGAATTCCTCGTAGGCGGATCCGGCCGGCTCCGAGATCAGGCTGATGGCGCCGAACAGCATGGCTTCGATCTCGCTGCCGAGTTTCGGCAGATCGTCGATGGTCAGCATCCGTCCGGCTGTGTTTTCATCGTAGAATGTGTAGGTCGCCTGGCCGTTGTCCAGCCGCACGAAGGCGAGCGTGGTCGGCCGGGGCGATGTGTGCGCATAGGTGGAACTGACTTGGCTTGCGTCAAGCGCGTCCTTGAACTGGCTGCCGAACAGATCCGTCGACAGGCCGGAAAAGAAACCGGCGGGCGCTCCCAGCCGGCCGAGCGCTATTGCCGTGTTGAACACCGCGCCGCCGACATAAGGGGCAAAGGCCGGCTCGCCCTCAGTCGTGGTGCGTGGCAGCATGTCGATCAGGGCTTCGCCGCAACAGAGGATCATGATTTCCTGGTCCCCGGCGGATAGATCACACCCTTGCGGATGATGATGTTGGCGTAGAGCCGCGGCTCGCTTGTCGCGACGATCGCGTGTGCGGACCTGACCCGTTGATAGAAGTCGGCGCCGGCGAGCGCAACCACCTTGCGGCCCGGAGCACGCTCGGCGCAGATCGCCTCCATCTCGTGATGAACGGGATCGGCAAGCAGGGGATCACCTTTGACCGAGGCGCGAAACAGCGCCTCCGGCACCGCGTCATCGACAGGCAATACGCTGAGGATGGCGTCGAGCATCGGAGCAAGATGATGACCGTCGGCGCGGATGAGCCGGTGTGCCTGCTCCTTCGCCGGGTAGTTTCCGTCGACAAGGGCGATCTCGTCGCCATGACCCATGGCACGCAGCGTCGCCAGCAGCTGTGGACCGAGCAGCACCGGGATTCCGATCAGCATCGCTCAGGCACTCCTGGAAATCGTGGTCGAGCCGATGAGGAAGCGCTCGGAAAGCGGCAGGCTGGCACCGCCCAGGGCACGTGCATGAATGCCGACAGTCCCCTCGCGCACGGCCGGAAGCTTCAGGCCTTCACCGTCGATCTTGCCGATAGCATCGATAACGGCATCGACGAGCCGGCGCCGCACGGCCTTCGGCATCCATCCGTCGACCACCGCCGCCTCGAAATCGATAACCGATGACGCCGCCACAATGGCATAGGCGAGCGCCTGCGAGGCGCAAACGATCCAATCGTCGAGCTCGACGCCGATTTCGCCCCAATCCTCCGGTGACGTCCACAGATGTGAGGCTTCGACGCCGCGCGCGTTGAGTGCCTTTTCCAGCATGGCGATCGACGCCACGCCGATCAATTGGGTCGGCTTGCCGTCCGGTCCAGGCACCGGCATCGAACCCAGCGCGCCGGCATTGCCGGTCGGTCCGCCGAAAAGGTGACCGTTCAGCACGATGCCGCCGCCGGCGAAGGCACCGATATAGAAATAGACGAAGTCGCGTGCCGTGCCGGCTTTGCCGAACACCAGTTCGGCGCCGCAGGCAGAGGTGGCGTCATTTTGCAGGTAGACGGGGAATTCGCACCGTGCCTGGATGTCGGCGCGGATGTCTCGGTGGCGCCATTCGTCCATGACGTCGCGCGGCGCACCTGCCGTATCGGCCCAGCTCCACAATTCGAACGGCATGGCAATGCCAAGTCCGGCAATGCGCTTGTCCTGCGCCGGGGTGAGTTCGCCACGCATCGTCTTCATGCCGGAGGTGACGAACTCGACCGTCTCGCGCGGTGCCGGATAGCGGTAGGAATGCTGCAGCATCGAGCGCACATTGCCGAGAAAATCGATCAGCACGAGTTCGGCGCTGCGGCGGCCGATCTTCAGGCCGATGAAATAGGCGCCATCGGGATTGAGCGCCATCGGAATGGAAGGTTGGCCGATCTTGCCGCGCAGCGGCGCCTGGCGGACAAGAAGGTTGTCCTCCTCGAGCTCGCGCATGATGACCGAAACGGTCTGGGCCGAAAGTCCGGTCATGCGCGCAATGTCGGACTTCGCTAGGCTGCCGTGCTGACGCACCAGCGACAGTACCAGCCGCTCATTGTGGTCCCGCATGCCGCTCTGGTTGGTGCCGCGGTGAATTCGGCTTTTGGCTGCCTCGGGCGAACCGTGCCTTGGTATGCCGGTCTCCACCCCTTCTCCTCCCTTCGTTTCCCTTAATGCTTTTGGCCAGAATGAGTGACCGACGCCACGCTGTCAATAATAAATAAGAGTGATTTAATTATTGACAGGACCCTCAGTCTGGTATTCTCTTGGGGCAAGCGTCCACGCTGGGAGAAGTCGCTGGATGCTCATGCGATGCCGGTTGGCCGGCATCCGAACTGGTCCCACTGGGAGGAAAATCGTGACCAAGACAGCACTGCTAAGATCCACCGTTTTTGCCGCGGCCGGACTGGGTCTGATGGCATTCACCTCGGCTGCGTCCGCCGCCGATGTCGGCGCCTGCCTGATCACCAAGACCGACACCAACCCGTTCTTCGTCAAGATGAAGGAAGGCGCGAGCGCCAAGGCCAAGGAACTCGGCGTCGAACTCAAAGCCTATGCCGGCAAGATCGATGGCGACAGCGAGAGCCAGGTGGCGGCGATCGAAAGCTGCATCGCCGACGGCGCCAAGGGCATCCTGATCACCGCGTCGGACACCAAGGGCATCGTCCCGGCGGTGAAGAAGGCACGTGACGCCGGTCTGCTGGTGATCGCGCTGGACACGCCGCTTGACCCGCTCGACGCCGCCGACGCGACCTTTGCGACCGACAATCTGGAGGCCGGCAAGCTGATCGGCGCGTGGGCCGCAGCGACGCTCGGCGACAAGGCGAAGGATGCCAGGATCGGCTTCCTCGACCTGACGCCCTCGCAGCCGACGGTCGACGTCCTGCGCGACCAGGGCTTCATGATGGGCTACGGTATCGACGTGAAGGACCCCAACAAGATCGGCGATGAGGATGATCCGCGTATCGTCGGCCACGACGTCACCAACGGCAACGAGGAAGGCGGCCGCAAGGCGATGGAGAACCTCCTCCAGAAGGATCCCGGCATCAACGTCATCCACACCATCAACGAGCCGGCAGCCGTCGGCGCCTACCAGGCGCTCAAGGCCGTGGGTCTCGAAGGCAATGTGCTGATCGTGTCGGTCGATGGCGGCTGCCCCGGCGTGAAGTCGGTCGCCGAGGGCGTGATCGGTGCGACCTCACAGCAATATCCGCTGCAGATGGCGGCACTCGGCATCGAAGCGATCGCCGCTTACGCCAAGGACGGGACGAAGCCCAAGCCGACCGAAGGCAAGGATTTCTTCGACACCGGCGTCAACCTCGTGACCGACAAGCCCGCGGAGGGCGTGAAGTCCATCGACACCAAGGAAGGCCTCGCCAAGTGCTGGGGCTGATGCCGGTCTGACGGGCAACAGACCGAAGCGGCCAGGGGCTTGATCCCCGGCCGCTTCGGGTGGACGATGCGGAAATCGCAAGCGCGAACAATTCCGGCGGCAGATCGGGAACGGTTGGACGGGCGTCGGCGCGTAGCTGAAGCCTCATGGGAGGAAACATGTCTCAGGTTCAGGAATTCGAAAAGGCTCTCGCGAACAGCGAGACAAGCGTTGCTGCTTTTGACGAGCATGGCACGTCGCTCGTCAAGCGCATCCAGCATTTCCTGCATTCCACTCCGGCTGCGGTGCCGCTGATCGTGCTGGTCCTGTCGATCGCTGTCTTTGGCGTCACGATCGGAGGACGGTTCTTTTCGTCCTACACGCTGACGCTGATCCTGCAGCAGATCGCCATCGTCGGTATTCTCGGCGCCGCGCAGACGCTGGTCATCCTGACAGCCGGCATCGACCTGTCAATCGGCGTGATCATGGTGATTTCGGCCGTGATCATGGGCAATTGCGCGGTCACCTATGGCCTGCCGACCTTGCTTGCCGTGGTGATCGGGCTTGCCGCCGGCGGGGCCTGCGGGCTGCTCAACGGGCTGCTGGTCGCCTACATGAAGCTGCCGCCCTTCATCGTCACGCTCGGCACCTGGAACATCGTCATGGCCACGAACTTCATCTATTCGGCCAATGAGACGATCCGTGACGCCGACGTCGACGTCCAAGCCCCGCTGCTGCATCTGTTTGGCCTGAACTTCAAGGTCGGCACGGCGGTGCTGACGTTCGGCGTCATTGCCATGGTCGTGCTGGTGCTGTTCTTGTGGTACGTGCTCAATCACACGGCATGGGGCCGTCATGTCTACGCTGTCGGCGACGATCCGGAGGCAGCGAAGCTGTCGGGCATCCAGACCAAGAAGGTGCTGATCTCGGTCTACACGCTTGCCGGGCTGATCGCCGCTTTCGCTGCCTGGGTCTCCATCGGCCGCAACGGCTCGATCTCGCCGTCCGCTGCCGTCACCGACTACAATTTGCAGGCGATCACCGCGACGGTGATCGGCGGCATTTCTCTCTTCGGCGGGCGCGGCTCTATTCTGGGCACGCTGTTCGGCGCGATGATCGTCGGCGTCGTTTCTATGGGCCTCAACATGCTGGGCGCCGATCCGCAATGGAAAGTGCTGCTCACCGGTGTGCTGATCATCGGCGCCGTGGCGATCGACCAGTGGATCAGAAAGGTTTCGGTGTAACCATGACCCAGGAGCCCATCCTCACCGCGCGCGGCCTCGTCAAGCGCTACGGCCGCGTCACCGCACTGAACAGCTGCGACTTCGATCTCTATCCGGGAGAGATCCTGGCCGTGATCGGCGACAATGGAGCCGGCAAGTCGACGCTGATCAAGGCGATCTCGGGCGCCGTTGTCCCGGACGAGGGGATCATCGAGTTGGACGGCAAGCAGGTGCTCTTCAAGTCGCCCATCGAAGCCCGCGAAGCCGGCATCGAAACCGTCTACCAGAACCTGGCGCTGTCGCCGGCGCTGTCGATCGCCGACAACATGTTCCTCGGTCGCGAGATCCGCAAACCGGGTTTTCTGGGCGACTGGCTGCGCATGCTCGACCGCCCGGCAATGGAAAAGCGCGCCCGCGACAAGCTCACCGAACTTGGCCTGATGACCATCCAGAACATCAGCCAGGCCGTGGAGACGCTCTCGGGCGGCCAACGCCAGGGCGTGGCGGTGGCGCGCGCCGCCGCCTTCGGCTCGAAGATGGTCATCATGGATGAGCCGACGGCGGCGTTAGGCGTCAAGGAGAGCCGCCGCGTGCTCGAACTGATCCTCGACGTGAAGAAGCGCGGCCTGCCGATCGTGCTGATCTCCCACAACATGCCGCATGTCTTCGAGGTGGCCGACCGCATTCACATCCATCGGCTGGGCCGTCGCCTCTGTGTCATCGATCCCAAGCAATATACGATGTCGGACGCCGTCGCCTTCATGACCGGAGCGAAGCTTCCGCCGGAGGCGGCACTGGCGGCCTGATGCATGTCGCCCAAAAGTGCGCAGCGGTTTTGGGATGACGACTTGCATCGAACAAGAAATGCATGTCGCCCAAAAGCATGCCCTCGGGCGCGAACCGAGGGTGCGCTGCGGTTTTGGGACGATATGCACATAACTAAGACTCTAAGATGCGTCGCAGACGCCGCCCAAACGCGACGCACTTCAAGTTGCTAAAACTGCCGCTGGGTAAGCTTCCCCGCGGCAATCTAACTCGATTGAACGCATAACAATATGCGCTAGCATGGGCTGGGAGGAATGGTGAAAGCCGGTATGATCATGGCAACCGCACGAGAGGCAGCATGACGCGCGCGATGACATCCAAAACTCCCATTCTCGAAAACTCCGATCCCAAGGCGCTTGCCGACGAAGTCTTGAAGGCCCTCAAATACAGGCTCGGCAAGGGGACCAGTGTCGCGACGCAATACGACTGGCTCACCGCCTCGATAAAGGTCGTGCGCGACCATATCGTCGATCATTGGATGCAGGCAACGCAAGAGGCCTACGCCCATCAGGAAAAGCGCGTCTATTACCTGTCACTGGAATTCCTCATCGGTCGCCTGATGCGCGACGCCTTCTCCAATCTCGGCCTGATGGACAATATGCGCGAAGCGCTGCGATCTCTCGGCGTCGACCTCGACCTCATCGCGGCCCTCGAACCAGATGCAGCGCTTGGCAATGGCGGTCTCGGCCGGCTCGCCGCCTGCTTCATGGAAAGCATGGCAACCGTCGACATTCCCGCGCATGGCTATGGCATTCGCTACGCCAATGGCATGTTCCGGCAGGAAATCCATGGCGGCTGGCAGGTTGAGCTGCCCGAGACCTGGCTCGATCACGGCAACCCCTGGGAGTTCGAGCGGCGCGAACGCTCATTCGAGGTCGGCTTCGGCGGCTCGGTGGAATCGATCACCTCGAAGGACGGCAGGCTTGAGCGCCACGTCTGGAAGCCGATCGAACATGTTCTGGCGGTTGCCTACGATACGCCGGTGGTTGGCTGGCGGGCCAACCGCGTCAACACGCTGCGGCTCTGGTCCGGCATGCCGATCGATCCGATCCTGCTCGACAAGTTCAACGCCGGCGACCACATCGGTGCGCTCGCCGAAAGCAACAAGGCCGATGCCTTGTCGCGCGTCCTTTACCCTGCCGATTCCCACAAGGCCGGTCAGGAGCTGCGCCTCAGGCAAGAGTATTTCTTTTCCACCGCATCGTTGCAGGATATCATTCAGCGTCATCTCAGCCAGTATGGCGACCTGCAGTCGCTGCCCGACAAGGCGGCGATCCATCTGAACGACACCCATCCGGCCATCGCCGTGCCCGAGCTGATGCGCCTGTTGATGGATGTCCACGGCATGGATTTCGATCAGGCCTGGAGCATCACCAAGCGCACTTTCGGCTACACCAACCACACACTGCTTCCAGAGGCGCTCGAAAGCTGGCCGGTGCCGCTGTTCGAGCGGCTGTTGCCGCGCCATATGCAGATCGTCTACGCCATCAACGCCGAAGTGCTGCTGGAGGCGCGCGCCTCCGATCAGTTTTCTGACGAGCAGATCAGCCAGATCTCGCTGATACAGGAAAACGGCGAGCGCCGGGTGCGCATGGGCAATCTGGCGTTTGTCGGCTCGCACTCGATCAACGGCGTCTCTGCCCTTCACACCGAGCTGATGAAGGAAACGGTTTTTGCCGAGCTCCACCGACTCTACCCCGACCGCATCAACAACAAGACCAACGGCATCACGCCGCGGCGCTGGCTGATCCAGTGCAATCCCGGTCTCACCGCGCTCACCCGCGAGGCGATCGGCGACCGCTTCCTCGACGATATAGACGCGATCAAGGAGCTCGATGCCTTTGCCGACGACGCCGCCTTCCGCGACAAGTTCGCGGCAGTCAAGCGGGCGAACAAGGCCAAGCTCGCCAATCTCGTCGCCGACCGCCTCGGCATCAGGATCGATCCCTCGGCGCTGTTCGACATCCAGATCAAGCGCATCCACGAATACAAGCGCCAGCTCCTGAACATCCTCGAAACAGTCGCGCTCTACGACCAGATCCGCTCCCATCCCGAGCGCAACTGGATTTCACGCGTCAAGTTCTTCGGCGGCAAGGCGGCTCCCAGCTATCACAATGCCAAGCTGATCATCAAACTCGCCAACGACGTCGCCAAAGTCATCAACCGCGACCCCGCCGTTCGCGGCTTGCTCAAAGTGGTGTTCGTGCCGAACTACAATGTCAGCCTGGCCGAGATCATGATGCCGGCCGCCGATCTTTCGGAGCAGATATCGACCGCCGGGATGGAAGCCTCCGGCACCGGCAACATGAAATTTGCGCTGAACGGTGCGC
Organism: Mesorhizobium sp. WSM4814; assembly: GCF_055811595.1. Lineage (NCBI taxonomy): Bacteria > Pseudomonadati > Pseudomonadota > Alphaproteobacteria > Hyphomicrobiales > Phyllobacteriaceae > Mesorhizobium > Mesorhizobium sp. WSM4814. The sequence goes on from NZ_JBVVQT010000003.1 coordinate 101,522, forward strand.
TGACCATCGGCACGCTCGACGGCGCCAATGTCGAGATCAAGGAATGCGTCGGCGACGACAACATCTTCATTTTCGGCCTGACCACCGAAGAGGTCGCCGAGCGGCGCAGCAACGGCTACGATCCGCGATCGGTGATCGAAGCCTCTCCCGAACTGGCGCAGGCCGTGGCTGCCGTTTCGACGGGCGTCTTTTCGCCTGACGATCCGGAACGCTATCGCGACCTGATGAACGGCCTCTATCAGAGCGACTGGTTCATGGTCGCCGCGGATTTCGATGCCTACGCCTCAACCCAGCGCGATGTCGACGCCGTCTGGCGCGACAGCCCGGATTGGTACGCCAGGGCAATTCGCAATGTCGCCCGCGTCGGCTGGTTCTCGTCCGATCGCACGATCCGCCAATATGCGAAAGAAATCTGGAACGTGCCCGTCTGATATGATTGCATGAGGCCACGAACAATGTGGTCCGGGTGCCGGGGAGGGTCACTGCCTGATGAGGAAGCCGCGCGCGACCGCTGCGACAAGCGGGCCGGATGGACTGGCGTCAGCCGGTGATGTCGCGGCAATTGTCGCCGGCACGCATGGTGATCCTTTCGCTGTCCTCGGTGTGCACGAGGTCGACAAGGGCTTTGTCGCCCGCTGCTTCGTCCCTCATGCCGAGTTCGTCACTGCCTATACGCTGACCGGCAAGAATGCCGGCGAACTCTCCAGGCGCGACGAAGGCGGCTTCTTCGAGGGCAGCCTGTCGCTCAGAAAGCGTCAGCCGCTGCGCTATCACGCGCGCAATGCCGGCGGTGACTGGTGGCTGACCGATCCCTATTCGTTCGGTCCGGTACTGGGTCCGCTGGACGACTATTACATCGCCGAAGGTTCGCACCTCAGGCTGTTCGACAAGCTCGGGGCGCATCTCATCGATCACGAGGGTGCATCCGGCGTGCATTTCGCCGTCTGGGCGCCCAATGCAAGGCGCGTTTCGGTGGTCGGCGACTTCAACGAATGGGACGGCCGCAGGCATACGATGCGCGTCCGCCGCGACACCGGCATCTGGGAGTTGTTCATCCCCGACATCGGCGCCGGACGGCCATACAAATACGAGATCATCGGGCCCGATGGCGTGAGGCTGCCGCTGAAGGCCGATCCGTTCGCTTTCAAGTCCGAACTGCGACCGGCCACCGCTTCGGTGACGGCGCTTCCGCCGGCGCATCAATGGGGTGACGAGGCGCACCGCGATTTCTGGCGCAACGCCGACGCCCGCCGCGAGGCGGTGTCGATATATGAGGTCCATGCCGGCTCCTGGCAGCTTCACGACGACGGCAGCTTCCTGTCATGGGACGAGCTTGCCGACCGGCTGATCCCGTATGTCGTCGACACGGGTTTCACCCATATCGAATTCATGCCGATCTCCGAACATCCCTATGATCCGTCCTGGGGCTATCAGACGACGGGCCTCTACGCGCCGTCGGCCCGCTTCGGCGATCCGGACGGTTTTGCCCGGTTCGTCGACGGCGCCCACCGCGCCGGCATCGGCGTCGTCCTGGACTGGGTGCCGGCGCATTTTCCGGTGGACGCGCATGGCCTGGCCAATTTCGACGGCACCGCGCTCTATGAGCATGCCGACCCGCGCAAGGGCTTCCATCCCGACTGGAACACCGCGATCTACAATTTCGGCCGGCGCGAGGTGGTCTCGTTCCTGGTCAACAATGCGCTGTTCTGGGCCGAAAAATACCATGTCGACGGTTTGCGCGTCGATGCCGTCGCCTCGATGCTCTACCTCGACTATTCGCGCAAGGCCGGCGAATGGATTCCCAACGAAAAAGGCGGGCGCGAAAACCTCGAGGCGGTCAGCTTCCTCCAGAGGATGAACAAGGAAGTCTATGGTCATCATCCGGGTGTGATGACGATCGCCGAGGAATCGACCTCATGGCCAAAAGTTTCGCAGCCGGTGCATGAGGGCGGGCTGGGTTTCGGCTTCAAGTGGAACATGGGCTTCATGCACGACACGCTGGAGTATTTCTCCAAAGAGCCGATTTTCCGGAAGCATCACCACGGCGACATCACCTTCGGTCTGGTCTACGCCTTCTCAGAGAATTTCGTGCTGCCGCTCTCCCATGACGAGGTCGTGCACGGCAAGGGGACGCTGCTTGGCAAGATGGCCGGCGACGACTGGCAGAAATTCGCGACGCTGCGCGCCTACTACGCCTTTATGTGGGGCTACCCCGGCAAGAAGCTGTTGTTCATGGGGCAGGAATTCGCCCAGCGCCGCGAGTGGAGCGAGGCGCGCGCACTCGACTGGAACCTGCTCGATTTCCGGGCCCACCGCGGCGTCTGGCAGACGGTGCGCGATCTCAACTATCTCTACCGCTCACGGCCGGCGTTGCATGCGCGCGATTGCGAACCGGAGGGCTTTTCCTGGCTGATCGTCGACGACAGCGCCAACTCGGTCTTTGCCTGGCTGCGCAGCGCGCCGGGCGGAAACCCGGTCGCCGTCATCTCCAATTTTACGCCGGTGCCGCGCGACAATTACCGCGTGCCGTTGCCAATGGCTGGAAGATGGCGCGAGATCATCAACACGGACGCTTTCGACTATGGCGGTTCCGGCAAGGGCAATGACGGTGCCGTCGAGGCTCGGAAGGAAGCAGGAGGCATCTCGGCGACGATGCTGTTGCCGCCGCTGTCGACGATCATGCTCGAATTTGCTCCGGACTAGCCGATGTCTCGCAGCGCGTAACTTGGGAGGATAAGAATGGCAGAGATAAAACGGACCCAGCCGCTGGCGCGCGATGCCATGGCCTATGTTCTGGCCGGCGGCCGTGGCAGCCGCCTCAAGGAATTGACCGACCGGCGCGCCAAACCGGCGGTCTATTTCGGCGGCAAGACGCGCATCATCGATTTTGCGCTCTCCAATGCGCTAAATTCCGGTATTCGCCGCCTCGGCGTGGCCACCCAGTACAAGGCGCACTCGCTGATCCGCCACCTGCAGCGCGGCTGGAACTTCCTGCGGCCCGAGCGCAACGAGAGCTTCGACATCCTGCCGGCCAGTCAGCGCGTATCGGAAACGCAATGGTATGAGGGCACGGCCGATGCCGTCTACCAGAACATCGACATCATCGAGGCCTACGGGCCCGAATACATGGTCATCCTGGCCGGCGATCACGTCTACAAGATGGACTATGAGCTGATGCTTCGCCAGCATGTCGACGCCGGCGCCGACGTCACCGTCGGCTGCCTCGAAGTGCCGCGCATGGAGGCGACCGGCTTCGGCGTCATGCATGTCGACAAGAAGGACACCATCATCTCCTTCATCGAGAAACCCGCCGATCCGCCCGGCATTCCCGACAAGCCGGATTTTGCCCTGGCCTCGATGGGCATCTACGTGTTCAAGACCAAGTTCCTGATGGAGCAGCTGCGCCGCGACGCGGCCGAACCGGGCTCAAGCCGTGATTTCGGCAAGGACATCATCCCCTATGTCGTCGAGCACGGCAAGGCGATCGCCCATCGCTTCGCCAAATCCTGCGTGCGCTCGACCGCCGAGAACGAAGCCTACTGGCGCGATGTCGGGACCGTCGACGCCTATTGGGAAGCCAATATCGACCTCACCGACATCACGCCCGAGCTCGATCTCTACGACCGCGACTGGCCGATCTGGACCTATGCCGAGCTGAAGCCGCCGGCGAAGTTCGTGCATGACGAGGATGGTCGCCGTGGCTCGGCGGTATCCTCGCTGGTCTCGGGCGATTGCATCGTCTCAGGCGCGTCGCTGAAGCGAAGCCTGATCTTCACCGGCGCGCGCATCAACTCCTATTCGACGCTCGAGGACGTCGTCATGCTGCCCGACTGCCAGGTCGGCCGCAGCGCGAGATTGAAGCGCGTGGTGATCGATCATGGCGTCAGGATTCCCGAAGGGCTCGTGGTCGGCGAGGATCCCGTCCTCGACGCCAAGCGCTTCCGCGTTTCCGAAAAGGGCATCTGCCTCGTCACGCAGGCCATGATCGACAAACTGGGACTGTCGTGAATGCAGGTCCTGTCGGTCACGCCCGAAATATTCCCTCTGATCAAGACTGGCGGGCTTGCCGACGTGACCGGCGCGTTGCCCATCGCGCTCGCCGGCAAGGGCGTGGCGATGCGCACGCTTGTTCCCGGCTATCCCCAGATCATCGATGCCTTCAAGAAGAAAAAACCCGTTCACCACTATCCGCTGCTGCAAGGCGGCAAGGCTTCGGTCCATGCCGTCCAGATCGCCGGGCTCGACCTGTTCGTGCTCGACGCGCCGCATCTGTTCGATCGCCCCGGCGGCCCCTATGGCAATGCCACCGGCGCCGACTGGCCGGACAATTGGCGGCGTTTCGCGGCCCTGAGCCAGGTTGGCGGCGACATCGCCGGCGGCGCCGTCTCGGGTTACCAGCCTGACATCGTCCATGCCCATGACTGGCAATCGGCGATGACGCTGGCCTATATGCGCTACGGCAAGGCGGTCGGCACGCCGTCAATGATCACCGTCCACAATCTCGCTTTCCAGGGCCAGTTCGGCGCCGGCATCTTTGGCGAACTCGGCCTGCCGGCGGCGGCCATGGCGCTCGACGGCGTCGAATATTATGGCGGCGTCGGTTTCCTCAAGGCTGGCCTGCAGGCCGCCTGGGCCATCACCACAGTCAGCCCGACCTATGCGCAGGAGATCCGCTCGCCGGAATTCGGCATGGGGCTCGATGGCCTCATCAACATGCGGTCCGTCGATCTCTATGGCATCGTCAACGGCATCGACACCGAGATATGGAACCCTGAAACCGACAAGCATCTGGTCTCCAGCTACACGGCCAGGACGTTGAAGGCGCGGCACCCCAACCGGACCGCCGTCGAGGATCGTTTCAACCTTGACCGCGACGACAGTCCGATCGTCTGCGTGATCAGCCGGCTCACCTGGCAGAAGGGAATGGACATACTGGCAACGGTCGTCGACGGGATTGTTGCGAGGGGTGCCCGCCTGGCGATCCTGGGGTCCGGCGACGCCGGCCTGGAAGGCGCGCTGCTGGCCGCCGCCGCCCGCCATCGCGGTCGCATCGGCGTCGTCGTCGGTTATGACGAGGCGCTTTCCCACACCATGCAGGGCGGCTGTGACGCAATCATCATACCGTCGCGCTTCGAGCCTTGCGGACTGACGCAGCTTTACGGCCTGCGCTATGGCTGCGTGCCGGTCGTCGCCCGCACCGGCGGTCTTGCCGACACCGTCATCGACGCCAATGAAGCGGCGATTTCGGCAGGTGTGGCGACCGGCTTCCAGTTCGCACCCGCCGATGCCGGCGCCTTGCTGCACTCCATTCGTCGGCTGGTCGCGGCGCACGCCAACCCTGCGATCTGGACGTCGATGCAGCGGCAAGGCATGAAGGCGGATGTGTCGTGGGATAAAAGCGCAGAAAAATACCTCGAACTCTATCGCTTGCTGCTTTCGAAAAGGGCTTGACGCATGATACGCACCGTCGCCACCAAACCTTATCTCGACCAGAAGCCCGGCACATCCGGGCTGCGCAAGAAAGTGCCGGTGTTCCAGCAGGAGCACTATGCCGAGAACTTCATCCAGTCGATTTTCGATGCGCTGGACGGGTTCGAGGGCAAGACGCTGGTGATTGGCGGCGACGGCCGCTTTTACAACCGCGAGGTCATCCAGAAGGCTCTCGCCATGGCGGCGGCAAACGGTTTCGGCAAGGTGATGGTCGGGCAGGGCGGCATCCTGTCGACGCCGGCCGCTTCCAACATCATTCGCAAATACAATACCTTCGGCGGCATCATCCTGTCGGCCAGCCACAATCCGGGCGGCCCGCACGAGGATTTCGGCGTTAAATACAATGCCGGCAATGGCGGCCCGGCACCGGAAAAGCTGACCGACGCGATCTTCGCCAAGACCAAGATGATTTCGAGCTTCAAGACCGCCGATATCGGCACGGTCGACCTCGACACGATCGGTACCGTCGAGGCGGGTGGCATGACCGTCGAGGTGATCGACCCGGTCGCCGACTATGCCGAGCTGATGGAAAATCTGTTCGATTTCGATGCGTTGCGTGGGCTGTTCAAGTCAGGCTTCCGCATGCGCTTCGACGCCATGCATGCCGTGACCGGTCCCTATGCCAAGGAGATCCTGGAAAACCGGCTCGGCGCGCCGAAAGGCACCGCCCGCAACTTCGTTCCCCTGCCGGATTTCGGCGGCCACCACCCAGACCCGAACCTGGTCCACGCAAAGCACCTCTATGACGAGATGATGGGACCGGATGCGCCGGATTTCGGCGCCGCTTCCGACGGCGACGGCGACCGCAACCTGATCATCGGCAAGGGCATTTTCGTCACCCCGTCGGATTCGGTGGCTATGCTCGCCGCCAATGCTCATCTGGCGCCGGGCTACAAGGCTGGCCTGAAAGGCATCGCCCGCTCGATGCCGACCAGCGGTGCAGCCGACCGCGTCGCCGAAAAGCTCGGCATCGGCATCTATGAAACGCCGACCGGCTGGAAATTCTTTGGCAATCTGCTCGATGCCGACATGGCGACGATCTGCGGCGAGGAAAGTGCCGGAACCGGCTCCAACCATGTCCGCGAAAAGGACGGGCTGTGGGCCGTGCTTTTGTGGCTCAATATCCTCGCTGCCCGCGGCGAAAGCGCCAAGCAGATCGTCACCGAGCACTGGGCCGCCTATGGCCGCAATTACTACTCACGCCATGACTACGAGGAGGTCGAGACCGACCGCGCCAATGCGCTGGTCGACGAATTGCGGGCCAGGCTCGCTTCCTTGCCCGGCACCAGCGTGCGCGGCATGAAGATCGCCAGCGCCGACGATTTCGCCTATCACGACCCGGTCGACGGCTCGATAGCCAGGAACCAGGGCATCAGGGTGCTGTTCGAAGGCGGATCGCGCGTCGTCTTCCGTCTCTCCGGCACCGGTACCTCGGGGGCGACGCTGCGCGTCTATATCGAGCGCTACGAGCCGGACAAGTCCAGGCACGATCTCGACACGCAGGAGGCGCTTGCCGACCTGATTGCGGCAGCCGATGATATTGCCGGGATACGCAGCCATACCGGCCGCGCCGAGCCGAGCGTGATTACGTGAGTTTGGTTGACAGCCGGCCGTCTGAGTTCGGCCTGCGTTGCGAGGCTCCCCCTTCTCCCCTTGTGGGAGAAGGTGGCCGAGCGAAGCTCGGTCGGATGAGGGGTGTTCCAGCTTGGCGCACACCTTTGCTCAAATCGCCCAAGCCTCGTTTCTTCCAGCACCCCTCATCCGTCTCGGCGCTGCGCGCCAATCCACCTTCTCCCACAAGGGGAGAAGGGGTCGCCGTATGAACTCACTCGGTGCCACCGTCACCCGCGGCGGCATCCGCTTTGCCGCATGGTCGTCCGCGGCCAGCCGGCTCTGGGTCTCGATCTTCGATGAGCAGGGAGAGAGGGAGATCGACCGGCTCGAACTCCAGCCGGAAGGCGAGGGCGTTCACGCGCTTTTCGTCGCCGGCCTCGCCGCCGGCACCCGATACGGATTTCGCGCCGATGGCGATTATACGCCCGAGAACGGGCTTTGGTTCGATCCCGACAAGCTGCTGGTCGACCCCTATGCCGTCGAAATCGACAGGTCTTATGTCTATGACGTCAGGCTCGCCGCGCGCCGGGGCGAGGGCACGGACACTGCGCCGCTGCTGCCGAAGGCGATTACCGCCACCCTGCCGCGGCCGGTGCCCGTCTTGCCGCCGCTGTTCCAGCCCGGTGGCCTGATCTATGAAGTGCCGGTGCGCGCCTTCACCATGCTGCATCCCGACATCCCGAAGCACCAGCGCGGGACGGTTGCAGCCCTTGCCCACCCGGCTATCGTCGAGCACCTGAAAAAGCTCGGGGTCGGGGCGGTCGAACTGATGCCGGTGACGGCATCGATCGACGAGCGGCATTTGCCGCCGCTCGGGCTGCGCAATGCCTGGGGCTACAATCCCGTGACCTTCATGGCGCTCGATCCGCGTCTGGCGCCCGGCGGTCTCGCGGAATTGCGGCAGACGGTTGCCACGCTGCGTGGGGCCGGCATCGGCGTCATCCTCGATCTTGTCTTCAACCACACCGGCGAAAGCGACAGGCTTGGGCCGACGCTGTCGCTGCGCGGCCTCGACAGCCGCGCCTACTACCGGCATCGGCCGGACGGCAGCTTGATCAACGACACCGGCACCGGCAACACCGTCGCTTGCGGTCATCCGGTCGTCAGGGAAATGGTGCTCGACACGCTTCGTCACTTTGTCCGCCATGCCGGCGTCGATGGTTTCCGCTTCGATCTGGCGCCCATTCTGGGGCGGGTCGATGGCGCGTTCGACGCCGCTGCGCCACTGCTCATGGCTATTCGGGATGATCCGCTCCTTGGCGACCGGGTGCTTATCGCCGAGCCATGGGATATCGGCCCGGACGGCTATCAGCTTGGCAATTTTCCGCCGCCCTTCCTCGAATGGAACGACAGATATCGCGACGACATCCGCCGGTTCTGGCGCGGCCATAGCGGCATGGTCGGCGCGCTGGCGACCCGGGTTGCCGGCTCATCCGACCTGTTTGCCAAGCCAAGCCAGCAGACGAGCCGCAGCGTCAATTTCATTGCCGCGCATGACGGCATGACGCTGGCCGACATCGTTGCCTACGAGCACAAGCACAATGAGGCCAATGGCGAGCAGAACCGCGATGGCCACGACGACAACCTATCCTGGAACAATGGCGTCGAGGGCGAGACCGGCGACCGGGCGATCGTTACGGCCCGTTTCGATGACCGGTGTGCGCTGCTGGCCACGCTGTTTGCCTCACGCGGCACGATCATGCTGACCGCCGGCGACGAATTCGGCCGCACCCAGAAGGGCAACAACAACGCCTATGCGCAGGACAACGAGATCACCTGGCTCGACTGGGCCGGGCGCGACCAGGCGCTGGAACAATACGCCGTTTTGCTCGCCGCGACGCGTCGTTGCGTGCCGGCGCTTTTCGACACGCGCTTCCTGACTGGAGAGCCGCCGCCCGGATCAGAACAACCGGACGCGGTCTGGCTCACTGAAACCGGCACGCCGCTCGACGAGGCAGGCTGGCGGGATCCGGGGCGGTACCGCCTGGTTATGATGCTCGGCAGCGATGATTGCCGATTTGCCGTTGTCATCAATGGCGATCGCCGGGCGTGTATGTTCACGCTGCCAGGGCGCGACGGATTTCGCTGGCAGCCAGCCATCGAAACACCGGACGGCGCAGCCGGCATTTCACGGCCGGTGCCGGGGCGAACGGTGATCTTCATGATCGAACACGAAGCCGCGCAGGCTCAGATAAAGGAGAACCCGAGTGGCAAGTGACCACGCCGAGTGGTGGCGCGGCTGCGTCATCTACCAGATCTACCCGCGCTCCTTCCAGGACACGAGGGGGGACGGCGGTGGCGATCTGCGTGGTATCACATCGAGGCTGGCGCATGTCGCATCGCTTGGCGCCGACGCCGTCTGGCTGTCGCCCTTCTTCAAGTCGCCGATGGCCGATATGGGCTATGACGTCTCCGACTATACAGCCGTCGATCCGATGTTCGGCACAGCAGAGGATTTCGATGCGGTGGTCGCCGAGGCGCACCGTCTCGGCCTGAAAGTCATTATCGACCAGGTTCTGTCGCATTCGTCCGACCGGCACGAATGGTTCGTCGAAAGCCGCGCGAGCCGCGATAACCCCAGGGCGGATTGGTATGTCTGGTCCGATCCGAAGCCAGATGGCACCGCGCCCAACAACTGGCTGTCGGTCTTCGGCGGCCCCGCCTGGGAGTGGGACGCGACCCGCAGGCAATATTACATGCACAATTTCCTCGCCTCGCAGCCGGACCTCAATTTCCACAATCCGGAGGTTCAGGACGCCTTGCTGGAAACGGTGCGGTTTTGGCTGGAGCGCGGCGTCGACGGGTTTCGCCTCGATACCGTCAACTACTATGTCCATGACCGCTGGCTGCGCAGCAACCCGCCGCTGGCGTCAAGCGTCGCAGGCACCAACACCGAAACCAATCCGTACCTCTATCAGGAGCATTTGTTTGACAAGACGCAGCCCGAAAACCTGGCTTTCCTCAAGCGGTTTCGGGCGCTGCTCGACGAATTTGAGGGCCGCGTCGCTGTCGGCGAGGTCGGCGACGAAGCCCGTTCGTTGCAGACGCTCGCCGCCTACACCAGCGGCGGCGACAAGCTCGACATGTGCTACACATTCGACCTGCTCGGTCCGCAATTCTCGGCGGCGCATGTGCGTGGCTGCGTCGAAGCGTTCGAGAGTGCTGTCTCCGACGGCTGGGCCTGCTGGGCGTTTTCCAACCACGATGTCGTTCGCCATGTGACCCGATGGACAAGGCCCGGCGGCGACCCGGAAAGGACGGCGAAGTTCTCCATCGCGCTGCTGTCATGCCTGCGTGGATCGATCTGCCTCTATCAGGGTGAGGAACTCGGGCTGGAGGAGGCGGAATTGGCGTTCGAGGATCTGCGCGATCCTTACGGCATCCGCTTCTGGCCGGGGTTCAAGGGCAGGGATGGCTGCCGCACGCCGATGGTCTGGGAGAAGGGCGCCAACAATGCCGGTTTTTCAATCGGCAGGCCGTGGCTTCCAATTCCGGAAAGCCATCGCGCCCGCGCGGTCGATGTCCAGAACGGCGAGGAAAAGTCAGTTCTGGCCAGCTATCGGGCGATACTGGCGTTGCGCAAGCAGCATGCGGCGCTGGTACAAGGTTCGATCCGCTTTCTCGATGCCGAGGGCGATGTGCTTGTCTTCATTCGCGAAGGCGGCGGCGAGAAGCTGCTGTGCGTTTTCAACTTCGCCGAGGAGCCGGCCAACTGGCCGTTGCCGCAGGGTATCGATGTCGCAGAGACGATCGACCTTGGCGCTGGTGCCGCCTTGCAGGAAAAGATTCTGTCGCTGCCGCCGTTGGGCTGCTTTCTCGGACGAGCCGGCTGGTCTCTCCAGCTCACTGAACAAGCACAGAGCGCCCGCAAGTCGCGCCCATGACCCGGACATCGGCCTCGCCGACGCGCACGCCCAGCGCCCCAAGCACGTTGTAAACCAATTCGTCGACCGGCGCCGTCACGCCGTTCAGCAGCGCCACCACTGCCGGCTTCACGGTTCCGAGCAAGGCGGTTACATCAAGCCCGAGGCCCAGCGCACTGACCGAAAGCGACAAATTGTTGACCAGCGACGTGGTGAGAGATTGCGTCAGGTTCTTCGTCGAGGCGTTCTTTATCGTCTTGCTTGCGATGTCGGTGCTGTTGAAGGTCAAGATCGTCGGATCGTTGTTGGCGATCTCAACGGCTGCAGAACCATTCACGCCGATCAGATTGAGGGTGAGAAACAGAAGCTTCACGCTGACCTGCGCGATTTCGGCATTTTGAAACGACTGTGGGTTGCTGAAATCGGCGAAGGCGGAGGGGCTGTTATCGGCATCGCTGGCGCCAAGGTGCAGCGAGGCAAGGCCCGGACGTGCGGCAATGGTAACTTTCAAACTGTCGGGGTGCCCCGTCGGGCAGCTGATGTCGGTCAGCTTGGCTTCGGCAGAGGCCACCTCGACATGCAACGGCAGTTTGACGGCCAGCAGGCTGATGCCGCCACCGAGAGTCGCATTGCTGCCGCCGACGGACGCCACCAGCTTGATCCGCGTCTGCGCCGTACGCACCACAGCACCCTTCTCGCCGATTGTCAGCCATGGCGAGAATTGTGCAGGTTCGCCGATTGCAATCGCAAGCGTGGTGGAGGCAAGCCCCGGAATGGCGGCTCCGAGATTGAGCTCGACCTGCTTCGAGCCGTTGGCCAGTGCAGCAGCGGTGGTCAGCATGCCCATGGCGCTGGCGTCGACCGAAAAGCCGGGCGACTTTTGCCCGAGGCCCAACTGGCCCATTGATCCAAGATCGACAAGATGATTGAGCGGTATCTTGACCGTGTTGGTGGTCCTTGACGCGATTGTCTGCAAAGCCAGCTTGCTGGTGCTGCCAACGGGTGAAACATTGGCCATGGCGGTCGCAATCTGGCCCACCGTCGCCTTGGAAGCCAGCACCTCCGAATAGCTGACACCCGTCAGCTGCATCTCAACGGCAAGGGCATCGATGAACGAAAGCAGGTTCACGTCGGCAGCGATCAGAGCGTTGTAGTCCATGACGCTGAGCGCGATGTTGCCGCCCAGGAACTTGCTGAGAAGAGCGTTGAGGATACCGCCGTTGACGCTGAGAAGCCTGGACCCGACCGAGAACATCGCCTGCGGCGCTATGCTGGCCACGGCTTGGGTGCCGATCACCGGCGTAGGGATAAGCGAACTCGCGAAATAGCGCGCAGGAACCTTTTTCAGCGTGACATGGACGGCGTTGTAGGGCGTTTTGCCGGCCTCGAAGCGCTTGTCGACGCCGAGCGACGACTCTGCTGAATATCGGCCGCGGGTGACCGACACGATAGCCTTTCCAAGGGCAGGGGTGATCGTCTGCCCTGCCTTCTGAACAACTATGCCCGGCATTCCGTTGTCGCCGAGCGTGGTCACCACCGCGGCTTCAATGTTGTTGATGTTGGAGGCGGCGGTGATTGCCGCCAGATCGACCAGCGACTGAGCCTCCCGGCGCTCCACATAGATCGAGCCTTCATCGATGGCGAAGGCGGCCAGCGCCAGCGCGAACGGTGCGCACAGCGCCGTCATGACGGCGAAGTTCGCCGTCAGGTCGCCAAGCATCGAGCGGGCGACCCGGCCGATCCTGCGCGCCAAAGTTTGCGACATTCAGATGCCTCCAACCCGGATTGTCGACTGGCGTGAGATCGTGGTGCCAGGCATTGGCAGTGCCGGGAACAGATTCCAGACCGGCAGGTTGCGGGCATCATATTGGATGGACACGACGAACTGGTTTCCGTCGGCCGTGCTGTCCTTGGCCTGGTAAGTCAGCTTGTCGGAATCGACGAACGGATATCCCGCGGCATTGGTGGTGACGAAACTGGTCACCAGCGCCTGGCGCTCAACTTCGTTCAGCCCGGCAATCGCCGTGCGTGCGGCGTCCGCTGCGATCTGCTGCACGGAGTGACTGGCGCCAAAATAGATGCCATATGCAACCATTCCGAGTAATAACAAGATGAAAATCGGCGAAAGCATCGCGAACTCAATCGCGGAAGTTCCGGATCGCTCTCTAAACTGGCACAATTTGCTTCTTAACTGGCGGATTTTACGCCTCGGTACAGAAATTGTCTTAGTTTCTATGCTGTTCATGTCCATCGCCCATCGGGACATACCAAAGCCCGCGCAAGATGTAACCCGTGGTTGCTTAAAGGCGGCTTAAGACATTTCGACAAAGTGGAATCGACGACTGATTCTTACCGAAAACGAGTGGTTGAAGCGGGGAAACGGAGCCGAGCCCATAGGATCGACCGCTGTTCTGCCGGCCGCGCAGTGGCTGTCGCTGCGCCTTACTTAGGGTGACCTCACGAGTCTGTTGAAATAAAAAATCACCACGTTACTGTTTGCCCACCAGCCGCCGGAAAGGGAACCGGCGGCGCGCTCAAAGGGGCCAGCTAATCGGCTTCGGGGCGTCAACACTCAAGAGGCGCAGCTGAACGGCCGCCTCGACAGGGAGAACTTCATGCTGAAAAACATGCTGAAGGCGACGGTGTTCGCCACAACCATGGCTTTGGCCGCCGGCACGTTCTACACGCCAGCCTTCGCCGAGGTCGTCTACAACCGCGGCACCGCCGCCGAATCGGAGTCGCTCGACCCGCACAAGACCTCGACAATATACGAAGCCGCTGTATTGCGTGACCTGTTCCAGGGGCTGGTCATGCAAGACCAGAAGGCGAACGTCATTCCGGGCGCCGCCGAAAGCTGGACTGTATCGGACGACGGCACCGTCTACACCTTCAAGCTGCGCAAGGACGGTGTCTGGTCGGATGGTAGCCCGGTCACGGCAGATGACTTCGTCTACGCGTTTCATCGGCTGGAAGATCCGGCCACCGGCGCCGAATATGCTTCGATGCTCTATCCCGTGAAGAACGCCGAGGAGGTGAACACCAAGAAGGCGAAGCCGGAGGAGATGGGCGTCAAGGCAATCGACGCAAATACCCTGGAAGTGACGCTGAAGGCGCCCACGCCCTATTTCCTTGAAATGCTGACCCACCAGGCGACTTATCCGGTCAGCAAGGCGTCCATTGACAAGCTCGGCGCCGATTGGATCAAGCCGGGCAATCTGGTCTCCAACGGCCCCTTTACCCTGACGGAGTGGGTTCCCAACGACCACATCAAACTGGTCAAGAATCCGAAATTCTGGGATGCTGCGAGCGTCAAGCTCGACGTCGTCAACTACATCCCGACCGAAGATCGTTCGTCGGCGATAAAGCGCTTCGAGGCCGGCGAACTCGACAGCTACGACGACCTCCCGACCGAGCAGCTCGCCGATCTCAAGGCCAAGTTTGGCGATCAGATTCGCGTTGGACCTTACCTCGGCACCTACTATTTTTCGATCAAGACCGACAAGGCTCCGTGGGACAACGTCGAACTGCGCAATGCCATCTCCATGGCAGTCGACCGCGATTTCCTTGCCGAAAAGGTCTGGCAGAACTCAATGCTGCCCGGCTATTCGATGGTGCCTCCGGGCATTGAGGGCTATACGCCGGCAATGGCCAAATACGCGGACATGTCGCAGATCGACCGCGAGGATGAGGCCAAGAAGGTACTCGAGAAGCTTGGCTATACGCCCGAGAAACCGCTGAAGATGGAAATCCGCTACAACACGTCGGAAAACCACAAGAACACTGCAGTCGCCATCCAGGAGCAGTTGAAGCCGCTCGGCGTCGAAATCACGCTGCTCAACACCGACACCAAGACCCACTACTCCTTCCTTGAGCAGAAGGGCGACTACGACGTGGCGCGTGCCGGCTGGATTGCGGATTACAAGGATCCGGAAACCTTCCTCGGCATCTCCCGCAAGGCAAGCGGCAACAACTATTCGAGCTACAACAGCCCGGAATTCGAGAAGGCCATGGACGAGGCGGCCGCCGCGGGCGGCAAGCCTGAAGAGCGGATGAAAGAACTCGCCGAGGCCGAGCGCATCCTCGTCGATGACGTCGGCAACATCCCGCTTCTCTACTATAGTTACAAGGATATCGTTTCTCCGAAGGTTCATGGCTTCGAGGACAACGTCATGGATGTGCATCCGTCCCGCTTCATCTCCAAGGACTGATCTCCTTGGCCGGACTGCCGCTCCTTTACAGCGCCGCGCGTCCTTTGGGGCGCGCACAGGGCGCTGTAACGCCTTGATTTTGCACGTGATCCTCTCCGGACCTTCGGCTCGGGTCATGCGTTAGGGGCGGCGGTCCCGGTTTGCTAGCAAAGCGGGGAACCGATGCTGCGTTACGTATTCCGGCGGCTTCTGACCGCCATTCCGACGCTGTTGGTCATCGTGACCATGGCGTTCTTCCTGATACGCGTTGCGCCTGGCGGCCCGTTCAATCAGGAGCGGGGCCTGAGCCCCGAGATCAAGGCCAATCTCGAAGCGCAGTTCGGTCTCAACGACCCGCTCTGGCTGCAATATGTCCACTATCTCGGCAATCTGCTGCGCGGCAATTTCGGTCCGAGCTACAACATGCCGGATTTCACTGTCGGCGAATTGTTTGCCAGGGGCCTGCCCGTTTCGATCCAGATCGGCGCCTCGGCCCTGATCCTGGCGCTGCTGCTCGGCGGCCTCCTCGGCACCATTGCCGCGCTCAACCAGAACAAGCTTGCCGACTATTCGGTGATCGCTCTGGCGACCGCCGGCAGCACCATTCCGACCTTCGTCATCGCTCCGGTTATCCAGCTTCTGTTCGGTCTGACCTGGAAACTGCTGCCGATCGGCGGCTGGGGCGATGGCGCCCTGCTCAACAAGATCGGCCCTGTGCTGACCCTCGCCTTGCCGCAGATCGCCATCGTCGCCCGCCTGATGCGCGGCTCGATGATCGAATCGTTGCGCTCGCACCACATTCGCACCGCACGCGCCCTCGGCCTGTCGGACTGGTCGGTGGTCGTCAAGCATGCGCTGCGTGGCGCCATATTGCCGATCGTCTCCTTCACCGGCCCGGCGGCGGCGGCACTGCTGACCGGCTCGATCATCGTCGAGACGATCTTTTCCATTCCCGGCATCGGCCGCTATTTCGTCGAGGCCGCGCTCAACCGTGACTACACGCTGGTCATGGGCACCGTGGTGGTCATCGCGCTGTTCACCATCGTCTTCAACTTGATCGTCGACGTCATGTATGCCTTCGTCGATCCGAGGGTGCGCTATGACTGACATCGCAGCCACCGCTCCGGCCATCGTCGGCCGTTCCCTGTGGGGCGATGCCTGGGCGCGCCTCAAGGCCAACCGCGCCGCCATGTTCAGCCTGTATTATCTTGCCTTCATCGCGATCCTCAGCGTGTTCGGACCCTCTTTGGTGCCGCATCGATACACCACCATCTACGCCGACTATGTGCGCATGCCGCCGAGCTTGTCGGCCTATCCGAAGCCCGACAAGATAGAAACCGCGCTCAACGAGGCGATCAAGCGCATGCGTGTCGACATCAAGCAGTGGCGGCAGGAAGACAATCGCATCTTCGTCACCGTCACATCGCGCAAGCCGATCGACGACCGCAATGTCCGCTACCTCGATCGTTCCGATGCCTTCGACGACACCAAGATAGAGAGCAAATCGGCTGACGGCCTTGAAGCGGTGATGAGCGCTTCAGTCAGGCAGCAGTATTTCCTGTTCGGCACCGACAATACCGGCCGCGATCTCCTGTCGCGGACGCTGATGGCCGGGCGCATCTCCCTGGCCATCGGCCTGCTCGCCGGGGTCGTTGCGGGCGTCATCGGCGTGCTCTACGGCGCTGCGGCCGGCCTTGCCGGCGGCAGGATAGACGAGGTGATGATGCGCATTGTCGATGTGCTCTATTCGCTGCCGTTCATTTTCTTCGTCATTATGCTGGTGGTGTTCTTCGGCCGGAACTTCGTGCTGATGTTCCTGGCGGTCGGCGCCGTGCTGTGGCTCGACATGGCGCGCATCGTGCGCGGACAGGCGCTGTCGATCCGGCGGCAGGAATATGTCCAGGCGGCGGAGGCGATGGGCATAGGCCAGCGCGGCATTCTGATCCGCCACGTCATTCCCAACCTGCTTGGCCCGGTGGTCATCTATATGACGCTGCTGGTGCCGCAAGTCATCATCCTGGAGAGTTTCCTGTCGTTCCTCGGGCTCGGCGTGCAGGAACCGATGACCAGCTGGGGCGTGCTGATCTCGACTGGCGCCAAGAACATCGGCACCGCCAACTGGCTGCTTTTGTTCCCAGCATTTTTCCTTGTCTCGACGCTGTTCGCACTGAATTTCGTCGGCGACGGCCTGCGCGACGCGCTCGACCCGAGGGATCGTTGAGATGGACACCTCCGAAACCATCCTCAGCGTCAAGGACCTTCGCGTCCGCTTCCGCACGCTTGACGGTGTGGTCGAGGCGGTCAAGGGCATCAACATCCACGTCAATGCAGGCGAAACCGTTGCCGTGGTCGGCGAATCCGGTTCCGGCAAAAGCCAGACGATGATGGCGGCGATGAGCCTGCTGGCCTCGAACGGCGAGGCGACGGGCGTCGTCGACTATCGCGGCCGCAACCTTTTGGCCCTGCACAAGTCCGAGCTCAACCAAGTCCGCGGCCGCAAGATCAGCATGATCTTCCAGGAGCCGATGACCTCGCTCGATCCGCTCTATTCGATCGGCAACCAGCTGATCGAACCGATCCGCCGGCATCGTGGGCTTGGCGCGGCGCAAGCACGCGAAGAGGCGCTCAAGCTCTTGCGGCTGGTCCATATTCCCGATCCCGAGCGGCGGATGAAATCCTATCCGCACGAATTGTCGGGTGGCCAGCGACAGCGGGTCATGATCGCCATGGCGCTGGCCAACGATCCCGACATACTGATCGCAGACGAACCGACGACCGCGCTCGACGTGACCATCCAGGCGCAGATCCTCATGCTGCTCGCCGAACTTCAGCGCAAGCTTGGCATGGCGATCGTCTTCATCACCCACGATCTCGGCATTGTCCGGCGCTTTGCCGACCGGGTCTATGTCATGCGCTACGGCGAAGTCGTCGAGGAGGGCGAGGCGGAAGCGATCTTCGTCAATCCGCAGCATGCCTATACCAAGATGCTGTTGGCCGCCGAGCCGACCGGAACCAAGGCGCCGCCACCGCCAAATGCGCCCGTCCTGCTCGAAGGCAGGAATGTCGAGGTGACCTTCAAGATCGGCGGCGGGTTTCTTGCCGGAGAGCCGCTGATCCTGCGCGCAGTCGATCACATTTCGATCCGGCTCAAACGCAACCAGACCATCGGCATCGTCGGCGAATCCGGTTCAGGAAAATCGACGCTCGGCCGAGCCCTGCTGCGGCTCCTGCCAAGCGATGGGCTCATCCGCTTTGGCGATCGCGATATTTCTGCCGCCGACCGCCAGGCCATGCGGCCGCTGCGGCGCGAATTGCAGCTGGTCTTTCAGGACCCGTTCGGTTCGCTGTCGCCGCGCATGACCGTCGGCCAGGTCATCACCGAAGGGCTTCTGGTGCATGAGCCGACCCTGTCGGGCAGGCAACGCGACCTCCGCGCCGTCGAGGCCTTGCGTGAGGTCGGGCTCGACCCGAATGCGCGCAATCGCTACCCGCACGAATTCTCCGGCGGCCAGCGCCAGCGCATCGCCATCGCGCGGGCGATGATCCTCAAGCCCAAGGTGGTCGTCCTCGACGAGCCCACGTCGGCGCTCGATCGCTCCGTCCAGAAGCAGATCGTCGAATTGCTGCGCAAGCTGCAGGCCGACCATGAACTGTCTTACCTGTTCATCAGCCACGATCTCGCCGTCGTGCGTGCCATGGCCGACTACATCATCGTCATGAAGCAGGGCAAGATCGTCGAGGAAGGGCCGACCGAGGCGATCTTCAGCAATCCGCAGGCATCCTACACGCAGACACTGATGGCCGCGGCCATCGACGTCACACGGTTTCGCTTGAGTGCATAGCGCGACCGGTCAGCAGCGGATGGTCGTTGAAAGGTCCGGAGGCGAATAGACCGTCGTCTGCAGCCACGGCTGCTATGGCTTCGATCTCGATCATCGCCTCGGGCGTTTAGAGCGCTATCATCTCGACGATCGTCTCCGCCGACAGGGCTTGAAAAACTGCTTCCGGCGGAGTTCAGCGACCTCCTTGAACTTGCTCATGTCCTGCGCTGGATTCAACATAACGCCCGAAGTTGTCCAGGATCGCCTGCCAGCCGTCACGCTGCATGTCGATGGAGTTCTGCGTCTCGGCATCGAATATGGTCGTCACCTTCGTACCGTTGCCTGCAGCTTCGAAGGTCGTACGCGCCTTGCGCCCGTCGCTCATGGCGAATGCGATCGCCTTGTACGGCTCGACCTCTTCGTACACTGCCTCGAAATCGAAGCCGAAGCTGCCGTCCTTGGCTTCCATGCGCGCCTTGTAGCCGCCGCCCACCTTTAGGTCGGCTTCCGCGCTTGGGCAGCACCAGTCGTCGGAAGCGAAGTTCCACTGTGTGATATCGCCGGGCGTCGTGTAGGCCTCCCAGACGCGTTCGATCGGCGCGGCGATCGTGGTGGCAATGGTGATCTGCTGGTTGGTCATTTTGGTTTCCTTGTTGTCGCAGCCGGATGAGATCACGCAGACGGTTTATTGCGTGATTTCGGGCTCGACGAGGTGAGCAAGCTTGCGCAGCGACTCTTGCCAACCGAGATAACATGCCTCGACCGGGATCAGATCGGGCACGTTCTCCTGAACCACCGTCATCTCCGTTCCGACTGAAACGGCCGTCAACGTGACGGTCACTTTCATCTCGCCCGGAAGGTTCGGATCATCGAACACGTCGCTGTAGACGAGCGTCTCGCCGGGGACGAGTTTCAGATAGGTGCCGCCGAAGGAATGGCTTTGCCCGGTCGTGAAGTTTCGAAACGACATTCTGTGCTTGCCGCCTTCCGTCGCCTCAAGCTCATGCACAGTACAGGTAAAACCGAAGGGCGGGAGCCAACTCGCGACCGCGTCAGGTTCCAGAAATGCGCGGTAGACCTTTTCGGGTTTGGTGGCGAGAACCCGGTGCAGTTTAACTGTGTTGGGCATGATCATCTCCATTCGTTGAGTTCACCAGGGCGTCGTTGCTTTGGATCGGGTTAGCCTGCTGCTGCGGCTTCCAGCGCCGCGATATCGATTTTCTTCATCGTCATCATCGCCTCCATCGCGCGCTTGGCCTTGGCGCGGTCGGGACTGGTCGTCAGTTCCATCAGCCGCTTCGGCGTGATCTGCCAGGAGAAGCCCCACCGGTCCTTGCACCATCCGCAGGCGCTCTCGCTGCCGCCGTTTCCAACGATCGCCTTCCAGTAGCGGTCGGTCTCTTCCTGATCTTCGGTCAGCACCATCAGGCTGACGGATTCGTTCGCCTTGAAATTCGGGCCGCCGTTCAGGCCTATAAAAGACTGGCCGAGCACTGTGAACTCGACCGTCAGTTCATTGCCTTCCTTGCCGCCGGGATAGTCCGACGCGGCCGCATTCAGCCGATCCACATGGCTGTCGGGAAAGGTGGCGGCATAGAACTCTGCCGCCTTGCGTGCTTCGCCGTGGTCGAACCACAGGCAGGTCACGAGTTTCGTCATATCTAATCTCCTCGGTTCTTGGGGGTATTTGTTCGCGCCGCGACTGCCAGATCTCAGTCGAACCGGCCCTTGGGCGCCTCGCCAGCCAGAACGGGACCGATGAACACCATTATAAGGTCGGCCTTGATCACATCGTCCGCAGATGTGTCCGATGATCTAAGCTCTCTCACGGTTTTTTCACCTGGTCTCGTTGCTTCCTGTCCAAAGGACGAACAAGTGGTGCGCCTCCCGACAGCCAACCTGTTATTTTTTTGCCACGCGGCAAGGCCCACCTAACCCGAGTCGATCCATCCAACCGCCGGCTGGTAAGAGCGGGTCGGCGTAGGGCCGGGCCGTTTGCTTCAGCACCGGTTGTCCATATCACGAGGCGTTCGTGGAGAAGGCGCTTGAGATCCTCGGCGCGTTGATGCCCGCCGTTTTCGCGGAAACAAGCAACAACCTAAAGCGCGCCGCATGAGGCCGGTCAAACGCGACGCGCTTTAGTCGCCCGCCGTCGTCGAAGGTGCTGGTGCACGCTGATCGGATGCATCGCCTTCCCGAACAGGCCGGTTCACGGCAAGCACCGACAATTCATGCCGGCGCCCATCTCGCGCGGTCCACATGATCGACTGTCCGGCCGAGAGGCCGATCAGGGCCGTGCCGATCGGCGTAAGGATTGAAACCTTGCCTTCGGAGATGTCCGCATCGCCAGGAAAAACCAGCGTCACCGTTTTCGCATCACCGGTATCGGGCTTGAACGTCACCGTCGAACCCATCTGGACGGCGCCCGCGGAGATCAAACCATCGGAAACGATGCGCGCTCGCTCGAGTTCGGCGAGCAGGTCATCGGAAGCCTGCGGATTTCGTGCGGCCACGGTGCTCGCAAGCGCCGATAAACGCGCATGGTCCGATTTCGAGATGCGGATGGTCGGCTTGCGCCGCGCCTTGATGTTATCTTGCATTTTCGAATACTCGTATTCTCAGTTGAGCGGGCTGCCTCAAGCATGGTTTAACTGGCCAATTCGAGGCAGATCTTGCTCAAAACCGATGCCCCAGAGCCGGTGCTGGCCTGCCTACGTTCGATGTCGATTTTTAGTGGTTGCCCCGCGGCCCGGGGCATATGGCAGCCGAGCCGGGGGTTACGATCCCGCGATGGGGCAAACCCGGAAAAGAAAATCGCGACGGATCTTTTTTGTGGCGTTCATATAACCGTAGTTGGTGCCGAGATCGGGGAAGTCAAGACGACCCTGTAGCAAGGCGCGGTGATGCCAAGCGGGAACAATTCGACAGCCGGTGAGTTTCCACGATGAAGGGCGATCTGTTTCGGAGGAAACTGCGATGAAACGCGTCCTTGCCCAAAACGTTGTACGGCTGATGCTGGGCGGCGTAACCGCCGGCTTGCTCACGGTCGTCGAGATTCCCAGCCCGGTGGCGCCATTGTCGCTTGTGTCCGAGGCGAGGGCTGCCACCGACGTTTCCGTTTCGATCAGCACATTTTACGATGAACTGTCTTCCCATGGTGACTGGGTTTCGTACCGGGGAGCGACCGTTTTCGTCCCGGTTGATGTACCTGACGATTGGCGTCCGTATACCATTGGACATTGGGTCTATACCGAGCAGTATGGCTGGCTCTGGGTGTCCGACGAGCCGTTCGGGTGGGCGACCTACCATTACGGCCGCTGGGGCTATGCCGACGACATCGGCTGGTACTGGGTTCCCGGCACTCGTTGGGCGCCAGCATGGGTGAGTTGGCGGCGCGAAAGGGAGCACGTCATCTGGGCTCCGCTGCCGCCGCGCCGTGATCCCGATTTGATTTCAATCGAGGTGACCATCGACACCACGCCGGATTTTTACTGGGTCGTGGTCCCCACCCGCGAATTCCTTGCTGACGACATTTCTGTCGTCGTTATCCGTGATGAGCCGGAGTTTGTGCGCATTGTCGAGGCGGCCGAGCCGGCCGGCGACGTGACCATCCAGAACAACGTGGTGATCAACAAAGTCATTGATGTTGATGTGATCGAGAAGGAGACGGACGAGCAGGTGACAGTCGTCGAGGTCAGCGAGACCGAGACGCCCGAGCAGGCCGGCAAAGTGGAAAACAATACGGTCACGGTCTTTGAAGGTGAAGTGAAAGCCGATCCCGAGGCCAAACCAGCTGAGCTCAAAGACATCGAGGAGGTGAAGCAGGTTCAGGCAGGCCGGAAATCGAAGCCGACCGAAGGCGCAGCAACGACCGAACAGGCGCCGGATGACGAGGTCAAGCCGGAAGAGACCGCCAAGCCTGAGAAACCGACCGAGGAACAACCGGCCGCCGAGCAGGAGCAGGCCGAGCCGGAAGAGACGGGCAAGCCTGAGAAGCCGACGGCTGAGGAACAACCAGCCGCCGAGCAGGAGCAGGCCGAACCAGAAAAGGCGGCCAAGCCTGAGAAGCCGAAGGCCAAGGAGCAGCCCGCCGCCGAGCAGGAGCAGGCCGAGCCCGAACAGGCGGCCAAGCCTGAGAAGCCGAAGGCTGAGGAGCAGCCCGCCGCCGAGCAGCAGCAGGCCGAGCCGGAACAGGCCGAGCCCAAACCACAGCAGCAAGAAAACAAGGCGTGCGATCCGCAGACTGGGGCGAACTGCTAAATGTGCGGGTACAGACTACGGGCACCGCGATCGTTCCATCGCGGTGCCCGCTGTGAGCCGAGCCTTCATTGGTCGCGGTGATTTCTGGGGTCGTTGTGATTTCTGGCAATCTCGCCACCCGCCGTAAGCCATTTTGCATCGAACCAGCGGTCCGCTGGCCCGTCATAGGGCAGACGCGTGATATCCCAATGGCTGACGAAGCGCGCGTAGGCGTCCCACACTGGTGGACCGCCGCCGATGAAGACGACGCGGCCGACGAAGCGCTGGAGTGTGGCCTCGGGATCCATGCTGGAGCGAACGACGACAAGGTCCCGATCCGCGCGCGCAAAATCCGGAACGCTCGCGATCGTCTTGGGACCGGCGAGCAAGACGTGTCCTCTGGTCAGGTCGAAAAATCGTGCAACGTCGGCGACGAACTCCGGCGACCGGTTGCCTTCCCAGGGAAGGCCGCCGTTGAGGCCGAGCTGCCCCGCTTGGCCAATGGCACAGACGACTCTAACGACAGTCTTCTTCATGCGTACTCCACCGGTAGCCGGTCTGATCGCATTCGCAACGCTTGCACGTCATGCTGCGCCACGCACTTTGGTAAGATGACCCAACCCGCTGCCTTACTCCGCTGCGGCTGGCTGGTCCACCGCCTCGTTGAGGAGGTGGTTTTGAGTGTCGTCGGTCGGACTATGGAACTCCTTCTCAAAAGTCCATCCCGGCACTGAAACAAACGAAACACTTCGAGTTCGGCGCGGAAAAACCCCTGAAACAGCGATGGTTTAAATCCAACGGCACCGCTGCACCCCGCGGCGCCAATCAATGGAGTATTGCGATGTCGAGAATGCGAACAGCTTACCGCTCATTTCGGAATTACCGGATTCACCGCATGGCGGAACGGACCCTTGCGGCAATGGACGATGGCCTCCTGAAGGACATCGGGATCAGTCGGTCCGAGATTGGCTTGGTGGTCCGCGGCTTGCAGCGTGGCCAAGAAGACAAGGCGGGCTGAGTCCATCGCCACCTTCTGGCGGCGTCCGCCGCCAATGCCCCATCTGGCGGCCTCCGCCGCCAATGCCCATGAGACGGGCGATCCGCGTTGCCAGGCCAAGGCGGCAGCGCTCAGGAATAGAGGTAACCCATGCCGCGGATCGTCCTGATCACCTCCGGCTTGGAGGGATCGGCCTCGATTTTCTTGCGCAGGCGCGAAACGCGAATGTCGATGCTGCGATCGAAGGGATCCCATCCGCGGTCATGGGCGAGTTCGAGCAGTTGATCGCGGTTGAGTACGCGTCCGCGATGTTCGCTGAATACTTTCAGAAGCCGGAATTCCATCGGGGTGATCGCTATTTCGACCCCGTCGGCGTTGTATAATTTGTGTGCGTCCGGGTCGAAGCGGCACTTGCCGAACTGGACCTGGTGAGGGCCCGAAGTACTCGCTTTCCCCGCAGCGCGTTCGCTCGCCGATGTTCGGCGCAGCACCGCCTTGACCCGCGCCAGCAGCTCCCGCAGGTCGACGGGCTTGGCGACATAGTCGTCGGCGCCAATCTCCAATCCGACAACGCGGTCGACGATTTCCGCCGATCCGGTCAGCATGATAATGGCGACGTCTGAGTGCTCTCGTAGATATCGCGCCAGGGAGAGGCCATCCTCACCTGGCATTCGGATATCCAATATGACCACATCGACGTGCTGGCTCTCAATAAGTTCACGCAGGGCAGGCCCCGCGTTGGCGGGCGTCACGGCATAGCCATGGTGCTCCAGATATTCCGCTACCGTGTAGCGGATATCCGGTTCGTCATCGCAGACCACTACATGTGCGTGCGTCGTCAAAATCGACCACCGAGCAACCAGCCTAATGGATAAGCTGCCTCTAAAGTGACGTGCAAATCAACGGGTCTGTCAAGCATTGTTGTTGACCAGATTTGAGACAAACGAACGGAGCTCGTTCGGTTTGATCGGTTTCTCAAGGTAGGGCCGTTTCGCGGCGCGCAGGAACATCTGCGCGTCCGGACTGATCGTGTCCCCTGTCAGGAAGGCTAACCTGTCGAGTTCGGCCGGATGGAGCTTGGCAATCTGGTTGAACAATCCCCGTCCGTCCATATCAGGCATTTTCAGATCGCTCAGGATCACCGCGAAAGTGCGGTTCTTGAGGTGCAGCAGCGCTTCTTCGCCGGATTTGGCAATGGTGACGTTGAAACCATCTCGCCTGAGCACCTCAGCAACCAGCTCACCCACTTCCTCTTCGTCGTCCACCACCAGACAGGCAATGCCGGTCGAATTCGGGAGCTCGTCTTCGGCCGTTTCGGTTCCTTCGTCGAGACGGTCCGAAGCAGGCAGCGAAAGTATGAAGGTCGAGCCACCCCCCTCGGGGGATTCGACCTCGATGGTTCCTCCATGGGATTGAACGATCCGATGACAAAAGGACAGCCCGATCCCAGTCCCTGCCCCAATCTCCTTGGTCGTGAAGAACGGCTCGAAAATGCGGGGACGTATCTCTTTGGGAATTCCCGGACCCGTGTCGGCAACGCTGACGACTATGTTGCCGGTTGTGGGATGAAGCCGCGTTGAAACCGTGATTGTCCGTCGTGCTTCCCAGCCGTGCAACGCCTGTTCTGCATTGACAAGCAAGTTGATCAGCACCTGGCCAAGCTGATCGGGATCCGCCCAGATCAGGGGAAGACCAGGTTCAAGATGAACTGAAAGCCCGATGTCCGACGATCGAATCGAATAGCTCGCCACTTCGACCGCTTCGGAAATGATGTCATCGATCGCAACGTTTGAGGTTCGCGTCGGCTGCTGTCTGGCCATAGCCAGGAATGTCTTGACGATCCTGGCGCAGCGTTCGGCTGCCTTGCTTATCTTGTCGGCGCGTTCCACGACCTTGGCGTCGGCAGCGGTCTCCTTCAACAGCGATGACAGGCCAAGCACCACCGAGAGCGGATTGTTGAGCTCATGCGCCACCCCGGCCAGCAATCCACCGAGCGCCGACATTTTTTCGTTCTGGTGCAGCGTCTCGCGCTGCCGCTCCAATTCCTGCTGCATGTCGATACGGTCGGTGAGATCGTAGGCGTGGGAAACGATCACCTTCTCACCGTGGTAATCGATCAGTCGAGACGAAATCGAGCACCAGCAGGTACCACCGTCCTTGCGTTTGAGCTGGGTTTCGAAATCGTCGACCAACCCCGTCGCGAGCAGCCGCTCGACGTATCGCCTCCGCTCTGAAGGATCGACATAATAGTCGACGGCGCTGGTGACGTCGCCGAGCAGATCAACGGTGGCGGGGCTGCGGTAAAGCAGCTTCCCGTCATGCGCGCGGGTCATCTGGATGTTGACGGGGCAGGCTTCGAGGACTTTACGGACCAGTTCATCCGCTTCCTTGGCGGCCTCCTCGGCCCGCTTGCGCTCTGTAATGTCGACACGGGTGACCACGAACCCGCCTTCGCGGGTCGGACAGTTCGAGACGAAAAACCACCGCCCGTCCGTATGACGGAATTCCTGTTGCCGGAATTCGCGGCGGTCCCTTGCCCTCTCGGCAAGCCAGTCGTCGATCTTGTCGCGTGGAACCGGAAACTGGTTGCGCTCTGCGGTCACGCGGAGGAAATCGAACCAGTTCACCCCGGGAACGAGCACATCCGCGCTTATCGCGTGCATCTGGCGGTACCTGCTGTTGGCCAGCACCAGGCAATCGTTCCTGTCGTAGAGGGCAAACCCTTCGGCCAGAGATTCGATCGCGTCGATCAGCCGCTCGTTGGCCTTGCGCGTTTCTTGCTGGGCGGTGATCATGTCGGTGATATCAGTCGTGTTCGACACTATCACCTGCCTTCCCTGGAAATCGATCAGGCGAGCGGAAATCGAAGCCCAGAAGGCCTTGTTCTCGGTGTCGTACTGCTGGACCCGAAAATCATCGATCCTGCCCTTTTCGATCAGGGTGCGCTCCAATATCGCGCTATGGTCTGGATCGACATACTGGTCGGTTATCCGAGGACGGTCGGCGTAGAGATCTCTGGTAGCAGGATTGCGGTAGAGCGTTTCTCCCTCGAACGTGGTCATGCGTATCGGCGAAGGGCAGGCATCGAGCACCTTTTGCAGCAGTGTCGTGGCGTCGCGCTCGAAAGCCTCGGCCTTCTTGCGCTCGCTGATGTCAGTGCGCGTTACGACGAAGCCGCCAAGATCGGTGGGATGTATCGATACCGAGTGCCATTTGCCGTCGGAGAGGGGGACCTCGAAATGGGAGTGGAACTCGATCCGGCTTTGGAGCCGCTCGTCGAGCCACTCATCCTCGCGCCCAACCGCATTGCGGTACACGCCGCGCCTGGCGGATTCGCGAAGGAGTTCGTTCCATTCCACGCCCGGTTCGACGAGATCCCGAACCGGGCGGTTCAGCTCGCGGTAAAGGCTGTTGCACATGACCAGGCGGTGGTCTTCGTCGTACAGCGCGAATCCCTCGGAGAGTGATTCAACGGCGTCCGCGAGCATCTCCCGCGCCGCGGCGACTTCGCCGTCACGCTTCTTCTGCTTGGTCACATCGGCGATGCCGGCGAGAACCACTCGCCGGCCCTGGAATTCGACGATCCTGAGATTGCCCGTGGCCCAGAACTCCTGGCCGTCGGGTCTTTTGAGGAGCACCTCGCAATTTTCGACGACGCCTTTTTGCATGAGCTCGCGATTGATTTCCCGGTGTTTCTCGGGGTCGACAAAGTAATCGCCGAGCCGCACCGTCTCGCGTTGCGCCTTTTTGCTCCATCCAAGCAGCCGTTCGGCAGCATTGCTCTGGTAGATGAGTTCCCCCGAACTTGCATCGTTCATCCATACCGGCAACGGATGATGCTTGATCAGGAAACCGAACAGATCCTCGCGCTGCTTGCGTTCCGTGATGTCCAATACGCCGATGATGAGCGAGGGGCGCCCGCCATAGACGCCGCGACGGCAGTTGGTCGAACACCAGACGGCCGATCCGCTTGTGTTTCTGAGCTGGATTTCGTGATCCCGGACAATCTCGCTGTTGCTGGCGAGAGAACTGATTTCATCGAATTCGCCAGAATTCACGAAATGATCCGTCAGGAACTGCGGCTCGTTCGGCGTCCATTTTCGGCCAAGCAGGTTCGACGCATCGAGGCTTTCGTAAAGGATCTGCCTGCTTCCCGCGTCCACCACCCAAACCGGCAGCGGGTGACTGTCCGTGATGCAGCGGAATATCTCGGCGTTCTCCTGGTGCGCGATCTGCGCTCGCTTCATCTCGGTAATGTCGACGCTTACCAGGGCCATGCCGCCATCCGGCCGAGGATGTGCGGTGAGCAACTTCCACCGGCCATCCAATGTCTCGGCTTCAACTGGAGCGTCGTCGATTTGTGTCCATCGCGCCGCGGCGCTTTCAACAAATGCGTTGCCCGGCTCGATAGGGCGGCCGTCGAAACTCTTTAGACGTGCGAGGGCTTCGGCGACTGCGGCAATGGCGTCCGTCGGCTGCATCTCGCCGCGGTCGAGCCGCCGGCTTCCAAATATCTGCGGATTGCTGTCGACGAGAACATGGTTGGCGTCAAAAAGGGCATAGCCTGTGTGTGTGGATGGCACCGGATTATCAGGCCGCATGGTCGTTCCCTTTGTTCGCGTGATCCCGCGAGGCGGATAATAGCCCCTCTTTGTTTCAGCACGCGTTCGGGCGACGCGTGATTTGTTTCAACTATTTCGGCGCGTGGGAGACATCGCCGGCGCTGACGTGTCGCCTGTCATCCCCGTGGGGCGCGCGCTGAAACAAACGAAACACTCCCACCACACCACAGAAAAACGCCTGAAACGAAGGCGGTGTAGGACAAGAAGAGCCGCAGATGCGGCAGATTCAACCGGCGAAGCGCAAATGTCCAGCGCCCAGGATGAACAATCTAGTCTTGGCGAGTGTCGACGCGTCTTGCTCTGAAACCTGAGGGTTCAATATGGATAAGCCAGTTACTTCGCACGATTTCCCCGACCGGCTCCTCGCGAGCCTTATTGACCAAAACCATCCGGCCTATGAAGAGGCTTGCGGGCTCTACAACGCCATGATCGACAAGCGGCCGCGCTGGATCATCCCCTGCGCCGAGGTCGCCGATGTCGTCGCGGCAGTCAATCATGCCCGGGACAAGCAGTTGCTTCTTGCCATTCGCGGCGGCGGCCACAGCGGTCCCGGCTTCGGCAGTTGCGACGGCGGAATGGTCGTCGACATGTCGCCGATGAATCGGGTCGATATTGATCTCGGGACCAGCACGGTCCGCGTCGAGGCCGGCTGCACCCAAGGCGATGTCGACCGCGCCAGCAGCGCTCATGGGCTGGCGGTGCCGGCTGGCCTCGTCTCGTCCACAGGCATCGCCGGACTGACGCTGGGCGGCGGCACTGGCCATCTAACGCGCAAACACGGCCTCACCATCGACAATCTGCTTGCGGCCGAGGTCGTGCTGGCCGACGGCAGCGTCGTTATGGCAAGTGAGAACGAACACCCGGAGCTGTTCTGGGCGCTGCGCGGCGGCGGCGGCAACTTCGGCGTCGTGACGCGCTTCACATTTCAGGCGCATCCGGCGAAGGATGTCTATGCCGGGCCGATCTTCTTCGACATCGAGCATACCGCAGAGATCATGCGCTGGTACCGCGGCTTCCTGCCCGGAGCGCCGCGAGAGCTCGGGATGTTCTTCGGCATCAAGACGGTGCCCTCCTGCGACCCTTTCCCGCGCGAGATCTGGGGAAGGCGCGTCTGCGCGCTGATCAGTTGCTACAACGGCGCGGAGGAGGACGGCATCCGGGCGATGCAGCCCGTGCGCGACGCGCTTCCCGGGCCTTTGATGGACGGTATGATGCAGATGCCCTTTGTCGATCTGCAGGCGCTGTTTGATCCGCTGCTGCCGAAGGGCTTGCAGTGGTACTGGAAGGGCGATTATGTCGACGAGCTGTCCGATGCGGCCATCTCAGTCCATGCCGAGCACGGCTCGAAGACCCCGAGTGAGCTGTCGCTGATGCATCTCTACCCCATCGACGGAGCGGTCCAGGAAGTGGCTCCGGACGCCACCGCCTGGGGAGCGCGGCGAGCGCGCTGGTCCATGGTTATCGCCGGCATCGACCCCGACCCGACGAAGGCGCTGGAGCTGAGGCGCTGGGCAAGCGAATATTGGGCTGCGGTGCACAAGCACAACCCGCACGGTGGCGCCTATATCAACTTCATGATGGATGATGAAGGCGAGGCGCGTGTACGTGCCGCCTACGGCGCCAACTATGAGCGGCTCGTCACGGTCAAGCGCAAATACGATCCGGCGAACCTCTTCCGCGTCAACCACAACATCCGGCCGTAAGCCGAGGCTGAGCCTGTCCGTCCTTGGGTCGAGCGAGGCGGACAGGCCTGTGGCATGCGCAAGCCGGTGTCGCGCCATCGAGGACGACCATCCACAAAATGCGTCCCGCCTCGTCGCGCGTGCCTCTGAAACAAACGAAACACTCCCACCGCGATACAGAAAAACGCCTGAAACGAAAGCGGTGTATGACAATAAGATCCGAAGACGCGGAAGAATAAACGGACGAAACGAAAATATTTAGAGCCTAAGACCGAACATCTAGTCTTGGCGAGGGTCGACATTTTTTGCTCCGAAACCTGAGGTTCAAAATGCATAGGCCAGTTGCTTCATACGATTTCCCCGACCGGCTCCGCGCGAGCCTTGTTGGCCAAAACCACCCGGGCCATGAAGGGGCTCGTCGGCTCTTGCAACGCCATGATCGACAAGGGGCAGACGTCAACCCCGCTACGCGACGGCTGATCGGGAACAGCCGACATTCGTACGGCCGCGCTGACACTGCCGATTGGTGATGATCTCGGCTGCCATTGGGCAGCCCACCGAACTGCGCACGAACGCAACAAGAGACCGTGCGCTGAACAACCTGCCGCCGCACATCCAGGAGGATAGCGGTTGGTCGGTTTGCCCAAAGGGCATGAAAAGACGGCCTCATCGATGCGGTGCGGGGCACGGCGCGTCGAGGCCAAACGCTAACCCTCAAAAATGGAGAATTGAAATGCTCAAGATCGTTCTTGCCACTGCCACCTTGCTGTTTGCTTCCGGCATGGCTTTTGCCGGCAGCGACCACTATGGCTCCGACTACAGCCATGGCTCCTTCTATCCGAAGACCCGTGACCATTCGATGGCGTCCGACAACGGCTACGCGCTCGACCCGAGCGGCACAGCGAGTGTCAACACGACCGACAGCGCAGCGACCTCGGCAGGAAATTCGAACTTCGATAAGCCCGGACCTGGTTACGGACAGGGGATGTGGGGCAGCCGATAACAGCGTTCGGCCACACGGTCGAGATTCGACTTCCAGGCGGCGGGCTCGCCCGCCGCCTGGAATCACCTCACGCCCAGCGCAGGGAAGATCCTTTTCGATCTCGTAGCGTGGGCTGGAGCGGGTTTGGTTGCGCAGCCCGATCGGGTGCGTTTCAGGAGAACTCTCCTCGGCCCGAGCTTTGAGAGCTGCATCTCATTTAATCTGAAGCCGCGCCCAGTCGTGAGTAAGCGCC
The DNA here is from genome assembly GCF_055811595.1 of Mesorhizobium sp. WSM4814. Taxonomy (NCBI): domain Bacteria; kingdom Pseudomonadati; phylum Pseudomonadota; class Alphaproteobacteria; order Hyphomicrobiales; family Phyllobacteriaceae; genus Mesorhizobium; species Mesorhizobium sp. WSM4814. The sequence goes on from NZ_JBVVQT010000003.1 coordinate 133,272, forward strand.
GCCGCGCGCCACCAATTCATCATGCGGACCTTGTTCGACGATGCCTGTATCGGCGACCACCACGATGCGATCGGCATTGCGGATCGTCGCCAGCCGGTGCGCGATCACCAGCGTCGTTCGGCCCTGCGCAAGCTCTGCCAGCGACTGCTGGATCTCCCGCTCGGTCTGCGTGTCGAGTGCCGAAGTCGCCTCGTCCAGGATGAGGATGGTCGGGTTCTTCAGGAACATGCGCGCGATTGCCAGGCGCTGCTTCTGACCGCCCGAAAGCTTTACGCCGCGCTCGCCGATGATCGTATCGAGCCCTTCCGGCAGCGAGGCGATGAGTTCGTCGAGGCGCGCGCGGCGCGCGGCCTCGACGATCTCGCTCTCGACCGCGTCCAGCCGGCCATAGGCGATGTTCTCGCGGATCGTGCCGCCGAACAGGAACACGTCCTGCTGCACGATACCGATCTGCCCGCGCAACGAGGCCAGCGTCATATCGCGGATATCCAGACCGTCGATGGTGATGGCGCCGCTGTCGACCTCGTAAAAACGCGGCAGCAGCGAGCACAGGGTCGTCTTGCCGGCGCCGGATGGCCCGACGAAGGCGATGGTCTGTCCTGCTGCGATGTCGAGATTGATGCTCTTCAAAACCGGCCGTTCGCCGCTATAGCCGAAGCTGACGTCCCGGTAGCTGATGTCACCCCGGAGCATCGGTGCGTCAAATGCACCGGGCCGATCCGCGATGTCCGGCTCAGTGTCGAGGAGGGCTGCATAGCGGCGAAATCCGGCGATGCCTTTCGGATAGGTTTCAATCACCGAATTGATCTTGTCGATCGGCCGGAAGAACACATTGACCAGGAGCAGGAAGCCAACGAAGCCGCCACTGGAAAGTTCGCCACGCAGCACGAGATAGCTTCCGGCGATCATCACCACCAGTTGGATCAACCGCATGCTCATGTAGCTCAGCGACGTGCTTGCGGCCATGATACGATAGGCATCGAGCTTGGTCTTGCGGTAGCTGGCGTTGTCGCGCGCGAACAGGTTGCGCTCGTGGTCTTCATTGGCGAAAGCCTGCACCACCCGCATGCCGCCGACATTCTCCTCGATGCGAACGTTGAAATCGCCGACCCGCCCGTAAAGCGCCTGCCAGTTGCGCGTCATGCGCGCGCCATAGCGGCTTGTCACCCAAGCGACCAGCGGCACAATTGCCGCCGTAATCAGCGCAAGCTGCGGATTGACCAGGAACATCAGCGCGAAGGCGCCGATGAACGTCATGATCGCGATGAACAGGTCTTCCGGGCCATGATGGGCAACCTCGCCGATTTCCTCCAGGTCCTTGGTGACCCGGGCGATGAGGTGACCGGTCTTGTGATTGTCATAGAAGCGAAACGAGAGCTTCTGCAGGTGATCGAAGCTCTTCCGGCGCATCTCGGTCTCAATGTTGATACCGAGCATATGGCCCCAGTAGACCACGACCGCCATCAGTCCGGTGTTCACCACGTATATGGCAAGCAGGCCGGCCGACGCAGCAAGGATCAGCAGCCACTGCTGAGTCGGCAACAACTCGTCGACAAACAGCTTGACGGCCATCGGAAACCCGAGTTCCAGCAGGCCAGACAGAACCGCGCAGCAGAAATCCAGGATGAACAGACTTCTCCAGGGGCGGTAGTAGGCGAAAAATCTGCGCAGCATTGGGATGCTTTTCTGTTCGAAGGTCTGGCCTGCCAGGAGCATGGCTATGCGAGAGCTGTCGCTACAGGCATTTCTTGCGGCGACTGCTCAGCGGCGCCGACTTGTCCGAACGGATAGCTTACGATAAGTGGAGTGTAAACATCATATTATGAGGTCTCCATGCTGACTGCGATCACGCGCTGCGAAACGCCGAATGCGGGCAAATATCTCCAGCAGCTTTGCAAGCATTTCGCGCACAAGGTCGAGGTCGCCTATGGCGATGGGCATGGGCAGTGCCGGTTCTCCTGCGGCACGGCTACCATGAATGCCGGTCTCGAACGGCTGGACATAGTGGTGGAAGCGGCCGACACCAAGGCGTTGACCGAGACCAAGCAGGTCATCGAGTCGCATCTCGTCCGGTTCGCCTTCCGCGAAAATCTCCAGCCGCTGGCCTGGCGCGATTGAAGCGTCGTTTGCGACACGGAGCATGCTCATGAGATGGCTCAAGTCGGTCCTGGCCTTGCCGGCATTGGCGCTTTTCCTCGTTCAGGCGTTCGCAACCGAGATCGAAACCGCGAAGGGCCCGGTAACGGTCGGAAAGGCGCCGCAAACGCTCGCGGTGTTCGACATTGCGGCGGTCGATACGTTGAACAGCCTGGGCGTGAAGATCGCCGGCTTGCCCGACAAGCTCTATGTGCCCGAGCTCGCCGTGTTGAAGGACGGCGCGGAAATCGTCGGCACCCTCTTCGAGCCCGATCTGGAGGCGCTGAGCGCGCTGGCGCCGGACCTCATCATTGTCGGCGGGCGCTCCTCGCCGCAACTGGCGGCGACCAGCCGGATTGCGCAGAGCATCGATATGACGATGAATGGCGATGATCTGTTCGCCCAGGCGAAGCAGCGCTTGACGACCTACGGCGCTCTCGTCGGCAAGCCGGCCGAGGCGGCGGCGCTTGCTTCGGAACTCGATGACGCGCTTTCGTCGACGCGTGCCGCCGTCAAGGGCAAGGGCACGGCGCTGATCCTGATGACCAGCGGCCCGAAGGTGACCGCCTATGGCAAGGAGTCCCGCTTCGGTTGGCTGCATTCGGCGCTCCAGCTCACGCCGGCGGTCGAGGGTGTCGAGGCCGCGACCCACGGCGAAGCGATCTCCTTCGAGTTCCTCCGCGACGCCAATCCGGACTGGCTCATCGTGCTCGATCGCGCCGCAGCGATCGGTTCGGGAGAGCAGAATGCCAGGGCGACGCTCGACAATGAACTGGTGGCCGAAACCACGGCCTGGAAGAAAGGGCAGGTGGTCTACATGCCGGCTGCCGATTTCTACATCGCTGCAGGCGGCGTTCAGTCGACGATGCGCGTGCTTAAAACCATTCGAGACGCTTTCTCGCGCACCCAATGACCGCCGGATCGCTTGGCTCTCAAGGCTTCGCCTATCAGGCAATCGGCGCCGCAACCCTGCTGGCGCTGTTTGTGGCCAGTCTGTTCGTCGGCGTCAGCGAGCTTACCATAGGCAGTCTGGCCTCCGACCCGGAAGCCTTGCGGCTGATCATGATCAGCCGCTTGCCGAGGACGTTGGCGGCACTTCTGGCCGGCAGCGCCCTGGCCATCGCAGGGCTTGTTATGCAGACGCTTGCCCGCAACCGTTTCGTCGAGCCTTCGACGGCTGGAACCGCGCAATCGGCGGCACTCGGCATACTGGTGGTGACGCTGGTTTGGCCCGATGCATCGCTTGGATGGAAGGCAGCCGGCGCGGCGGTGACCGCTCTCGCCGGGACATCCGTTTTCCTCATGCTCGCGCATAGGTTGCCGCCGACACAACCTTTTCTCGTTCCGCTGTTCGGATTGGTCTATGGCGGCGTCATTGGCGCCGCCGCGATCTTTGCCGCTTGGCACCTGGACCTTCTGCAGTATCTCGAAGTGTGGATGACGGGCGAGTTTTCCGGCATCCTGCGCGGGCGCTATGAACTGTTGTGGGTCGCGGGCGCACTGGTCGTATTGGCCTGGTGGACGGCCGACCGCCTGACGATGCTTTCGCTGGGCAGGGACGTCAGCATAGGGCTCGGCCTGAACTATGCCGGCATGCTTCGGCTCGGCCTGGTCATCGTCTCGGCCATCACCGCGCTGACCGTGGTCGTCGTCGGTACGATCCCGTTCGTCGGCCTTGTCGCGCCCAACATCGTATCGCGCTTCGCCGGCGAAAACCTGCGCCACACCTTGCCATGGGTCGCCGGCGGTGGCGCGGCGCTGGTGCTTGCCTGCGATATCATGGGCAGGCTCATCCGTTTCCCCTACGAGGTTCCGGTCGGCACGATCCTCGGCGTCGTCGGGGCGGTGCTGTTCCTCGTCCTGCTGCTTGGCCGAAACAGCAATGACTGAAGTTTTGATGCAACGCGGCCTGGTGCGGCCCGAGGGCCGCCTCGTGATAATGGCGGCGGTCGCAGTGCTGGCCGGCGTGGCCTTCATGACGATCGGCCTGCGCGGCGATCTCGCCTTCGTGGTCGAACTGCGCGCAGCGCGGCTGGCTGCGATGGTTCTGGTCGGCGTGGCGGTGGCGGTTTCGACGGTCGTGTTCCAGACCGTTTGCGCCAACCGCATCATCACGCCATCGATCATGGGCCTGGATGCGCTCTACGTCTTCTGCCAGACGGCGCTGGTTTTTGCGCTGAGTGGTTTCGGCGTTGCCGGCATCGATCCGCGCCTGCACTTCCTCGGCAATTTCACGGCAATGACCAGCCTCGCGCTGGCGCTGTTCCTGCCGATGCTTCGCCAGCGGTTCGACCTGACGCTGATGCTGCTGACTGGCGTCGTGCTGGGCGTGCTGTTCCGATCGCTGACGACGTTGCTGGCGCGGCTGCTGGATCCGAACGATTTCGCCGTACTGCAGGGTACGGTCTTCGCCAGCTTCAACGCGGTGGAACCCGATCTCCTGCTGTTGGCCGGCGCGATCACCGTGGCGGGTGTCGCCATCGCCTGGCGGGCGCGACATGTTCTCGATGTGCTCGCGCTGGGCACCGACACAGCCATTGGGCTGGGCTTGGCGTGGCGCGGCACGGCTGCCGGGCTGCTGGTTGTTGTCGCCGCGCTGGTGTCGGCGTCGACGGCGCTGGTTGGACCGATGGCGTTTCTGGGGCTGCTGGTGGTTTCGCTCACTGGGCGCATCGTCGGCACCGACCGGCACGCCATCCTTCTGCCGGCAGCCGCGCTCACGGCGATAATCGTGCTCGTCGGCGGCCAGACAATCCTCCAGCATGCTCTGGGCGGGGAAGGCAGCCTCGGCATCGTCGTGGAGTTTGTCGGTGGCATCGTGTTCCTCGCCATTCTATTTGCCGGGGGCCGGCGATGATCGAGATTGCAGGCGTCTCCCTGGCTCTTGGCGGCAGCCGCATTCTGGACAATGTCAGCCTGACCGTGCCGAAGGGCGGCGTCACGGCGCTTGTCGGACCGAATGGCGCCGGCAAGTCCAGCCTGTTGTCGTTGATCGCCCGCCTGCGGCCCCTGCAAAGCGGCCGCATCACCGTCGACGGGCTGCCGGTCGACACGACGCCGAGCCGGCAGTTGGCCAGGACTATGGCCATCCTGCGACAGGATCCCGGCGTCGCAAGCCGCCTGCGTGTCGCCGAACTGGTGGGGTTCGGTCGTTTCCCGCACAACCGCGGGCGGCTGACCGCGAAAGACCACGAAATCATCGCGGCGTCGCTCGAACAGTTCGATCTCAGCGACCTGGCGCTGCGCTTTATCGACACCTTGTCAGGCGGGCAACGGCAGCGCGCCCTCGTCGCCATGACCTTCTGCCAGGGGACGGATTACATCCTTCTCGACGAGCCGCTGAACAACCTCGACATGTTTCATGCAAGAAACCTGATGCGGACGCTGAGACGAATCGCCGACGAGCACGGCAAGACGGTGCTCATCGTGCTCCACGACATTAATCATGCAGCCTCGTACGCCGACCGCATCGTCGCGATGAAGGACGGCGCCGTTATCGCATCGGGCGAAACCGGCGACATCATCCGGCCGGATATACTGGAGAGCATTTTTGGCTTCTCGATGCGGGTCGAAAACATCGCCGGTCGGCTGACCGTCCTGCATCACGCCTGAGAATCTGCACCACGCTGAGAATGCTTCCGCGACTGCAGCGCTCGAAGAGCGCAGCAGTTACAACGGCTTGCATAACTGGATTTTTATTATCAAGTTTGTTGCCGCAGCGCAACCGATGGGTTAAGGCAGTCCCAACAGGCGCGGTTCGCGCCAGCCGGGGCTACCGTATTCGAGGGGATTTAGCCGATGTCATCCGATCTGTTGCGAGCGCTGACCGTCAGCACCGCGATGTCTATTTTCTTGTGTCCCGAAGCGCTGGCGCAGTCTGCCCCCGCCCCGGAAGCGGAAGCCGGGACGAGCACGACCGAAGAAAATGAAACAGCTCAAGTTCCCGGCGGGGGCACGCAACTCGACACCATTCTCGTCGTCGACGTGGGGGCGGGCGCCAACGCGACGGCCGGCGCCAACCTGATCACCATCGACCAGCAGGAGATCGACCGCAAGAAACCGCAGGATTTGAGGGAGGTGTTCTCCGGCGAGCCGCAGATCGCCGTCGGCGGCGCGATCCCCAGCACGCAGAAGATCTACGTCAACGGCGTCGATGAGAACAATCTGGCGGTGACCGTCGACGGGTCGCGACAGAACAACAAGGTGTTCCACCACAACGGCACCTATCTGCTCGACCCGGCACTTCTAAAGGCAGCGTCGGTACAGGCTGGCGTCGCGCCGGCCGACGCCGGTCCGGGCGCACTCGCGGGCTCGCTTGGTTTCGAGACCAAGGATGCGGTCGACCTGCTCGAACCCGGCCGCAATTTTGGCGGTTTCGTCACCGGCATATGGGACACCAACAGCGAGACGTTCACCACCGGGGTGAGCGGCTTCGGCCGGCAGGACGGCTTCGAGTATCTCGGCTACATCAATTACGGCCGTGGCGGCAATTTTACCGCCGGCAACGGCCAGGAGATGCCTGGGACCCGCACCGATCTGATCAGCGGACTGGCCAAGATCGCCTACGAGAGCGTCGAGGGCCATCGTTTCGAACTCAGCCACGAGCAGGTCCGCGACGACGCGCTGCGCCCCTATCGCGCCAACGTCTATATCGACCGAGGCGCCGAGCCTGAACTCCGGAACTATGATCTTCGCCGCCAGAACACGGTCTTTACCTATACGGATACGTCGCCGGAAGGGTGGTGGGACCCCAAGATCGTACTCGCTTACAGCCGCACCCAGATCGGGACGCTGGAAACGGACCGCACCGACGCCAATATCGTGTCGCCGACCGACGGCGCGACCAGCAGCTTCAACGGCAAGGTGGAGAACCGCTTCGCGCTCGACATCGGCAGCGTCACTGCCGGTTTCGACTTCTACAACGACAAAGCCAACCTGGATTATCTCAACCCGACGGAGCCGTTCTTTACGGACGAGCGCGCCACCAATATCGGCGCCTATGCCCAGGCGCGGCTGGAGCCCTTCGACCGCGCCAGGATTTCCTTCGGCGGGCGCGCCGATCACCAATGGTTCACCGGCATCGACGACTCGGACTGGAACAACGCCGGTGTCAGCGGCAACATTTCGGGCGAGTATGACCTTGTGCCGGAGTTCCTGACGGTAAAGGCGGGGACCTCGCATGTCTGGGGCGGCGTTCCGCTGGCTGAAAACTACCTCCAGAACCCCGCCTGGACCTATGGCGACGGCCCGGAGCCGGTGACGTCGAACAACTATACGGCCGGTCTGGAGGCGCGCTACAACGGCTTCACCTTCGAGGCGAACGTGTTTCGCACCGACATCAACGACGCGCGCCTGCCGGTGTTCGGACCCGAAACGTCACCGGTGCCTGTCTTCACCTCGATCCGAACGCTCGATCTCGTTTCCAAGGGTTGGGAGATCGGCGGCCGCTATGATTGGGACGCCGGCTTTGTCAGTGTGAAATATGCCGACATCAATGCCGACGTCGACGGCAAGCCGGCTGATACCGAGATCGGCCGCTATTTGACGACTCCTCTCGGCCAGATCGTGATGATCGGCGCCGGCTACACATTCGACGATTGGGGCGTCAAAATCGGTGGCGACATCGAAATCGCCTTGAAAACCGATAGGACGCTGGTGCGGCATCCAACCGATCCGGCAAGCGAGAAGAAGGAGCTGCCCGGCTACGAGGTAGTGAACGCCTATGTCGAGTGGACGCCGCCTTCGAAGCCGAACTTCACGCTGCGCGCCGACGCGCTCAACATTTTTGACGAGGCCTATACCGACCGCGCGGCCTACGGGCAGGATTTCGACGGGGTGGCGCCGCACTTTGATCCCGGCCGCTCGTTCCGGCTGAGCGCCACCGCGCGCTTCTGATCCCTGGCAAAACGCCGGCCTCGGCAATCGCCCAGCCGGCTGCAAAAACGATGTCTGCGTTGGCGCCTTCGGAACGGATCGTGCGCCAAAGTGCTACAGCGCCCTTTCGGCATCCATAAGGACGCGCGGCGCTGTCGATGCTCAAGCGACGCCGGCGCGAACCGGTGCTTCGCGGTCCGCCCGTAGCAGGCGCATGTTGCGGGCGTCGTTGGCGAGTATGTTGAAGCAGTCGCCGCCGAACCATTCCAGTGAGGCGTCCACCTCCTCGCGCTCGAACAATTCGTCGAGGAATTGCAGATAGTCCACCGCGCCGTCGAAAAGCGCGGTCATGCCCGTCCGCTTTCCGGCCGCGGCATAGACGTTTGCCGGCTCGAAGACGGCGAGGTCGGCACGCGAGCGGACATTTTTCAGATGATAGTGCCGGATATGCGGCAACAGGGCGCGATGCGCGGCGACCGGATCGGCGCCGCCTTCCCAGACGTGCAAGGTGTCGAAATTGATGCCCAGCGCTGGATGGTCAACCTCCTCGAGCAGGCGCTGCGTCGACGACAGCGTATCGGCAAGCGTTCCCGGATGTGTCTCCACCAGTAGCTGGCAGCCCTGGTCCTGCGCCATCATGCAGGCGTCCTTGAGCCGCGCCGACAGTCGCCAGCGCGCTTCGGGCGAGGTGTCCCGGCTTGCCGACTTGCCGGCGAACGTGCGCACCTTGCGGGCGCCCCAGCGGCCGGCCAGGCGGCAGAGGTTCGACGTGGCGTGGCGCAGCGACGCCAGATCGTCATCGAGAGGCAGATAGTCGCTGAGCATCGGTACGGAAAGGCCGAATGCCGCCATCCATTCGGCGTTGCGCTCGGTCATATGCTGCATGTTGCGCGCGTGTGCGCCCCAGAGCTCGATGCCCTGGAAGTCGTTCGCCTCTGCCCATCGCGCGATGTCCTCCAGCGACAGCAGATGATGGCGGAAGGTGATCGTGCAGAGCGACAGCCTCATGCGACGGCGTCCTCGACATCGTGGCGCGGCGCGTGCAGGAGGCCGCGCGTGTCGCACCACACCCGATAGGTTTGGGCAAGGCGGCGCTTCAGCGAGCGCTCCATCGCGTCCAGCATATCGAGTTTCTCGAACACCCGCGGCGCCAAGGCTTCGTCGCCTGTCTGGCTGAGCTTCATGATGGCGTAGTGAAGCGTCTTGAATTCCTGGATCAGGGATTCGATGTCGTCGCAGATCGTGTCGAACCCGGCGTTGGAAAGCTGCAGCGATCGCCAGAAAAAGGCGAAGCCATGCTCCAGCGCGTATTTGCGGATCGAGATGACCGGCAGCTCGCGTAGCGCCATCGACAACTCGGGCAGCTTCACGCCGTCGCGGCCTTCCAGATGCGCCCGAACGACTTCGCGCGTTGCGCGCGTCAGCAGATTGTCGTCTTCATGGAAACAGGCAAGGAAATAGTCGCGCAGATCTACGGCGGACGGTTTCCTGATGTCGGCAGCGTCGAAGATGAAGCCGCCGGCAACGGTCGGCTGCATGATCGCATTGATGACTTTCTGCTTCTCGATCCTGCCTTCCCAGCGGAAATCGGGGTCCAGAACCATCCAAACCGCCGGATCCTCGGTGTGTACCAACATCAGATAGTGCGGGAACGGATTCTGGTTGAACTTGTTCTCGCGCTCCGGCAGGTGGAAGAGATCGAGCATGACCATCAGGTACTCGCTCTGCTTCTTGCGTTCCAGGAGCTCCAGCATCGTCGCCAGGTTCTCTACCTTGGCTGCGTCCGGCCGATACCATTGGCGGACCTTGGCGCCGTACAGGCGCTCGAACCAATCGCGGAAGAAGTCGTGGTTGATTTCAGGCGCGTGATACGCCAGCCGCCAGCTTTTATCGACGGCGAAACCCGCATCCCAGACGCCGAAGAAGAAAGGTCGATGATCGAGCTGCCTTTGCTTCACCGCGTGGCAGACATTGCTGACGAAGCAATGGACCTTGATGTCGACGAAGTCCTCGCCATGCACGCCGATCCGCTCGGCCGCTTCTTGTTCCGCGCAAGCGAGAACAAGTTCCTTAGCCGGCTTAATCAGTGTTCCATTCTGTTCCGAGGCGTTGACGAACAGCCGCGCCAAGTCGTCCACCGTGTCCAGATCCTGACGGCTGACCACCTCCTCGGGAAGCGCGACACCGTGGTCGAGTTCAAGCGCCAGCATGAGTTCGAGAATGAGCACGGAATCGAGATACAGATCCTCGTTCAGCCTGGCTTGCGGCGCGAAGCCATCCATGTGCTGGTTGTCGAGCCTGTCGCGCAGGACCGTCCCGATCGCGTCGACTATCTGATCGTAGGTCATCAGGCTGCCTCCGTCCGTACCAGCGCGAATTCGCCCGTGCCGTAGCGCACAGCCACGTCGCGCCGGCTGATCTTGCCGTTCGCTTGACGCGGGATCCGCTCCACCTGAACGATTTCGGTTGGCATCTGGTGTGCTGCAAGCCGCTCGGCGCACCATTGCCGAAGCTGCGCCCGGTCGACCGCATGTTCGGCGCTGAACAGAAGCGCGACGCGCTCGCCCGCGAATGCATCCTGCTTGCGGAACACGACCGCGTCGTCAATGCCGCCGAACGTCATGACCACGTCCTCGACTTCCTTCGGATAGACGTTGAGGCCAGAGACGTTGATCAGATCGTCGAGACGCGACAGGAAGACCAGCATCCCGTCGTCGCGGCGGTAGCCGAGGTCGCGCGTCTCGACGACCACGCCTTTGCGCTCGACGGCAATTTCCTTCGGCTCACTGGCCGTGCCGGCGTCGCGCAACGCGAAGCGCGGCAGCACATGGCCGATTTCATTAGCCGCCTGCACATCCCGGTTGATCGCTATGCAGCCGGCTTCCGAGCAGCCGTACTGCTGGAACATGTATTTCGATTTGGCTCTGATCTGCCCGAACCAGGGGTCGGGCAAGAGGGTGCCGGATGTCATCGTAGCGTGGATCTGCTCGCCGGCCGGCAAGAGCCTGGCGAGCGTGTGAAGGATGGCCGGCGACGAGATCAGGTAGGGCCGCTCCGTTTCGCGCAGCTTGCGCAGCAGGAATTTTGGGTTCCCTGTGTCCAGTATGGCGGGAGACTGGCCGCGCTTCAGCGCCACCATTACGCCGCAGATCAAGCCATAGGAATGAGTGGTTGGGCCGGCGATCAACGGCGTCATGTCCTGTGGCTCGACAAACGCCGAGGTGTAGCTGTCGATCTCGTCGTCTATGTCGCTCCAGGCGCGCGCGATGCATTTCGGCTCGCCGGTCGTGCCGGAACTCATCTGCAGCAGCTGTCCAGCTTCGCTGGCGCGCTCCTCGCAGATCGGCTCGCCATCCAGCCGGTTGTAGAAAAGCCAGTTGCACTTCGCCGTCTCCGCCTGCCGGCGCGCCGCGGCATATGGCGTCGAGGGATGCAGCGGCAGCACGCTGGCGCCGGCTGCGCGCGCGGCAAAGAAGAACGCCAGCCAATCCTGCGCCTCGGAGAAACAGACCGCAAAACGGTCGCCTGCGCGCTTGTCGAGTTGCGCCGCGGCCGCAATGCGATCCGCCGCGTCGCGGAAATAAGTTCGATCAAAGACCGTGTCGTTGATGGTGATCATGTTTTCTGTCTCCTTACGCGACTGCAAGGCTGTTTGGGATTTCGTGAGCGCATTCGGTGCGCGGTGGCGCGAGCTTGCGTCGAAGCAGCGATTCCGTGCGGATGCGTGGCTGGAACAGGCCAAGCGCGGCCTGCCGGTGTGTCAGCCCGAACTGCCGGCAATGGTCCTGCAACCGCCTGCCGACGCCTGACCAGAAGCTGTCTTCGTCGAGACCGTAACAATGCCGCAGCAGATGCGAGATCTCGGCGAGGTTGTAGACGAACAAGGCGTCCAGGCAGAGCTCGCCGAGCAAATCGGCGCTCTCCATCCAGTAGTACTGGTTCGGCGCGGCGTCACGATAGGCGGGGTTCAAGGCGAGGAAGTCGGGAACAGTGGAGGGATCGCGCAGGAAGCCCGGCACATATTCGACGCTGTCGTGGAAGTCGCGCATCGCCAGTCTCACGGGCCAGCCATCGCGATGGATCAGGATCAGGTTCTGGCCATGCGCTTCCGTGGCGATGCCATGGCCGACGAGCAGGTGAAACACCGGCATCACCACCGTAGCCACAAGCTTGTCGAGCCAGGCGTCCAGCCCGTACTCATCGACCCAGTCCGCTACGAACGGCCGGCCGTCACTCTCCAAGCCCATCAGCGCGTTGAGCGGCACCGCGGTTTCGCCGGGCTGGAGGCTGCTCGTAACCTCCTCCCGCCAGATCGCGGCGATCTGTCCTGCCAGCGGTCCTTCCCGATCTGCGATCGTGCCGGCATATTCGGCCAGGATCGTGAGCGGATAACGCGCCTCGAACAGCGGATCGCTGGCGACAATGTCCTTGAGCCAGCGGCTGATCACCGGCGCGCTGCACACCGAATGCGGCTCGATGATGCGCCTGGCCGACGAGTTGATGAGATTCATCGGCAGTTTGAGATTGGCGCGTCGCGGCTGATCGCGATTGAACAGCGTCCGCACGGATTGGCTGGCGGTATAGTGGTCGCCGGCCTCGCCGAGGAATCCGGCGGAGCCCTCCGCCAGCCAGCGCGACAGATCCGAGCCCTGTAACGCTTTCCATTGCCAGGGATGCAGCGGCATCAGGCCGAACCGCCTTGCATTGTCGCCGAGCCGGGCACGGCGCTCGTCCAGCAGCGCGTAGGTTTCGGTGCCGAGTTCGTGCATCCAGAAAGCCTGCTCGTCCGTGGGATACGCCGAGTGCAGACGTTCGGGCGCGACCGCCAGCCAGGCCAGTTGGAAGGCGTTGCCTGCTTCCGGGCCGTACGCCGCGTGGTCGGCGTAGTCGAAGCCGGTGCGCGCCTTGAAACACGGATGATAGGGATGACCCTCATCGATCGCGCTGTCGAGTTGCGCAAATGGCAGATCGCGGCGCGGTTTGGGCCGGAGATTGAGCTGGTTCCAGGCGCTGAAATCGAGCGTCCGATCCAGTTCGGAAGTGAGTTGCGCGCGCCGTTCGGGGCAGGTGTCTATGCTCGCAAGCAGATCGCCGAGCGTCGCCGGGCGCCATTGGTCGGCGCAGCCCCGCTCGATCGTCTCGGCGACAACCCTGACCCGGCCGAAGGCGCCGATCGATCCCTCGCAGCGTATCGAGGCGCCGCCGCAGCGCCATTCGAAGCGGGCTTTCCCGCCGTCTCGCGACAGCGCGCAATCGACCAGGCCCTCATAGACCAGGGCTTCCGCGAGCTGGCGCATCACACGCAGCTCGGGGATGCCGTGGAGATCAAGAGGCAATGGCATGTGCCTGCTCCGCGGCGACAAATAGCCCGGCACGGCTGAGTGGATTGGGAAAATGCGTGTAGACGGCGCTGCCGCCCTCGGCCAGCTCATCGACATCCCCGAGTCGGATTGCCAGGTTGGCCTTCGCGGTGATGTGCGGCTTGTCCAGCAGGTTGGTCGCGAATTCCCCGCCCGCGCCAGTGAGCTCTTGCGCCAGCTTCTTGAGCCGCGCACGCAGCATGGCGAGCAGTTCGGCCTCGCTTGCCAGGCCGTCATGCCCGGCGCGAGCGACAACCGAGAAGATCTGATTGACAATGAGGTAGTAGGAGAGCCGCTCGCGAATCTCACGGTCGTCGAAGAAAAGACTGCGGATCTGGACAATGTCGGGCATCAGGCCATACCACCGGGCCCTGAAACTGTTCGAGAGGTAGAACCCCTGGCTGTCGCGATAAAAATATCGGCTGGGCAGCCCCTGCTGCGACAGGTCAAGCAAGCTGTTTTGCTGATGCGCTTCCAGCGCGACGCCGAACCGGTCAAAGAGTTTGACCAGCGGATCGAGCGCACAGTCGAGATAGCATTCGAACCAGCGACGGCACGCCTGCCGCACCGAGATATCCTGATCCTGCGCGACGCGCCGGACGATGGTTTCGAACAATGAGCTGTGTCCGGGACGTGGTTCGGCCGTCAGTGCCGAAACGGTGATCACGGGATCGTCGGCGCGGCCCCGGAACGGGTTTTCGCGGAAGATGACTTCGAAACCGCTCTCGGCCTGTCCGGAAAAATCCAGCGTCAGGTATGCGCTGTCGTGGAGAAAGCCGAGGCGCGGCTCGAACATGTCGATCCCGGCGCGCTCGAACAGGCGCGCCACCGCAACGCCTGCTTCCAGCTCGTGCCGCCTGTTGACGCGCTTCGAGTTGGTGATGCGGACGGGCAGCGAGAATTTCGGCATCCAGGCGGCATCATCGCTGTAAACCGTGCGCACCGAAGAAGTCGCCGTGAACACCGGCCCTGCCGGGCCGAGATACCGGATCTGCCCTGAATCCATGAGCGCGCGCACCGCCGGGTCGAGCATCAACGCTTGCGCCTGAAGCGGGTGCATCGGCAGGAGCATCTCGCCGTTGCCTGCGGCGACCTTGCCGGCGTCATTCCCCAGCAGTGAGCTGACGATCGCGGTCACCGCGATGCCGGCGGAATCCTCGCGGACGAGGTCGGCAGCGGCGGCGAAATAGGCCAGCTGGAAACCGCCGCGCAATTCGGGGGCATAGACATCCTGCTGCCAGTTCGACATGCCCTGCAGGCTCTTGGGCGTCGGATGCAGCGGATGTCCAAAATACAGGGATTGTTCCGCGGCTATAAAGCTGATCGGTGGCGGCGCCCGATCGGCGGCATCGAGGTAACGCTTCGTCGCCTGACAGCTCTGAAGAATCCGTTCGAGGAGCTCCACATCGGCTTGTCGGTGCGTGGCCGATCCGGCTTCTCTGGCTCCCAGCACAAGCAGATGCACGGCCAGGATCGGTTCTATCTCGTGCCAGTTCGGACCTGCATCCTGACGAATCCAGATCTGTCCAAACAGGTGCATTCCGCAAAGCGATCGGGATTTCATTTCGATGCGCAGCACGGCATGCCGCGATGGCAGGGAAATCTCCACGCAATCGAAGTTCCGTTCTCCGATGCGGTGGAACACCGGAATCCCGGAATTCAGCTCACGCAAATAGCTGTTTGCGAAGGCTCGAAAAATTGCCTGTTCTGCTGCAATCTGATTCTTGTCGATCATTCGTTGCGGACGCCATGTCGCACAGACGCCGGGCAGGCGCTCTGTGCTGAGTTTCAAGGGTTTTGATGGCGCCGCGCGTGAAGGACCAGCCTTGCTGCGGCCGCGGCTAAAACTAAACTACGATTGTCATGTTATCCTAGTCAGCTGCAGGGATCAACCTCCTGAAGGCGATCATCTGGGCAATGCCACCGCGGCTCATCTGGACAGTTCGATCTCGGCCGCGATTGCCCTTTTAGCCGAAACGGTTGGCGCGGAAGGTTGCAAGCATGGGATGCGGATTGCCGGAGGCGATTTCTTTGGCCAGCAATTCGCCGACGATCAGTCCAAGCGTGGCGCCGCTGTGGCTAAAAGCGACGTGAAGGTCGGCGACGGTCTCGACGGAGCCAAGCACCGGCTCGCCATCGCCGGGGATAGGCTTCGGGCCAACGGCGTAGGTTGCGAGTTGGAGCCGCGGATTGCCGTCGAGCACGGCGGTAGCTTCGTCGAGCAGTCCCTTTACGGTTTTGTCGTGCACGGTGTAAGTGCCGTCTGAGTTGACCGCGACTTCTTCCTCCGACCATGCCGAATCCAAAACAAGTGCGCCATCCGGCGTCGGGCGCACCGCAACACGCGGCGTATTCAGCACGGCACGGAGGTCGGTCTTGATCGGTTTGGTCTTCAAGAGAAGTGAAATCGGGGTGGCGTCGGGGACATGGACTCCGATCTCCGCAAGCATGCAAGGCGTCGCTGGCCCTACGGCAAGGACGACTGCATCCGCCTCGACCGGCGTACCGCCAGCAGTGATGACGCCACGTGCGCGACCGCCTGTGGCAACTATCCGCACGCGTCCAGCGTCCTGAACAAGCTTGCCGCCGCGGGAGCGGAATTCATTGAGCAGCCGATCGATCAAAGACGGCAGGTCAACCCATCCTTCGCCAGGATTGAAGATGGCGCCCTGCGGGGCGATCGCGTTGGCATCGATGCCGGGCGTCACTGCGCCAACTTCGGCAGGGTCGAGCAGAAGCGAGTCATAACCAATATCCTGCTCCAACTGCCACATCGACGCGATCTGGTTCGCCTCGTCATCTGCATCCCAGGTGAGGCCGCCGTCAAAGCGAAGCCACGATGCGGCTTCCGGCCTTGTAGCGGCCAGGGTCCGATAACGATCGATGCCTGCAAGCCTCAAGCGGTGATAGGCAGTGTCCGCGCGTCGCGCTGAGTTCAGCCAGGAAAGTGAACGGCCGGATGCACCATTAGACGGCGCGCCGTCGTTGACAATGGTCACATCAAGGCCAAGGCGGGCGAGGTGCAGCGCGGTCGATGTGCCAAAGATGCCTGCGCCGACAACAACGACATGACGCGGCTTAGGGGATGCAGTCATAGAGAAATCCTTTTACGCGGAAGATGGGCTGGGAGTGTGAGATCGCCACACGCGCGGCGGGACTAGTAGTCCGACAGCTTCTTCATGTAGCGCCGGCCCTCGAGCATCGGCCGATCGCGCAAACCGGCCAGCTTGTAGGCAAAACGCCACAGAGTGTCGAAGAAGACCAAAGGCACGAGATAGGGTTTGATGTGTTCGGACATACCGCTGAGGTCGAGTTCGGCTCCATCGAGCACCAGGATGTTTTCCCGGCTGCCGTACTCGATAAGGAAATCGCGGGCGCGTTCGGAAAGGCTCCGCGTCTCGTCCAAACCCAGCAAGACAATGAAGCAAGCATCCTTATCCACGACTTCGAATGGGCCATGAAAGAACTCGTTCGCGTGTATTGCCTGCGAGTCGTACCACTGCATTTCCATGAGCACGCAGATGGCGTAGGAATAGGCCGCACCGTAGCTGGCGCCGCTGGCTAGTGTGTAGATTGCCTCTCGAGGTGCGAAGCGAGGGGCAAACGCCTCGAACCGGTCTGCGTAGGCCCGGTGCGCGCGCTCGATGGCCGGTTGAAGATGGCCCAGGGAGATCAGCAGGTCGTCGGTTAGCCCGCCATCCTCCCGAGCATCGATCAAACCGGCGAGCAGCATGTAGAGCACGCCGTAATTGCTGTAGGCTGCATCGATTGCTTTGCCCGTCGTGTACGAAGCCTGGTAGGCAATCGGGTGGTCGACCGCCCGCGCGAGGGGCGACGTCTGGTCGAGCGTCATGCCGATTGTCGTTGCGCCTCGCGTCCTGGCATGATTGGCCGCCCGCACTGTCTCCTTGGTGGTTCCTGTCTGCGAGCAAAGGACAACGAGCGTGTCAGGTCCCAACCGCCGCGGATCTCGGCAGACGAATTCATCCGCGTTGTAGCTGTCACAGGCGAATGTCCCATTGTGGCGGTCGAGGAAGTATTTGCCTGCCATCATGATCGAGAGCGAGCCGCCGCACGCCACGAGAAAGAGGTGCGAAAACTGCCTGCCCGCGGTGGCGTTCAGAGCGCGTTCTACGTCGGCAGGCAGGGCGGAAATCATGAGCATCCTCGTCTCGCTGACAGAGTTGGGGTCGGCGCGCAATTGACAGGTAGCAGTCATTGTGCGAACGTTATCACATCCTATAAGCTGAAAGTCCTGCAATGGTCAAGATTGCCGCGATGGGCGATAACGTGGTCGATTGCTACCTTGATCGCGGCGAGATGTATCCTGGCGGAAACTGCCTCAATGTTGCAGTCCACCTGAGCCGCTTCGGCGGGCAGTCGGCCTATGTTGGAGCGATCGGAAAAGACCGGGCCGGGGACCTGATCTGCACCGCACTGGCGTCGGAGCGCGTTGACATCACCCGATTGCGGCGCCTCGAAGGGCCGACCGCTTACTGCCTCATAGGTCACCACAACGCCGATCGGATTTTCCTGGATTTCGACCTCGGTGTTTCGATGTTCACGCCGACGCATGAAGATCTGGATTTTCTCTCAGGCTTTCAGGCCGTGCATATCGGCCAGTCCAGCGGATTAGACCCGTGGATTGCCTCAGTGTCAGGTAACTCTCTATTATCTTATGATTTTTCTACGCGACGGGAACCGGAGCACCGGCGCAAGATTGGACCTTTTTGCTATCTGGCTTCCGTCTCAGGGGATGGTCTCGACGACAAGGAATTGGCCGCAGTCGTATCCGAGCTGCTTGCATGTGGTTCAAAGTGGGTTTTGGTGACTCGCGGTCGAGCCGGCGCGGTGCTTCACAGAGACTCTGTCTCCTACCACACTCCGGCGCGGCTGGTCGAACCCGTCGACACCTTGGGCGCGGGCGACACCTTCATCGCCCGAACGCTACTCGGCCTGCTTAACGAAGAGGCGCCTCAGGACATTCTCCGCCATGCCGCAGAGGCGGCGGCTGCAACCTGCCAGTACTACGGCGCGATCGGCCATGCGTCAGCAATAGATATCGGGAACATGACGCCCGAGATCCTTAGCGGGGCCCGGCACGCTCCACCCGGGAAAGCTGTCTAGCTGCGAAATTCTCCGAAACAATTGACGCGAGGAACGGATAATGTTAGGGGAAGTGATAACGTTCTCATCCGCTCAACGAAACGCCGCCTAAGAGCATTTTTGATGGATCAGACGTCGAGTGGAACCGCAAGGCCGGGTTCGGCCGATTAAAAGGAGAAGACATGCAAACAAATTCGAGCAGGCGCCACCTGGTGAAATGCGGTCTGGCGCTGACCGTCGCGTTGGTGACAGGATTTGGCACATTGGCCTGGTCCACGCAGGCAAAGGCGAGCGACAACCCCTACAATCTCATCGACCCGATGGCGATCAGCGTCGGAACGATGGGCGATGCGAAGCCCTACGTCTTCACCGACGCCAATGGAAACTTCACCGGCTTCGATGCTGAACTCTTCCGCGACGTGGCGCGCCGGCTCGGGTTCAAGGAGGAGCAGATTGTTTTCACCGGCCAGGAATTCTCGGCGCTGCTGCCATCCGTCGCCAACGGCCGCTTCGACGTCGCTGTCGCCGCGATTGGCACGACTGCGGAGCGCAAGAAGACCGTGGATTTTAGCGACGGATATATCGCCGGCTATCTGTCGATCATTTCGGCCGATCCGGCTCTGACGAGCAATGAGAGCACCGCCGGAAAGCGCATCGGCGTCATCCAGGGGACGCTGCAGGAAATCTATGCCGAGAAGAATCTGAAGGGCGACATCGTCAAGTTCCCCGATAACAACACCGCAGTGGCGGCGCTGAACAACGGGACGATCGATGGCCATTTCACCGACTATGAGTCGGCCAAGCAGTATGTAGAACGCTACAAGAACCTGAAGATAACAATGAACGTGCCGTCCTTCGATGCGCCAGCCGGGTTCGTCGTCAAGAAAGGCAACGACGCCTTCCGCGAGGCACTGAACAAGGCGCTGCGCGAGGCCATGGATGATGGCACCTGGAAGCGGCTGCACGAAAAATGGTTCGCGGGCACCCCGATGCCGGATCAATATCTGCCCAAGAAGTGAGTTCGAGCGACTTTGCTGTGTTTTCCGGCCGGGCCCGTGAGCAACGGTGCCCGGCCGAGTTATAGATGGACCTGATATGAGCTGGTTCGATACCTTCTCCCGCAGCTTCCTTGATTTCCAGGCGATGGCAGACGTTCTGCCAAACATGGTGATGGTCGGCCTCAAGAACACCCTGATCCTTGCCGTCGCCTCGACGTTTTTCGGGACGCTGATCGGTATCGTCCTCGCCGTGATGGGGATTTCCGAAAACCGGCCGCTGAAACTCCTCGCACGGGTCTACACCGATATCTTTCGTGGGCTTCCCGCCATTGTGACTATTCTGATCATTGGCCAGGGCTTCGCGCGGTTGGGCCGCGATCTGTTCGGTCCATCGCCTTATCCGCTGGGCATTCTGGCACTCAGCCTTATTGCCGGCGCCTACATCGGAGAAATTTTCCGGGCCGGCATTCAGAGCGTCGAGCGTGGTCAGATCGACGCCACCCGCACTCTCGGAATGACGTATGGCCAAGGCATGCGCCTGGTGGTGATCCCGCAAGGCATCCGCCGCGTCCTGCCGGCACTGGTCAACCAGTTCATCGGCAACGTCAAAGACTCCAGCCTGGTCTATTTCCTTGGCCTGCTCGCCTCCGAACGCGAACTGTTCCGCGTCGGCCAAGACCAGGCCGTGCTGACCGGCAATTTGTCACCACTCTTGCTGGCCGGCGTGTTCTATCTCGTGATCACGGTGCCGCTAACCCACCTCGTCAACTACATCGACACGCGCATGCGCGTCGGCAAGCGTATCAGCGGCGTGCAGAGCGGCCTCAAGGAAGTCGCCGAGCTGGCTGACGCCGGTTTGCCGGGCGCAGCCAAGGCGCCCGCACGCTTCAAGGGTGGCAGCATCGAGGTCAAGAATATCGACATGGCCTACGGCGCCGTCCAGGTGCTTCATGACGTCAGTCTGAAAGTGGAGCCCGGGACGGTCACCTGCCTGATCGGCCCATCCGGCTCAGGCAAGTCGACCTTGCTGCGTTGCCTCAACCGCCTCGTCGAGTGTCGAGCCGGGGACATCCTGCTCGATGGCGAAAGCATCTACAGCCAGACCCCTGACCAGCTTCGGCGGCGTGTCGGCATGGTTTTCCAGCAATTCAACTTGTTCCCCGACCGCAGTGCGCTCGCCAACATCACCCTGGCGCTGCGCAAGGTAAGAGGCATGTCACGCGAGGCGGCTGAGCGCGCGGCCTCAGCAAGGCTGCATGAAGTCGGACTCTTGGAGCGCAAAGACCATCGGCCGGCAAATCTTTCGGGCGGACAGCAGCAGCGGGTGGCCATCGCGCGAGCCCTGGCCCTCGAACCAGAAATTATGCTGTTCGACGAAGTCACCAGCGCCCTCGATCCGGAATTGGTGAAGGGTGTCCTGAACTTGATGGCCGACCTCGGACGGGGCGGGATGACGATGGTCGTCGTTACGCACGAGATGAACTTCGCTCGCAAGGTTGCAAACCAGGTCGTATTCATGGACGAGGGACGGATTGTCGAGGCAGGGCGACCAGCGGACCTTTTCGACAATCCGCAAAGCCCTCGTCTTCGGCGCTTTCTGTCTGAGGTGCTCTGATTGCAATAGTGTGTGCAACGGCGAGTGCTGCTGAGTTCTGGCTTGCGGGGCGGGCCTAACTGCCACTAGCTCGTCGTTGCGACGTACGAATGGGCGGCGGGGCTTGCTGAGTGATTCAAAGATCATCAAAAAACGCAACCATCATAGAGGTTGCTCGCCGGGCCGGGGTCAGTTCCGCCACGGCGGGGCGTGTGCTTGGCGACTACGGTTACAGCAGCCCCGAGGTTCAGGAGAAGGTGCGCGCCGCCGCAGCAGCGCTGGGCTATCGCCCCAATCGCCTGGCAAAAGGTCTGATCACCGGTAAGACGCAGACTATCGGAGTTGTGGTCGGCGACATCGAAAGCCCATTCTACGCGAGCGTCTTGCGTGGGATAGGGGATGTTGCGCGCCGTGGCGGCTTCGGGGTTATCGTTACGAATAGTGACGAAAATGCCGAACTCGAGCGCGAGGCAGTGCAACTGCTGCTGGAAAAACAGGTCGACGGTTTGATCGTCTCGTCGACCTTCGCGGATCAGCCGGATCATCTTCGTGAGGCAGTCGCGGCCCGCTGTCCCGTGGTGCAGTTCGACCGCATCGTGGCGGGCCTGGAAACCGATTCCGTGGTGGTCGACAACGTGTCTGTAACGCGCAGCAGCATCGCTGCAATGATTGAGGCCGGACACAGCCGCATCGGCATACTGGCCGAACTAGGTCCGGGCCAGCGCGATGATGTCGGCTCGTTTGTGGCGAACGTCGACCTCTCCAGCGCCGAGGTTCGCTACCACCATCCAAGCTGGCAACGGCTGTTGGGTTATCTGGAAGCCCATCGTGCCGCAGGAATCGAGCCGGATCTGCAGTTGATCCGCCGCGTGACGGTCTATTCCAGCGAGGCGGCCCGCAAAGAGGCGCTCGATCTGCTGACGATGCGCAATGCGCCGTCCGCTCTATTCACCGCCGACGGTGTGATGTCGACAGGCGTTCTGGAGGCGACTTCCGCACTGAAGCTTGCGATTCCAGGAGACGTTTCGCTGCTTTGCTTCGACGATCTCGACTGGATGCAGTTCGTGGCACAAGGTATCACAGCCATCGCGCAACCCGCCCATTTGATCGGAGCGGCGGCGGCGGAGCTTCTCTTGAAGAGGCTGGCGGAGGCCACCTTACCTTTCGAGCACCGTGTCCTGGCGGCCCGCTTGGTGGAGCGCAATTCGATTGCCGTGCATGTCTAAGGCTGGACGATCTGAAGTCCCCTGAGAGGGGAAGAAGGCCCGTCCCTGACATTCAATCCCTGCCTGCCTTGACCTACAACGGTCGTAGGTCATTCAGGAAAGCATCGACAGGTCAGTTGAAACCGCTGACCTGAGCTTGCCTGGCTGTTCACTCACCAACCCTGGCGACCCTAACGGCTTCGGCGCCGGTCCTCGTGAACGAGGACGGCCGCTGCAATGGCGGCGGTTGTCGTCTCGGCCGGGCGGGTGCACGAGCAGTTGTGAAATATATTTCTTTATGTGAATTTTATTGACACTCGAGCCAACTGCTGCGAATGATCAACTGCTGGGCCTCGGGAGGAGGTTCGGCCTCATCAACCACAAGCGGCGGCACGCAAGTGTCCGACCGCCCATTGACCAGGCTTCGGCCGAGGGAGGACTCTTGCGCAAATTTTTGAGCATGCTCGCCATTTCGGCAGCCGCCACCACAGTGTTGGGGGCAAGCCACGCCGCTGCCCAGGCCGCTAACCCGTTCAAATGCGAACCGGGTGAAAAATACGTCATGAACGTCATGGTTTCCGGTGTCGAATATTGGTTCCCGGTCTACGAGATGTTCAAGCAGGCTGGAAAACAGTTCGGCTGCGAGACCGAATATACCGGGACCCCCGAATACGACGTGAACAAGCAAATAGCGACGTTCGACCAGGCGCTGGCTCAGAAGCCGGCTGGCATCCTGGTCCATCCGATGAACTCCGATCCCTTCATCGAGCCAATCAATCGGGCCATCGAGCAGGGAACGGCCGTAGTCACATTCGCCGCAGACTCGCCCAACTCCAAACGCGTATCCTACATCACCTCCGACAACGTCGCCGAAGGCACCTATGCCGCCGATGCAGTCGCCAAGGCGATGGACGGCAAGGGCGAATACGCGGTCCTCGAAAACCCCGGACAGGACAATCACGACAAGCGCATTGCCGCGTTCATCGCCCGCATGGAAGCCAAATGGCCGGATATGAAGCTCGTCGGCCGCGCTGCGTCGAACCAGGATGCGACGAAGGCCTATCAGGCCGTGCTCAGCCTTGCTCAGGCGCATCCCGATCTGGGCGCGGTGTTCATGCCGGAAGCCAACTCGGCAATCGGCGCAGCTCAGGCCGCCAAGGAAGGCGGCGGCAAGATCCGGGTCATGCTGGCCGACGTCAACGCCAAGATCCTCGACATGATCAAGGCCGGCGAAATCTTTGGCTCAGTCAACCCGAACCAGGGCATGCAGGGCTATATGGGGTTCATGCTGCTGTGGCTGGCCAAGCATCCTGAACTGATCGATCCGATGAACGACGCCCGGCGGTCGGGCTTCAACGGCATGAGCGTGCCCTTCGTCGACAACGGCTTTTCCATCGTCACCGCGGAAAATGCCGACGATTTCTATTGGGACGCCTACCTCAAGCGGCGCGGCACCAAGGGCATCGAGGAATAAGGCCCGCCGCTCTTCGAGCTCCTTCGGAATGCTCGACCGGACGGGGGGGGGGGGGGGGGGCCCGCCCCCCCCCCCCCCCGCCCATTTTACACGCGCCGGGGGGGGGGGGGGGGGGGCGCCCCCCCGGGGAAACAGCCCCCCCCCGCCACAGACGGGGCCGCCGCAACCCCG